>NZ_VFUR01000002.1:0-419951 GCF_006441095.1 Mesorhizobium sp. B2-5-4 | reverse complement strand
TACCAGTGAGATCAATGAGTTCGACTACCTTGAGGGCAGCCTCGACCTCATTCTCCGCATCGCCGGGCGAAGCCGCCAAGCACAGCCGCGTCTCGGCGGCAAAGGCCGAGACCGTCAAGGGCGGACTGGCTGCAAGGCCCTTCTCATAAGCCCGCCGCAGCGCCTTGCCGTCGAGCGAGACCACGCCCTGGCATGCCTGGGCAAAGCCTGCGGCAAACGCGGCGAAGGCGCGCCCGAAGGCCTCAGGATCGAGCAGGCGCAGCAGCCGCGAGAAGGTGTCATGGCTGGGCGCCTCCTCATACGCGATCAACCGCGACAGCGCCTGCTTGCGCTCTTGCGCAAACAACGAAAACTCCGTCGCATTGGTCGCGCCGCACAGGCTTGCCGCAACCATCATCACGATCAAATCGCCAAGCCGGTGCGTGGCGTTGGCCGCGCGCGGGTCAGGGACCGCGCCGAAATAGCTCTCAAGGCAGGACATGGCAGTCACTCCTTCGCTGGACTGCCTTCCCAAAGAATCTCTTCTCAGACCAATTTCAACTCCCAAAACGCCATATGCGATTCCCCTGCCTTGTTGTGGGAGAAGGAAGAACCGCCCTTACTCCGGCACGTGCCTCACGGCCCCCTTGTCGGCACTGGTGGCGAAGGCAGCGTAGGCGCGCAGCGCGGTCGTCACCTTGCGCTTGCGCTTTTCCTGCGGCTTCCAAGCGTCCGCGCCCTTGGCCTCCATGGCCGCGCGGCGCGCATCGAGTTCCGCGTCGTCCACGGCGAGGCGGATGGTGCGGTTCGGGATATCGATCTCGATCGTATCGCCCTCCTGCACCAGCCCGATCAGCCCGCCTTCCGCCGCTTCAGGCGAAGCATGGCCGATGGACAGGCCCGAGGTGCCGCCGGAGAAGCGGCCATCGGTGACCAGCGCGCAGGCCTTGCCCAGGCCCTTCGACTTCAGATAGCTGGTCGGATAGAGCATTTCCTGCATGCCGGGGCCGCCGCGCGGTCCCTCATAGCGGATGACGACGACATCGCCAGCCTTGATCTCATTGGCAAGGATCGCCTTGACCGAAGCGTCTTGGCTCTCGAAGACGCGCGCCGGACCGGTGAATTTCAGGACAGACTCGTCGACGCCGGCCGTCTTCACGATGCAGCCGTCGAGCGCCAGATTGCCTTTCAGCACGGCAAGGCCGCCATCTTTCGAGAAAGGCGTCTTCGCCGAGCGGATGACGCCGGTTTCGCGGTTCGTGTCGAGCTCGTCCCAGCGACGGTCCTGGCTGAAGGCGACCTGTGTCGGCACGCCGCCGGGAGCGGCGAGGAAAAAGTCGCGCACATTCTGGCTCGAGGTGCGCGAAATATCCCAATGGTCGAGCGCTTCGCCGAGGCTGGCGGTATGCACCGTCGGCAGATCGCGATTGATCAGTCCGGCCTCGTCGAGCTGGCCGAGGATGGCCATGATGCCGCCGGCGCGATGGACGTCTTCCATGTGCACGTCGGACTTAGCCGGCGCCACCTTGCAAAGGACAGGCACCCGCCGCGACAGCCGGTCGATGTCCTCCATGGTGAAGTCGACCTCACCCTCATGGGCGGCGGCCAGGATGTGCAGCACCGTGTTGGTCGAGCCTCCCATGGCGATGTCGAGCGTCATGGCGTTCTCGAAGGCGCCCTTCGAGGCGATGCTGCGCGGCAGTGCGCTCTCGTCATCCTGCTCGTAGTAGCGCTGGGCGAGATCGACGACGAGATGACCGGCCTCGACGAACAGACGCTTGCGGTCGGCATGTGTGGCCAGCGTCGAGCCGTTGCCGGGCAACGACAGGCCGAGTGCCTCGGTCAGGCAGTTCATCGAGTTGGCGGTGAACATGCCCGAGCAGGAGCCGCAGGTCGGGCAGGCCGAGCGCTCGATGACCTTGACGTCCTCGTCGGAGATCTTGTCGTCGGCAGCGGCCACCATGGCGTCGACCAGGTCGAGCGCCTGCGTCTTGCCGGCCAGCACGACCTTGCCGGCTTCCATCGGCCCGCCGGAGACGAACACGGTCGGGATGTTGAGGCGCAGCGAGGCCATCAGCATGCCGGGTGTGATCTTGTCGCAGTTGGAGATGCAGACCATGGCGTCGGCGCAATGCGCGTTGACCATGTATTCGACGGAATCGGCGATCAGCTCACGCGACGGCAGCGAATAGAGCATGCCGTCATGGCCCATGGCGATGCCGTCGTCCACCGCGATGGTGTTGAATTCCTTGGCGACACCGCCGGCCTTCTCGATCTCGCGCGCGACCAGCTGGCCGAGGTCCTTCAGATGAACATGGCCGGGCACGAACTGGGTGAAGGAATTGACCACCGCGATGATCGGCTTGCCGAAATCACTATCCTTCATGCCTGTGGCGCGCCACAGGCCGCGGGCGCCGGCCATGTTGCGGCCATGGGTGGTGGTGCGGGAACGGTAGGCGGGCATGTTTTTTCCTTGGTGGCTGGCCGCGCCGGGCGCGGCGGCGCTGAACTTTGATCGCAGGGGTTATAGACGCGCAACTATGGTCTGGCCACAATTTTGCAATGCGCCAGATTCTCCAGGAAAATCCGGTGCCGTTGTCGGATCGGGCGTATCACGACCGTCCTTGGGCAGACGGCAAGAAATGGCGCCATTCCGGGAGCCAGCCGTTTCATTGTGGCAGCAAGAAGCAACCGAGGAGCACGACATGCAAAAGATCACCACCTTCCTGTGGTTCGACGACCAGGCCGAAGAGGCCATGAACCATTACGTATCCATCTTCAAGAATTCGAAGGTGCTGAGCGTCACGCGCTGGCCGCAGGGCCATGCTTCGGAAGGCAAAGTGCTGGTGGCATCGTTCGAGCTCGACGGTGTGCAGTTCCAGGCGCTCAATGGCGGCCCGCAATACAAGTTCACGGAGGCCATGTCGCTCTCGATCGACTGCAAGACGCAGGACGAGGTCGATCATTTCTGGAGCAAACTCACCGAAGGCGGCGGCGAGCCCGGCCGATGCAGCTGGCTGAAGGACAAGTTCGGTGTTTCCTGGCAGGTCGTGCCGGAGCAGTTGCCGCGACTGCTTCAGGACCCTGACAGGGCCAAGGCCGGCCGGGTGATGTCAGCGATGATGCAGATGGGCAAGATCGATATCGCCAAATTGGAGGCGGCGGCGAAAGGGTGAGAAGCGGTCCGCGTAGCGGACGAAAAGCCAATTGCTTGGCTTTTCGAGCTTCGAACGCCCAGAGCTTGCGAAGGCCGGGGGATTGAGTCTAACGATCCTTGAAGTCGGCGCTGCCCCTCATCCGCCCTTCGGGCACCTTCTCCCCGTGAACGGGAGAAGGAAAAAGGGTTCCTATGCCGCTTTGTCGCGGACCTGATAATCCTTGATCGTGGCGAAGCGGATTGCTTTCCAGCGCTCGGCTTCGTAGTTCAGCGAGAAGGCGTGCTGGGCGAGGAAGACCGGGTCGTTGTCGAGGTCGCGGGCGATGTCGCCGCGATGCGCCTCGATGAAGCGAAGCACCTCGGCCTTGTCATCGGCCGAGATCCAGCGGCAGACCGAAAAGCGCGACATCTCGAATTCGACGGGCAGGGTGTATTCGAAGTTCAGCCGCTCTTTCAGCACATCGAGCTGCAGGGCGCCGACGACGCCGACGATAGCCGGTGAGCCGTCCTCGGGCGAAAACAGCTGCACCACGCCTTCCTCGGCCATCTGGTGCAGCGCTTCCTTGAGTTTTTTCGCCTTCATCGCGTCGCCGAGGCGGACACGACGCAGGATTTCCGGGGCAAAATTCGGCACGCCGCGAAACAGGATTTCCTCGCCCTCGGTCAGCGTGTCGCCGATGCGCAGCGTGCCGTGGTTGGGGATGCCGACGACATCTCCGGCGAAGGCTTCGTCGGCGGTGACACGGGTGCGGGCGAAGAAGAATTGCGGGGCCGAGAGGCTCATCGGCTTTCCCGTGCGCACCAGCTTGGCCTTCATGCCGCGCTCGAGCTTGCCCGAGCAGACGCGCACGAAGGCGATGCGGTCGCGGTGGTTGGGATCCATGTTGGCCTGGATCTTGAAGACGAAGGAGGTCATTTTTTCCTCCGTCGCCTCGATGGTGCGGGTGTCGGCCTCCTGCGCGCGCGGTGGCGGACCAAAGGCGCCAAGCGCCTCGATCAGGTCGCGCACGCCATAATTGCGCAGCGCCGAGCCGAAATAGACCGGCGTCAGATGGCCCTCGCGAAAAGCGTCGATATCAAGGGGTCTGCACGCCTCTCGCGCGAGCTCCAGTTCCTCGATGAAAGCCTCGCGCTCGTTTTCCGGCAGCATGCCGGCAACGCGGTTGGAATCGGGACCGTTGACCGGCGTGCGTTCCTTCTCGTCGTCGCCCTTGCGCACGGCGTTCAGCGCCAGGTGATAGGTGCCGGAAAAAGTCTTGCCACGGCCAATCGGCCAGGTGATGGGCGCGGTGTCCAGCGCCAGCTTCTGCTCGATCTCGTCCAAAATCTCGAACGGATCGCGGCTTTCACGGTCCATCTTGTTGACGAAGGTGATGATCGGGATGTCGCGCAGCCGGCAGACCTCGAACAGCTTCAGCGTGCGCGGCTCGATGCCCTTGGCGGCGTCGATGACCATGACGGCCGAGTCGACCGCCGACAGCGTGCGATAGGTGTCGTCGGCGAAATCCTCGTGGCCCGGCGTGTCGAGCAGGTTGAAGACGTTGTCCTCATATTCGAACGTCATCACCGAGGTGACGACCGAAATGCCGCGCTCGCGCTCGATCTTCATCCAGTCGGAACGCGTCTGGATGCGGTCCTTCTTGGCCTTGACCTCGCCGGCAAGCTGGATGGCGCCACCGAACAGCAGCAGCTTTTCGGTCAGCGTCGTCTTGCCGGCGTCGGGGTGGGCGATGATCGCGAAAGTGCGGCGGCGCGCCACTTCCTCTGGAATAATTTCGGGCATTCTCTTGGGATTTCCGTGTGACAGGCCGGGCTTCTAGCAGCGCAGCGCCGGGCTGTCGACCGGTCCGGCGGCGTGAACGCCGCCGGTTGCATGGCTTGCTTCAGGCGGGTTCGTTCATGCGGCCCGCCTGAACGACCCCCGGAAGCCAGCCGGCGATAGCGCTGCCGATCGTGTCGGCATGATCCTCCTGCAGGTAGTGCGCGCCAGGCCCGAGATCGATGAACCGGCAGTTCTTCAAGCTGGCCGCGAATTCGCGTGCGGCCTGCGGTGAGATCAGCGCGCCTGGATCGCCGGCGAACAGCAGTTTCGGATAGGTGGACAGCCGCAGCGCCCGATGGTCGTGTTCGCTGATGGCGGCGACGTCGGCGGGCTGACCCTCGATCGGCAATTCCCGGGGCAAACGCAGCACCGGCCTGCGCGATAGCGGCGTCGGGAACGGCGCCCGGTAGACGGCCATCTCTTCGTCGCTCATTGTGCGCAGCACCGAGGCCGGCAGCAATTTTTCGACGAAGACATTGTCTTCCAGGACCAGCTTCTCGCCGACATCGGGTGTACGCAACGCCTTGAACATTTCGCGAGCTTGCGGACGCTGGTGAAAGTCCTCCCAACGCTCGAAGGGCCGGATGAACTCCATGAAGGCGAGGCCGAGAACGCGGCGCGGCCACCGCGCCGCAAGATGGAAGGCCAGGGCAGTGCCCCAATCCTGGGCGACCAGAACCATGTCCCTGATGTCGAGCGCGTCGAGAAAGGCGTCGAGGTAGCGGACATGGTCGAAGAAGCGATAGTCGATATCGGGCTTGCCGGATTGGCCATAGCCGATCAGGTCGGGCGCGATGCAGCGCCCGAACGGCGCCACGTGCGGGATGATGTTGCGCCAGATATGCGACGAGGTCGGATTGCCATGCAGGAACAGCACGGTCGGGCCGGACGCGCCGGCCTCGACAAAGGACATGGTCGAATCGAGGACGGCGATTTGCGAACGTCTCGGTGCGGCGACGCCCGCCTGAGGCATGTCGGCTTTCGAAGTCATGGGATCGGCTCCTTTCCAAAGACTGTACTGAAGATGATCTTCTTGAATCGCTCGAGCGGCTCGGGGCTACGCTCGACTTTCATACGCAGCATGGCGCCTTGCCAGGACGACAGCAGGAAGTCGGCAAGGTCCTCGGCATCGAAGGCTCTCGTGATGTCGCCGGTCGCCTGGCCTTCGGCGATGCAGGCCGCGAAGGGCCGACGCCAGCGCTCGAAGATAGCGACCAGCCGCAGGCGCAGCGGTTCGCTGTGCACGGCGGTCTCAAGACTGAGATTGCCGATCATGCAGCCGCGCGCCCAATCATGCGCTTCAAGCTTCGAGGTGATGATATCGAGATAACGGCGCAGCCTGCCGACAGGCGGGGTCCCATCCCGGGCCAGCGCTGTTTCGACCAGTCCGCTCACATAGGCGAAATAGCGGTCGACCACTTCGCCAACAAATTGCTCCTTGGAGGCAAAATGGTTCGTGAAGGAGCCCGGCCGGGCGTCAGCCGCGGCGACGATGTCGCGTATGCCGGCGGCGGCATAGCCCGAGTCCCAGATGGTCTGGAAACCGGCACCGAGGAGTTTTTCGCGGAGTGATTGTCTAGCCATGGCCGCTAATACGTACGTACGTATTGATGTCAAGCTGCCTTTTTTACGGCATTCGATGTTGGCAAGCGGCGGACAGGATGGCACTTGGATGACACGTCACCCTTGGATCAGGAGCGAACATGAGCGCCGGCAAACAAGTGATCGTCATCGGCGCCGGCATCATCGGTGCGTCGATTGCCTGGCACCTGACCAAAGCGGGCGCCCAGGTAACGGTCATCGCCGACAGCGAGGCCGGGGGTGTCGCGACGCTCAATTCCTTTGCCTGGATCAATGCCAGCTGGGGCAATCCGGAGCCTTATTTCCGGCTGCGCAGCCGCGCCATGGCCGAATGGTCCCGGCTGGCGAGAGACCTGCCCGGCCTGCCGCTCAACTGGTGCGGCGGCCTGTGCTGGGATCTATCGGCGGCGGATATGGAGACCTATGCCGCGGAGCACTCAGCCTGGGGCTACGGCATCGAGCGCGTCGACCGTGCCGGCGCGGCGCGCATCGAGCCGAATCTCGCCGAACCGCCGGATTTCGCTTTGCATGTCGCCGAGGAAGGTGTTGCCGAGCCGCTCGCAGCCTCCAAGGCCCTGCTGGCCGATGCCGAACAGCGCGGCGCGCGCATCCGTTCCAGTACGGTCACGGCGCTGATCCAGACCAATGGCAGGATAACCGGCGTGGGCACATCGCATGGGCTGATTGCCGCCGACGAGGTGGTGATCGCGGCAGGCGTCGGCTCGCCGGACATTGCCGCGACCGCCGGCATCAACCTGCCGATCGAGACCCCGCCCGGCCTGATCGTCCATTCGCGGCCATACAAGAAGCTGCTCAACGGACTGGTGCTGGCCGAGCGGCTGCACATGCGCCAGACGGCGGAAGGCCGTATCATCGCCGGCTCGGACTTCGGCGGCGCCGATCCGGGGATGGATGCCAAAGCCACCGCCCGCGCGTTGTTCGCGGCCACGAAAGCCATGTTGCGCGACAGCGACGGACTTGAGCTGGATTTCTACACGGTCGGCTACCGGCCGACACCGATCGACGGCTTTCCGATCATCGGCCGCGCCGAGGGCATGGATGGCGTCTACATCGCGGTCATGCATTCCGGCATCACGCTGGCGCCGGCCGTCGGCCTGTTCGCCACGCGCGAAATCCTTGGCGGCGAGCGCGACCCGCTGCTGGCGCCTTACGGACTGTCGCGCTTCGCTCAATAGCCGGGCGGACGACTGAAGCCGCCGGTCAAGGGCGCCATCCCCTTGCCCACGGCGAGCAGCCGCGCCTCCGACCAGCGTCCGCCGACAAGCTGCAGGCCGATCGGCAGGCCGTCGCTGTCCTGCCCGCAAGGTATCGAAAGCGCCGGGTGGCCGCTGTAGTTGAAGACGGCTCCGTAGGCCGGCAACATCCAGTAGCTCTGGTCCTTGCCGTCGACTTTGATCGCAGTGCCCGGCGCACAATGCGGGAATGCTGTGGTCATGGCGACCGGGCAGAGCAGAGCGTCCCAATCCTCGAAAAAACGGTCCCAGGCGAGAATGGATTTGTCGCGGCGGGCCAGTGCCTCAAACCAGCGCGAGACCGATGCCGGCTCCTCCGGCGGTTCCTGCTGCGCCGCCTCCATCATTATGCCGATCAGCGCGCCGCCCTGGGCGAGATCGTCGTGCAGGTCGAGCTTGGGCAGTTTCGCTTCCTCGATGATGGCGCCGGCATCTTGCAGTCGTCTTGCGACATTTTCGACCGCTGCACTGATGCCGCCGGCCACTGGGAACCCGGGAAAGGAGGGCGCGAAAGCGATGCGCAAAGTTTTGGAGGTCGAGCTTCGGCATGGCCTCGACGGGCACCGGCGCAAGGTCGGTGTCGCGGTCGTCCGGGCCGGAGATGATCCGATAGATCAACGCCAAATCGTCGATGCTGCGCGCCAGTGGGCCGAGACAGGACATCAGCCGCACGCTTCGCGCCGCACCGCCTGGATCCGGAAAGGCGCCGGCCAGCGAAACGCGATGTTCCGTCGGCTTCAGGCCGTAGACGCCGCAGAACGCCGCGGGAAGGCGGATCGAGTCCTGCATGTCGGTGCCGATGTCGAACGGTGTCATGCCTGTGCAGACGGCGGCAGCGGCGCCGCCGCTGGATCCGCCCGGGGTGCGCTGGAGATTCCAGGGATTGCTGTTGCGGCCGAACAGCGGATTGTCCGATTGCCAGTCGGACAGCATTGTGGCGACATTGGTCTTGGCCATCAGCACACCGCCGGCTGTCTTCAACCTGTTAACGACGGGGCTGTCCTCTTTCGCCACATAGTCGGCGAAGAGCGGGAAGCCGACCGTGGTTTTCATCCCAGATGTCTCGTGCATGTCCTTCAGCGTGAAGGGGACGCCGTGCAGCGGCCCGAGCGCTTCGCCACGCGACAATGCCGCATCGGCCTCCTCGGCACGCTCGCGAGCCCCGTCCCTGTCGAGCGAGATGACGGCGTTGACGGCAGGATTGTGCCTGTCGATCTGCGCGAGGTGGGCGTCGAGCGCTTCGACGGCGGAGATTTTGCGCGCGGCGATGGCGGCGGCGAGATCGGTGGCTGAGGAAAAGGCGAGATTCATGATCAAGGTTCCGGCTTGCTTGCCGCCGCCTCATCAAATGGCGGATAGCGGCGCGGCTTCAAGCGGAGTTGAGCATTCATTGGAGGTGGGCGCTTGATTGGGATTGCGTGAGGTCGGCACTCTACGGCGCCCCCCTCTGTCCTGCCACATTGCCGATTTGAGACATCGGCGAAGAAGACTTACCCGGCCAGCGCCAGCTTCGCCGCGGAGCGAACGGACGAATGTCGATGCCGTCCCTTGTCATGGTGACGAAGCTCGATGGCGGGATCGCCTGCCAGTCGCCGCCCTCTCGATCGAAGGGTTCGGAAACGATGCAGCGGCCAGCGCCCTTGCGGAAGATGGACGTGTAGAGCGTCGGCGCCTGGACGTCGGTGGCATAGCGCACCGCATGCAGCGCCTGCCCGTCGGAGAAGGCGGCGGTCAATTTCAGCGCCGGCTCGAGACCAGCGCGGCGCGAGGCTTCGAGCACGCGGGAGGTGGCGCGGGAAACGGCACCTTGCGGGTCGGACGAAAGCCCTTCGTCGATCATGAGCAGAAAAAACAGTTCGGAATCGGTGGTGCCTTCGCGCTGCTCGAAGACAGCGTCGGACAACGAGTTCTCCAGCGCGCGGCGGATCTTCTCGAAGCCGCCGATCTGGCCATTGTGCATGAACGACCAGCGGCCGGAGATGAACGGATGGCAATTCATGCGGCTGGTGGCGCCGCCGGTCGAGGCCCGCACATGCGCGAGAAACAGGCCGGATTTGATCTGCCGGCACAGGCTCTTCAGGTTGGGATCGGACCACGCCGGCAGGATGTCGCGGTAGAGACCGGGCTCCGGCCGGTCGCCGTACCAGGCAAGGCCGAAACCATCGCCATTGGTCGGCGACTTCGCTTCCTGGGCGCAGTGGCTCTGGGCGATCAGTGAGTGACAGGGCGCCGTGAGGATGTCTTCGAGAAAGACCGCTTCACCGAGATAGGCCGCCCACCGGCACATTGCTTCCGCCTTCCTTTAGGCGCGATCCGGAAGAGCAGCGGGCTCGTTGATCGCGTGTGTGCCTCTGTTGTGCGTCCGCTCGTAGAGCTCGCGAATGATTCGGCTGGCGGTAGTCTCAAAGAGAAATGGCAAGAAAGCGTGAACAAATGCTGCTGCCGCCGCCATCAGCAGGCGCGACGAAAACCATGTGGCGAAGGCCATATGGCCGAAATAGGTTTCACCGACCTTGGCCGGATGAGAGGTGAAAATCCTTGCGACCGACATGCTGGTTCCCCTTCAGCGTTTGCGTTCCGATATGAGTATCCTGACACGCCTCACCGGTTCATTGGTCCCAAAATATCCTTGTATTTTGCGATTTCATGGGACAAGTATCCCACATGACACTGGCAATCGACGAACTTGATCGGAAATTGCTCGCCGAATTGCAACGCGACGGCACCTTGTCGGTCGACCAGTTGTCGGAGCGGGTGGCCTTGTCGCGCAATGCCTGCTGGCGGCGCGTCAAGCGGCTGGAGGAAGCTGGCGTCATCACCGGCCGCGTGGCGCTGGTCGATGCCGAGAAGCTCGGGCTTGGCCTTTCGGTGTTCATCCTGATCCGCACATCCAACCACGACCCGGACTGGCTGCAGAAATTCCGCGCTGCGGTGGCGGGCTTGCCCGAGATCATCGGCGTCTACCGCATGTCCGGCGATCTCGACTATGTGCTGCGCGCCCGCGTCGCCGACGTGAAGGCCTATGACCGGCTCTACCAGCGGCTGATCGCCAAGGTGGCTTTGTCGGATGTTTCCGCCTCCTTCGTCATGGAGGAGATCAAGGAGACGACCGTGGTTCCGATGGAAGTGCGTTGAGCCGTCCTCAGGCCACAGTGATGCCCGAAAGAAAGCCGTTGATAGCCCTGCGGTCGAGTTGACCGAATCGGCAATCGCGCCGATAGGATCCATTTTATGCGCGCAGCCCTTCAAACACCTTCCGTCATCGGTCCGACCGTCGGCTTCGTCAGGTTGCCGCATGGTGAGGGTCTTCCGCTTCCCGCTTATGAAAGCGCCGGCGCCGCCGGCATGGATTTGCGCGCGGCGGTGCCCGAAGACCGGCCGCTTCTGATCCTGCCGGGCAAGCGCGCCTTGGTGCCGACCGGGTTGATCCTGGAAATTCCCGAGGGCATGGAGGGCCAGGTGCGGCCACGCTCGGGCCTTGCCTTCAAACATGGCCTCACCGTCCTCAATTCACCCGGCACGGTCGACAGCGACTATCGCGGCGAGGTGAAGGTGCTGCTGGTCAATCTCGGCGACGAGGACTTCGCCGTGACGCGCGGCATGCGGATCGCCCAAATCGTTTTCGCCGCCGTGACGCAGGTGGCGGTGGAAGAGCGTTCGCTGGCCGGCGGCACGACGCGCGGCTCGGGCGGATTCGGATCGACCGGCACTGCCTGATGCATGGCTGTATTTCGGCATATCGAACCGATTTGTCGCGTAGACTGATCCAATATGACTGAAACAGGGCCGCTGCCAAAGCTCGTCATCTTCGACTGCGATGGGATCCTGGTCGATACCGAGAACCTCGCCAACCGGCGCCTTGCCGAATGGCTAAGCGCGACCGGCTATCCCGCGACCTTCGAATATTGCCGCAAGAACTTCTCCGGCCGCAGCATGGTGTCAGTGCAGAAAGAGATCGAAGAGACGACCAACGTCAGGCTCGGCGCCGATTTCGTCGAGCGCTGGAATGCCGGCCTGCCGGATCTGTTCGCCCATGGCGTCGAGGCGATCCCTTATGTCCGGGAGTTCATCGAGGCGGTCCGCGCGGCCGGCATCGCCTATTGCGTCGCCACCTCGGCAAGGATCTCCAAGATGCACATAACCCTTGGCCAGACCGGGCTGTTGCCGCTGTTCGAACATGCCATGTTCAGTGCCACCATGGTATCGCGCGGCAAGCCGTTCCCCGACCTGTTCCTGCACGCCGCCAGAACCATGGGCTTCGCGCCCGCCGACTGCATCGTCGTCGAGGACAGCGTCGCCGGCACGCAGGCCGGGATCGCCGCCGGCATGCGGGTGTTTTCCTATCATGGCGACCCCTATTCCGACCGCGACGGCCTGATCCAGGCCGGCGGCATCCTGTTCGATGATATGCGCGAACTCGCCGGGCTGGTGCCGATCCACTGATTCGCCGGCCGTGTAGGCCGGGATAACGACATGCATAAAATCAGAAGCTTACAGCAGGTCGGGCGAATCCTATTCGCCGCGATATGCTGTAGCTGCGCGGCCCGGCAAGTCATGTTAGCTTGGCGGCGCTGGGGTGAGGGGACGATATCAAGCATGTCAGGATTTTTGCATCGGCTCGTCCTTGCCTGCCTGTTGCTGCCATTGCTGTGCGGCGCGGCCGGAGCCCAGGATGCCGCCAGCCCGGACCTCGGCAAACCCATCGTCGGCCACGCCGATACGACCTATGCCGATCTCATCAGGATGGTCGTTCCGGATCTGACGGCGAAGGGCGATTATTATGTCGGCTCCTCGCCGATCGAGATGCGGCACATTGCCGGTCCCGACAATGACAGCTCGCCACCAGAGGCACCGAGCGTTTTCAGCGCCGGCGTGCTTGGCATCAAAGCCGGCGGCAAGGATCGGCTGGCCATGCTGTTCGACCTCGGCCAGTCGCCCGACAGCGCGGAGGGCTATGCGGTGCTGGCGCTTTACGACCTCACCGGCAAACCGAAGCTGCTCGATGCCGTCAATGTGGCGACCGACCGTTTCACCTTCTTTCGCCACCCCGGTAAACTTTCGCTCGGCGCCAGTGACGATGCGCTGATGATCTCCAGCACGCATTTCAATTCGAACCAGGGCTACATGTCGACGCCGCTTATCCTGGTGCGAGACGGCCGTTTTGAGCTGATCGACCTCATCAACACGTTCGACGAAAATGTCTGTTCCTACCGGCGCTCCCAGGACCTGACCTTCCAGGCTTTGAGCGATGGCTCGCCCTACGCAGCGATCAAGGCGACGATAACCGACAAGACAGTGCCTGGCGAAGAGACTTGCGACGAACCGGCCCCGAAGGCCGTCTCGAACGACAATTCCGTAACCTACCGCTGGGACAAGAAAACAGCGCGCTATGTCGCCGATTCCGACGCTTTCGAGAAATTGGCAGCAGACAACGAGAAACGCTTCTGAACCAACCGCATTCGTTTGCCCGGCCACGAACAGCGCGGTAGCATCCGCCCCGACACTCGTCATGGGGGAGCATTCATGGACAACGGCAAGATTTTTCGCGACCTGCATGCCTCGACCTTCGTCATGCCCAATCCCTGGGATCCGGGCACGACGAAGCTGCTTGGCTCCTTCGGCTTCAAGGCGCTGGCCACGACCAGCGCCGGCTTTGCCTTTTCGCGCGGCCTGCCGGACGGAGCCGTGAGCTTCGACCAGATGATCCATCATTGCCGCGAGGTGACGGCGGCGACCGAACTGCCGGTTTCGGCCGATCTGGAGAAGGGCAAGGGCGACAGCGCCGAGCAGGCCGCCGAGACCATTTTCGCGGCGGAAGCCGCCGGGCTTGCCGGCTGCTCGATCGAGGACCACACCGGCGATCCGGACAAGCCCATCTATGAATTTTCGCACGCGGTCGAGCGTGTCGCCGCCGCGGTGGAGGCGGCGCGGGCGCTGAAGCGCGACTTTGTCTTCACGGCGCGGGCCGAGAATTTCCTCTGGGGCAAGTCCGACCTCGACGACACGATCAGGCGGCTGCAGGCCTTCGAAAAGGCCGGCGCCGACGTGCTCTATGCGCCGGGCATCGGCGACGTCGAGATGGTACAGACCTTGTGCTCGGCGGTCGGCAAGCCGGTCAATGTCATGGCGAAGCCCGGCTTCACCATCGCCGACCTTGCCGTGGCCGGCGTCAAACGGATTTCGCTAGGGCCGTGGCTGACCAATTTCGCCTACGGCATGCTGGAGACGGCGGCGCGCGAAATCCAGCAGGACGGCACGTTCGGCTTCACCCGCGCCGCCATGCCGTTCGGCAAGTTGCAGGCGCTGTACGGCAAATCCCAGGGCTAGGACGGGCCCGAATGAACCTTGCTGTCGTCGACATGCATACGGGCGGCGAGCCTCTCCGGATCGTCACGGGCGGTTATCCCAGTATTCCCAAGGGCACCATCCTGGAGAAGCGCGCCTATGTGCGCGACCATCTCGATCATTTGCGCAAACTGCTGATCTTCGAACCGCGCGGCCATTACGACATGTATGGCGCCCTGCTGGTCGAGCCCGATTTGCCCGGCGCGGACCTCGCCGTGCTGTTCATGCACAATGAGGGTTATTCGACCATGTGCGGCCACGCCATCGTCGCGCTCGGCCGTTACGCGATCGATCAAGGGCTGGTGGCCAAGCAGGAGCCGTTCACCACCGTGAACATCGAGGCGCCGTGCGGCCTGGTCGTCGCCTCGGTCGCGGTCAGCGACGGCAAGGCCGGTTCGGTGTCGTTCGAGAGCGTGCCGGCCTTCCTGTTTGCCCGCGACCAACAGATCGAGCTGACGGAATATGGCAAGATCGGTTTCGATGTCGCCTATGGCGGCGCCTTTTACGCGCTGGCCGACTGTCATCAATTCGGCTTGGAGTTCGGCCGCGACCGTGTGCGCGATTTCGTCGACGCGGCAACCGCGCTGACGAACCGGCTCAAGGCCGAGTTTCCGCTATCGCATCCCGATCATGATGACCTCGCCTTCCTCTACGGCACCATCCTGACCGATGGAAAGGACGCCTTTTCCGGGGAAGTCACCAGGAATGTCTGCGTCTTCGCCGAGGCGGAGGTCGACCGCTCGCCGACCGGTTCCGGCGTCACCGCCCGGCTGGCGGCCATGCATGCCAAGGGCGAGATCGCCATCGGGCAGAAGCGCATTTTCGAGAGCATCGCCGGCTCGCGCTTTTCCGGGGTGGTGGCGCGAACGGCGAAGGCCGGTCCGCACGAAGCGATTGTCGCCCGCGTCGGCGGCCGTGCCTATTATTCCGGACGAGCCGAATTCATTGTCGAACCGGACGACGAGCTGGGGCGCGGCTTTCTCTTGCGCTGAAGGCTCAACCGCGTGCGGGACGGGCCGCTTCCCGTGCCAAGACCGCCTTGTGCAGATGCACCATCATGGCGGCGGCGAAGAGCGGCGTCAGCAGGTTGAGCAGCGGCACGGCGAGGAAAGCCGCGATAACCAGCCCGGAGAGAAACACCGTGCCGGCATACCGCCTGCGCAGGGCCCTCGCATCTTCCTCCGGGCGAAAGCGCATGGCGGCGAATTCGAAGAATTCGCGTCCGAGCAGGTAGCCGTTGACGATGAAGAAGGCGGCGATGTTGATGCCCGGCACCAGCAGAAGCAGCAAGGCGACGATGTTGCCCAGGACGACGACGCCAAAGAATCTTATCGCCAGCACCAGCGATCGCAATGCCGGCATGGCGCGTCCGGCCGGGTCGCCGGGGTAGTCGGTGCGCTCGACCACTTCGGCGACATCGTCGAGGAACAGGCCGGCGATGACGGCCGTGACCGGCGCGACCAGCAGCGCCATGCCGAAGGCCAGCGCGATGGCGGCGATTAGTCCGCCCAGCCACCCGGCCCAGGACGGTATGTCGGGCAACGATGTCTGGAGCCACGGCAGGGCCAGCCATTCGACAAGGCTGGTCAGGCCGAACCACAGGGCGACCAGCGCCAGCAGGGTCAGGCCAAGCGTCTTGACGAACACGGAGCGAAATGGAGGCGAGAGCAACTCCAGGGCCGCGGTGCGGGCAGCGTCGAAAATCACCGTGCTTCACCCCAAGGTCAGCGGACACAGCCACAAGGCAGGACGTTCCCGAGATAGGCAGTGCGGCCCGCGAGCACAAGCGCGGGCCGTTGCCAGCCTCGCACTCACCCGAAATCTGCCTATCGGGCGGAGGCCGGCTTGCGGGCCGGTATGGTCATGGCCGCCACGCCGGCAACGACAAAACCCATGCCGAGCCAAGCCGTGGGGCCCAGGCTTTCACCGAGGAACACGGCGCCAATGCCGACGCCGATCGGCACGCGCAGATAGGCCTGAGACGTCGTGCCGACCGACCCCAGCGTGTGGATCAGACGGAAATAGATGACGAAAGCCAGTGCCGTCGAAAACACGGACAGGCCGAGCAAAGCGAGTATGGAAGCCGCCGAAGGCGCCAGCGTCCACGGCTGGTCGACCGCCAGGCTGAGCGGCACCAGCATGATCGCGCCGCACAGCATCGAACCGGCGGCGGGAAGCATCGGATCGAGGCCCCTGAAGCCGCGGCCGAAAATGGCGGCGCCCGCATAGCACACCGTTGCCGCGACGATGGCTAGCTGTGCCCAGAGCTGGTGGCCTATGCCGCCAAGCGCCTGCGTGCCGACGATCAGGCATATGCCGGCAATGCCTGCGCCGACGCCGACCAGCTTGCGCGCCGTCACCGGCTCATGGCGGGTGATGAGCGCCGTCAGCAGGAAGGTGAAGATCGGCGAGGTGGCGTTGAGGATGGTGGCAAGGCCGGCGTCGACCGAACGCTCGGCGGCGGCGATCAGCGTGAACGGGACGACGCTGTTGAGGCAGGCCTGGAAGGCGAAGCGGCGCCAGCTTGCCGCGTCGCCCGGCATGGCAAGGCCGCGCCAGCGGATGACGGCGAACAGGATGGCGCCGGCGATCAGGGTGCGGGCGGCGATGAAGGTGATGGGCGGGATGGTCTCGACGCCGATCTTGATGAAGGTATAGGACGCCCCCCACAGCACCGCCAGCGCGCCGAGCAACACCAGGTCGGTGGTCGTATCGCTCTTTGCTGACATGGGCTTGCCGCCTTCGGATCGGGATCGAACAAGCCCTTTTAGGCAACGCCACGGCGAAATGCTTCGGCCACGATCGAATTGTCGTAACGCCTGGGTACAACGAAAACCAACTGCAAAACTGTCTTGCAGGCGCGCAGTCGCGGGCTTCTTCGGCAAAGGACGGGCCTCGCCGATACGCCGGCAACGACAGAAAATCGGTTGCCAGTTTTCAGGGTCATGCTGTAGACCCGCGCGGGCATGGCAAGAAGCCGGCTCGGGTTTTGGCGGAGACATTGATGCCGGATTATGACGTGCTTTGCATCGGCAATGCGATTGTCGACATCATCGCCCAGTGCGAGGAGGACTTCCTCGAGACCAACGGCATCATCAAGGGCGCGATGAACCTCATCGACACCCACCGCGCCGAATTGCTCTACAGCCGCATGGGCCCGGCGATCGAGGCCTCCGGCGGCAGTGCCGGCAACACGGCGGCTGGTGTCGCCTCCTTCGGCGGACGCGCCGCCTTCTTCGGCAAGGTCTCCAACGATGCGCTGGGCGAAATCTACGCGCATGACATCCACGCGCAGGGCGTCGCCTTCGACACCAGGCCGCTCGAGGGCGAGCCGCCGACGGCGCGCTCGATGATCTTCGTCACCCCCGATGGCGAACGCTCGATGAACACCTATCTCGGCGCCTGCGTCGAACTCGGGCCGGAAGATGTCGAGGCCGACAAGGCGTCGGGCGCCAAGGTCACCTATTTCGAAGGTTATCTATGGGACCCGCCGCGCGCCAAGGAAGCCATCCGGCAGACGGCGAAACTTGCGCACGCGGCCGGTCGCGAAGTCTCGATGACCTTGTCGGATCCATTCTGCGTCGACCGCTACCGCGACGAATTCCTCGACCTGATGCGCTCGGGCACGGTCGACATTGTTTTTGCCAACAGCCACGAGATCAAGTCGCTTTACCAGACTTCGTCCTTCGACGAGGCGCTGGCGCAGATCCGCAAGGATTGCAAGATCGCGGCGGTGACCCGTTCCGAAAAAGGCTCGGTCATCGTACGCGGCGACGAGACCGTGGTCATAAAGGCAACCACCATCAAGGAACTGGTCGACACGACAGGCGCCGGCGACCTCTACGCCGCCGGTTTCCTGCATGGCTATACACAGGGCCGAGACCTCCAGACCTGCGGCGATCTTGGCTCACTGGCGGCCGGATTGGTGATCCAGCAGATCGGCCCAAGGCCACGGCAGAACCTGCGCAAAGAGGCAGAGCAGGCGGGATTGTTGTAGGAACGCCTTTCCTTCTCCCCTTGTTGTGGGAGAAGGTGGCCGCGAAGCGGCCGGATGAGGGGTGTTCCAGCTTGGCAATGGCGGCACTCCGTCCAGCACCCTCAACCGTCTTGGGCGAGTCACGGGCCTCGCCCGCCCTTCGGGCCCCGCAGGGAGAAGGCAAGCGCGGACCGCTTCTCACCGTCGCGCAGTTGTCACAGACCGCTCCTAAAGGCAAATGCGATCGTGCCGTGACTGACATTTCGGCACGCTAATCAGGGTGTGGAGCAATGCAGGACAGCAATCTGTCGGATCGCTGCATCTGTTGCCGTCGCGCTTTCCATTTTCCGCCGTAACCGTTCTACAACCGGCCGCGGCTGAGGGAGGAGCGCGCGCGGCCCCAGAAGACAGATGCATGACCAGATTTCAGACTAAGACGACCGGCATCACGCAGGACGATTTCGCCGACATGGTGGCGGAAAAAGTCGAGCGTGCGCTTGCTCACTATGACGAGGCCATCAACGGCCCGACAATGATCTCGGTCGGCAAGATCGCCGGCAGCATAGCGTCCGCGGTCACCTTGCTGTCGCCCAAGCACCAGCGCGCCATCGACGCCATTCACGCCGACCTTCCCGGCCTTGCCTCGAAATTCGTGCGTGCGCTCGCGGCGGAAGCCGCGCGCCGCAGCGAAGCTGGCACGGTGGGGACGACGACGCTGTCGGCAGAGGCCGAAACGCTTCCCGCGCTTCCCCAGTCCGACGACCTAGAATCGATGCTGATCGAGGACTGGGCCGGCCGCGTCGCCGGCTCGACCTACCTCGAGGAAAACCTGCGCATCGCCCGCTCCACCCTGCACCGCTGGCAGAGACGGGGCGACGTCATCGCGCTGCGCAAGGGCGGTCGCAAGCACGTCTTCCCGCTGGCGCAGTTCGTCGACGGCAGGCCGGTGGCAGGCATAAGCGATGTGCTGGAGATCATCGGCAATCCAAGGCTCGCATGGCTGTGGCTGACCCGCCCAGCGGCTCAGCTCGACGGTCGCATTCCGATCGACCTGTTGCGCCAGGACCGGGCGGAGGAGGTGGTCGAGGCGGCGCGGGTGTTCGCGCCGGGGTGAGAGACCCAGTCTGATCGCCAGCTTTCGTCCGCCACGCCGACCGCTCCTCAAGTCCCCGCCGTATACGCCGCGATCGCCGCCATGTTCACGATGTCTGAGTCCTTGGCGTTCAGCGAGACGATCTGCACCGGCTTGTTCAGGCCGACCAGCAGCGGGCCGATGACGGTCGAACCGCCGAGTTCCTGCAGCATCTTGGTCGAGATCGAGGCCGAGTGGAACGCCGGCATGATCAGCACATTGGCCGGGCCGGTGAGCCTTATGAACGGATATTGCGCCATGGCGCGGGCGTTGAGTGCCACGTCGGCTGCCATTTCGCCGTCATATTCGAAATCGACGCGGCGCTTGTCGAGGATGCGCACGGCTTCCTGGATGCGCTCGGAACGCTCGCCCTGCGGGTGGCCGAAGGTGGAATAGGCGAGCATGGCGAGTCTTGGCTCATAGCCCATGCGGCGGGCAAATCCGGCGGCCTCCTCGGCGATGTCGGCGATCTGCTCGGCGTTGGGCATGTCGTGGACGGCGGTGTCGGCGACGATCACCGTGCGGCCGCGCGCCAGCACGATCGAGACGCCGATGACGCGGTGGCCGGGCTTGGCGTCGATGACGCGCCTGATATCGTCGAGCGCGGTCGAATAGTTGCGGGTGACGCCGGTGACGATGCCGTCGGCATCGCCCAGCGCCACCATGCAGGCGGCGAAATGATTACGGTCGTTGTTGATCAGCCGCTGGCAGTCACGAAACAGGAAGCCTTTGCGCTGCATGCGTTCGTAGAGGTAGTCGGTGTAGATCGAATTGCGGCGCGACAGACGCGCATTGATGATCTCGATGCCTTGTTTGTTGAGGTCAATGCCGGCGTGCCTGGCGTTCTCCTTGATGACGTCGTCGCGGCCAAGCAGGATGGCAGTGCCGAGCCGCTGGTTCACATAGGAGACCGCGGCGCGCATCACCTGCTCCTCCTCGCCTTCGGCGAAGACGATGCGCTTGGGCTGGCGGCGCACGCGGTCGTAGATACGCTGCAGGGTCGAGGCGATCGGGTCGCGGCGGGCGGAAAGCTCCTGCGCATAACGGTCGAGATCGATAATAGGCTTGCGGGCGACGCCCGAATCCATTGCCGCCTTGGCCACGGCGATCGGAATGGCGGAGATCAGGCGCGGGTCGAACGGCACCGGAATGATGTAGTTGGGACCGAATTTCGGCCGGTTGCCCTGATAGGCGGCGGCGACGTCGTCGGGCACGTCCTGGCGCGCCAGTTCGGCGAGCGCGCGAGCGGCGGCGATCTTCATGTCGTCATTGATGGTGGTGGCCCTGACATCCAGCGCGCCGCGGAAGATGTAGGGGAAGCCGAGTACGTTGTTGACCTGATTGGCGTAGTCCGAGCGCCCGGTGGCCATGATGGCGTCAGTGCGGATCTCGGCCACTTCCTCCGGGGTGATCTCGGGATCGGGATTGGCCATGGCGAAGATGATCGGGTTCTTGGCCATCGACTGCACCATGGCGGTGGTCAGCGCCCCCTTGGCGGAAAGGCCGAGGAAGACATCGGCGCCGTCGAGTGCTTCGGCCAGGCTGCGCGCATCGGTCTTGATCGCATGCGCCGACTTCCACTGGTTCATGCCCTCGGTGCGACCCTGGAAGACCACGCCCTTGGTATCGCACAAGGTGATGTTTTCGGGCGAAAAACCCATCGCCTTCATCAGTTCGATGCAGGCGATGCCGGCGGCGCCCGCGCCATTGCAGACCAGCTTCGTGGTCTTCATGTCGCGGCCGGTTACCTCCAGCGCGTTGATCAGGCCGGCGGCCGAGATGATGGCGGTGCCGTGCTGGTCGTCGTGGAAGACCGGGATGTCCATCAGTTCGCGCAGGCGCTGCTCGATGATGAAGCATTCCGGCGCCTTGATGTCTTCCAGATTGATGCCGCCGAAGGAGGGACCGAGGAAGCGCACGCAGTTGATGAACTCGTCGGCATCCTCGGTATCGACCTCGAGGTCGATGGAATCGACATCGGCGAAGCGCTTGAACAGTACCGCCTTGCCTTCCATCACCGGTTTGGAGGCCAGCGCGCCGAGATTGCCTAGGCCAAGGATGGCGGTGCCGTTGGAGATGACGGCGACCATGTTGCCGCGCGTCGTGTAGTCGAAGGCTCTCGATGGATCCTCGGCGATGGCGCGCACTGGCACGGCGACACCAGGCGAATAAGCGAGGCTGAGATCGCGCTGCGTCGTCATCGGCTTGGTGGCGACGATCTCCAGCTTGCCGGGCCTGCCCATGGCATGGAATTCGAGCGCTTCCTGTGCGCTGACGGACGGACCGTTGTTCTCGGTTTTCCTGGCCATGATGCTTTTGATTTCCTCGCCGGTGGGACACCTTTTTGAAGCGGGTGCCTGTGTGCTTGCGAATTAAGACCACGGGCCGCCGCGTGTAAACCACGAAGCTCTGCAAAGCTGCTTCAAAGCGGACACGCTCGGTCAGGAGCCATTCTGCGCCACCCTGGATGCCATGATTTCATGCGCATGCTGGCGGGCCGTTGCCCATCGCCGCAGCGTCCTGGTTCCGGGGAACGGCCATTGCGATAGCGGCGGTTGGCTGCTCCCCAGTCTCTTCAGCAGGTCGGCCAGGAATACTGTGAGTTCCTGCCGTTGAGCCCGCACCTTGGCCAGCGTGCGGTTGCGAATCTCCTCGCGCGGAATGGCGCGGTCGCGCAACGTCTCGACGGCGCGCCGGATCGGGCTCGGCGATGATGCAATAGTCCGGATTGAAAAAGACGTCCCGGCCGCCAAGACTAGGTGTGGTCACCACCGGCAACCCGGCCATCATATATTCCATGCTGGAGCACATTGCCCCTTCCGCCGCCGACAGACAGAGCCCGACCGCGGCCTGGTTGTAGACGCGATTGACCTCCTGCGGCGCCAGCCAGCCAGTCAGGCGATCACACCATCGAGCAATGCACGCTGAATAGCCCCTTCCATGGAAAGATGGCTCGCGGTCTTCCCCTGCTTTCTATTCCCCCGGCATTAAACCGCGCCATCACATCTGCTAGCGTGCCGCGCCATGAACATGCACAGCCCGAACGAGCCCGACGCCGCCCCCGAGGTGATGACGCCGCCGCAGCCCGGCGCTGCCGCCGTCACGCCGATGATGGAGCAATTCATCGAGATCAAGGCGGCGAACCCGGATTCGCTGCTGTTCTACCGCATGGGTGATTTCTACGAGCTGTTCTTCGACGATGCCGAGAAGGCGAGCCGGGCGCTGGGCATCGTCTTGACCAAACGCGGCAAGCATCAGGGCCACGACATTCCGATGTGCGGCGTGCCGGTGCATGCGGCTGACGATTACCTGCAGAAGCTGATCGGCCAGGGATTCCGCGTTGCCGTCTGCGAGCAGATCGAGGATCCGGCCGAGGCCAAGAAGCGCGGCTCCAAATCGGTGGTGCGCCGCGATGTGGTGCGGCTGGTGACGCCGGGCACCATTACCGAGGACAAATTGCTGGCACCCTCGGAATCGAGTTTCCTGATGGCGCTGGGCAGGGTGAAGGGCGGAGCGGAGCCAAGAGGCGGGGAGCGCGGTAGCGCGACAGGGCACCAAGGAAGCTTTGCAATTGCCTGGATCGACATCTCGACCGGCGCCTTCCGCGTCGCTGAGACTACCGCCGACCGGCTGCTCGCCGACATCTTCCGTGTCGATCCGCGTGAGCTGATCGTCGCCGAGCCGGTGTTCCACGATCCCGAGCTGAAGCCGGTTTTCGACGTGCTCGGACGTGTCGCCAGCCCACAGCCGCCTTCGCTATTCGATTCGGCCTCGGCCACGGGACGGATCGCGCGCTTCTTCGAGGTGGCGACACCAGACAGTTTCGGCACGTTTTCGCGCTCCGAACTGTCGGCGATCTCGGGCGCCATCGCCTATGTCGAGAAGACGCAGAAGGCCGAACGGCCGCCGCTGTCGCGGCCCGAGCGCGAGGAGCAGGGCTCGACCCTGTTCATCGACCCGGCGACGCGCGGCAATCTCGAACTGCTGCGCACGCTGTCCGGCAGCCGCGAGGGTTCGCTGTTCAAGGCGATCGATCGCACGGTGACCGGCGGCGGCGCAAGGCTGCTCGCCGACCGGCTGATGGCGCCGCTCACCGACCCGGCGGCCATCGGCGCACGGCTGGATTCGGTGTCGTTCTTCCGTTCCGAAGTGCGGCTTTGCCAGGCAGTGCGGATGAGCCTGAAGAGTGTCGCCGATATGCCGCGTGCCCTGTCCAGGCTGGCGCTCAACCGGGGTGGCCCGCGCGATCTCGGGGCGCTCCGCGCCGGCTTCGAGGCGGCAGGCGCCATCGCTGAAACCTTTGCCGCGATCGCCCTGCCCCAGGAATTAGCCGGCGCGATGGCCGCGATTCAGGCGCTGCCCAAGACACTTGCCCAACATCTCACCCAGGCGCTCGGCGAGGAACTGCCGCTGCTCAAACGCGACGGCGGTTTCGTTCGCGGCCGCTACCATGCCGAACTCGACGAGATGCGGGCGCTGCGCGACGAGTCGCGCAAAGTGATCGCCGGGCTGGAGCGCTCCCTGATCGAGGAGACCGGCGTCCGTTCGCTGAAGATCCGGCACAACAACGTGCTCGGTTACTACATCGAGGTGACGGCCAACCATCATGCCGTCATGACCGGCAGCGATGGCGCCAAGGCGCGCTTCATCCATCGCCAGACCATGGCCAATGCCATGCGCTTCACCACGACCGAACTCGCCGAACTGGAGACCAAGATCGCCAATGCCGCCGACCGGGCACTGAGCATCGAACTGGCCGCCTTCGATGCGCTGACGGCCGAAGCCGTCGGCCAGGCCGAGGCGATCCGCGCCGGCGCCGATGCGCTCGCCGTGCTCGACGTGTCGGCGGCACTTGCACTTTTGTCGGAAAGCGAGAGCTGGTGCCGGCCGGTGGTGGATTCCAGCCTTGCCTTCGAGATTTCAGGCGGCCGGCATCCAGTGGTCGAACAAGCGCTGCGCCGTTCGGGCGAAGGCCCGTTCGTCGCCAATGATTGCGACCTCTCGCCGGAGGGAAATGCCAAGAACGGCGCGATCTGGCTGCTGACCGGCCCGAACATGGGTGGTAAGTCGACGTTCCTGCGGCAAAACGCGCTGATCGCGATCCTGGCCCAGACCGGCTCCTTCGTGCCGGCGGCGTCTGCCCATATCGGGGTCGTCGACCGGCTGTTCTCGCGCGTCGGCGCGTCGGACGATCTGGCGCGCGGCCGTTCGACCTTCATGGTCGAAATGGTTGAGACGGCGGCGATCCTCAACCAGGCCGGCGAACGCGCGCTGGTGATCCTCGACGAGATCGGCCGCGGCACCGCAACGTTCGACGGCCTGTCGATCGCCTGGGCGGCGGTCGAATATCTGCACGAGAAGAACCGCTGCCGGGCGATCTTCGCCACCCATTTCCACGAGATGACGTCGCTTGCCGGCAAGCTGGCGCGGCTTTCCAACGTCACCATGCGGGTCAAGGAATGGGAGGGCGACGTCGTTTTCCTGCACGAGGTCGGCAAGGGCGCCGCCGACCGCTCCTACGGCGTGCAGGTGGCGCGGCTCGCCGGCTTGCCAGAAGCGGTGGTCGAACGGGCCAAGGCGGTGCTGCACCAGTTGGAGGAAGGCGAGGTCTCCGGCAAGACCAACCAGCTGGTCGACGACCTGCCGCTATTTTCGGTGGCGGTAAAGCGGGAAGCGCCAAGGCCGATGAAGAGCGACGCGCTGGGCGCAGCACTGGGTGACATCAACCCCGACGAGATGACGCCAAAGGAGGCGCTGGAGGCACTTTACCGGTTGAAGGGACTGGCGGGGAAGTAGTCAGATCATCTCCAGCCCACTCTTCCGGCTGGGTGGCGGGAACGCACTGTCGAGATCGGCGATGTCCTGCGGCGTAAGCTTTATGTCCAGCGCGGCAAAATTCTGGCGGACGTGCGCCTGGCTGCCGGCCTTGGGAATGGCGATGACGCCGTCCTGCTGGATTACCCAGGCCAGGGCGATTTGCGCCGCGGTTGCGCTGTGACGGGCTGCGACCTCGGCGAGCCTGGCATTGTATGCCAGCGCGCCCTGCTCCACCGGCGAATAGGCCATCAGTGGGATGCCACGTTTCCTCATCCAGGGCGTGAGATCGAATTCCGGGCCGCGGCGGACCAGATTGTAAAGCACCTGGTTGGTCTGTACCTTGTCGCCGTCGGACAGGAGTCCCAATTCCTGCATCTCGTCGGTGTCGAAATTGCTGACGCCCCAATGCCGGATCTTGCCGGCTTTTTTCAGCGCCTCGAAGGCTTCGACCGTTTCCGATAGGGGCACGCTGCCCGGCCAATGCAGAAGATAGAGATCGATGCGGTCGGTGGCGAGGCGCTTCAGGCTGTTCTCGCAGGCGCGCTGCAGGCCGGCCCGCGAAGCGTTGGAAGGCAGGACCTTCGAGACCAGGAAGACCTCGGCGCGGCGCCCGGCGATAGCTTTGGCCACCACTTCTTCCGCACCGCCGCCGGCATACATTTCGGCGGTGTCGATCAGCGTGACGCCGAGATCGAGACCGAGCTTGAGGGCATCTACCTCCTCGGAGCGCCGGCGCGAATCCTCGCCCATCTTCCACGTACCCTGGCCGAGAACGGGTATGGCCTCGCCGCAGGGCAGCGTGGTGGTCCTGACGCTCGATTCCATGGCCTGGCTCCGTGGTACCCGATCGCATCGAGCCGCGACGAGACTCCGGAAGGAGTTCTCGCCGGGCCCTGCTTGGCGATGCCGGAAGCTTACTTCACCGGATGGGCGGCGAGCCAGTCCTGCATCTGCTTGATTTCGGCTTCCTGCGCGGCGATGACGCCTTCGGCGAGCTTGCGGATTTCCGGATCCTTGCCGTTGGCCAGCTCGACCTTGGCCATGTCGATCGCGCCCTGATGATGCGGAATCATGCCGCGGACAAAATCGACATCGGCATTGCCGGTATATTGCGAGGCCATCATGCCGGTATGCATCTTTTCCATAGCCGCCTTGTAGCCCGCCGTCGAAGGGCCTTCCGCCCCCATGGCCATGGCGCCCATGTCGTGCTTCATCTCTTCGCTCTGCGCCGGCACGCTTTCGAGGAAGACGGCAAGCAGCATTCCGGCGGCCATCAGCAGCAGCACGAGTTTTTTAGCCAAGGTCATTCATGGTCTCCTGTTGGTTGGGTTTGGTATCTGGGAGTTGATCTCAGAGTTTCAATGTTCTGAGCCGCAATGCGTTTGCGATCACCGAGACGGAGGACAGGCTCATCGCCGCCGCCGCCAGCATCGGCGACAAAAGCGTGCCGGTGAGCGGATAGAGCACGCCGGCGGCGACCGGCACGCCGAGCACATTGTAGAGGAAGGCGAAGAACAGGTTCTGCCGAATGTTACCGATGGTCGCCTGGGCCAGTGTACGGGCGCGGACGATGCCGTTCAGGTCGCCCTTGACCAAAGTGATGCCGGCACTCTCGACCGCGACATCGGCGCCCGTTCCCATGGCGATCCCGACATCGGCGGCGGCAAGCGCCGGCGCGTCGTTGACGCCGTCGCCGGCCATGGCAACGCCGGCACCCCTGCCGCGCAGTTCGTCGACGAGCGCCGCCTTCTGTTCCGGCAACAGACCTGCCCGAACCTCGTCGATGCCGAGACGTCCAGCGATCGCCTTGGCGGTGCGCTCATTGTCGCCGGTCGCCATGATGATCCTCAGCCCGCTGTCATGCAGCGCCTTGATCGCCTCGGTCGTGGTCGCCTTGACCGGATCGGCGACGGCGACGATGCCGGCCAGCTTGCCGTCGACAGCGACGAACATCGCCGTCTTGCCATCGCCCTGCAACGCTTCCACGCTGGCCAGGATTGCGGAAACGTCGATGGCGAGATCGGCCATCATCACGGTATTGCCGAGCGCGACCCTCTTGCCCCATACCGTGCCGGAAACGCCCTTGCCGGTAACCGCTTCGAAGCTGCCGGCCTCGGCGATCTTCACGCCGCGCTGGCCCGCCCCGTCGACGATGGCCTCGGCCAGCGGGTGCTCCGAGCCTTTTTCCAGGGTCGCGGCGTATACCAGCAATTCGTCCTCGGAAAAGCCACTGGCAGCCACGACGTCGGTCAATTTCGGCCGGCCCTCGGTCAGCGTGCCGGTCTTGTCGACGATCAAGGTGTCGACAGCGGCGAAGCGTTCAAGCGCGGCGGCTTCCTTGATCAGCACGCCGGCATGCGCGCCGCGCCCGGTGGCGGTCATGATGGACATCGGCGTGGCGAGACCCAGCGCACAGGGACAGGCGATGATCAGCACCGAAACCGCCGAGACGATGGCGAAGATCAGGCTGGGCTCGGGGCCGAAGACCGCCCAGGCGATGAACGAGGCGATGGCGACGAGGACGACGGCCGGGACAAAGTAGAAGGAAACACGGTCGGCCAGGCCCTGGATCGGCGCGCGCGAGCGCTGTGCCTTGGCGACGAGTTCGACGATGCGCGACAGCGTGGTCTCGGCGCCGATCCGTTCGGCGCGCATGATCAGCGAGCCATTTTTGTTGATCGTGCCGCCGGTCAAGGCGTCGCCTTCGGCCTTCTCGACCGGCAAGGGCTCGCCCGTGATCATCGATTCATCGATGGAGGAGCGGCCTTCGAGCACCGTGCCGTCGACCGGGACGGCATCGCCGGGACGGATGCGCAGGCGCTCGCCGGTCTTGACGTCGTCCAGCGGCACATCGCTCTCGGAACCGTCCTCGGCGATCCGCCGTGCGGTCTTCGGCGCGAGGTCAAGCAGAGCTCGGATCGCCGATCCGGTCTTTTCGCGGGCGCGCAGTTCCAGCACCTGGCCGAGGAAGACCAGCGCCACGATGACTGCGGCTGCCTCGAAATAAACCGGCACCGCACCGCCATGGCCGCGAAACTGATGCGGAAAGATGTCCGGGAAGAGCGTGGCGGCGACGCTGTAGAGATAGGCGGCGCCGACGCCGAGCGAAATCAGCGTCCACATGTTGGGGCTGCGGTTGAGGATCGAGTCCCAGCCGCGATGGAAAAACGGGAAGGCGGCCCAGAGCACCACCGGGCTCGCCAGGACCAGTTCGATCCAGACCTTTGCGCGATCCTCGACCAGGCCCTCCAGCGACAGGCCTACCATCGGCGCCATGGCGATGATCAGCAGCGGGAGCGACAGCACCGCGCTCACCCAGAGCCGCCTGGTGAAATCAACCAGTTCGGGATTTGGCCCTTCATCGCCGGTTGGCACGCCCGTTGGCTCGAGCGCCATGCCGCAGATCGGGCAGGAGCCGGGCTTGTCGCGGATGATCTGCGGATGCATCGGGCAGGTGTATTGCGTGCCCTTGGGCACCGGCGCCGGTGCCGGCCTGCCGCCGAGATAGGTTTGCGGCGCCGCCTCGAACTTCGCCTTGCAGCCGGCGGAGCAGAAATAAAAGCCTTGGCCTTCATGGCGGACAAAATGTTTCGCCGTCGCGCGGTCGACGCTCATGCCGCAGACAGGGTCGGTCGCCGTCAGGTAGCTTTCCGGCTCGGCCTGAAACTTCGAACGGCAGCGCTCACTGCAGAAATGATAGAGGCGGCCGCCATGCTCGAATGTCGGTTTGCCGGCGGCCGGATCCACGGTCATGCCGCAGACCGGGTCGCGCAGAGCCGCATCCGAGGCGGCGCCTTTCGGCGCGCAACAGCCGCCATGCGAGCCGTGCGTGTGATGATCGTGATCTGAATGCGTCATTCTAAAATGCCTTGATTGTCACTGCTTCAAAACCCGAGGTAGTGCTTCCAGTAACTGGAAGGTCAAGGGCCGTTTTGGTTTTCCGCATTTCAAGCCCCGTGAAATCGATCGACCCCCTGCACAAAGGCCGAGCTCGTGCTAAAACTTTTCTTGCTAATATTCTCCGCATCCCATTCAGCCCGCTAGATTTCGGTCGACAATGAAGTGCCTGGTCATAAATCTCGATCGGTCCCCGGACCGACTTGCTCACATAAGTGCAGAGTTCGCCCGGATTGGCACCGCGTTCCAACGCGTTGCGGCGATCGGTGCACGCAGCCACCCCGAAGTCGGGCAGCAACCGCAACTTCCGATGTATGTCCCCGGGGTTTGTTGGGCAGCGAGATTGCTTGCCTGCACAGCCACCGCCTCTGCTGGGCGATCTTGGCGCAGGAAGAGGCCCCCTACGGCGCCATCTTCGAGGACGACGTGGTTTTTTCAGCAAATGCCGGTCCGTTGCTTGCCTGCCATCCCAAGAAAAAATAAGTTTTGTTGAAGAATGAAGCGCCTGGTCATCAACCTCGATCGATCTCCCGACCGGCTTGCCCATACGACGGCGGAGTTTTCGCGCATCGGCCTCGGATTCGAGCGGGTTGCCGCAATCGATGCAAGGGACCATCCGGAGCTCATGCTGCAGCGCCAGCATCCACTGTATGCGGTGCGGCGCCTGTCCGGCAGCGAGATCGCATGCCTGCACAGCCATCGCGCCTGCTGGACCATTATCGCGCAAGACGACGCGCCCTATGGCGCCGTCTTCGAGGACGACATGGTGTTTTCCGCGAAAGCCGGTGCGCTGCTTGCCGATACTAGCTGGATTCCGGCCGATGCCGATGTCGTCAAGCTCGAGACATTCTTCCACACAACCGTGATCCAGAGGGAGAGGTTTTCCGTCGGCGGCGGTTTTTCGCTGTTCAGGCTCCGCAAGAACCACATCGGAACTGGCGGTTACCTGCTCTCCCGGCAAATGGCACGTGCTCTTCTCGAGGCGACCGCCGACGTCAACGTGGCGGTGGACAGTCTCATCTTCGACCCTGCGTTCGCTACGTCAAGCGGCAAGACGATCTACCAGCTGGTCCCGGCGCTCTGTGCGCAGGAGCAGTTCGTGGGCAACAGGTTGCCGAGCCTGGTTGAACCGGGACGGGAGGCCGAGTGGGTCGCAAGCGGGCTCGCCGGCGGACACAGGATGCCGGCTCTCGCGCGGATACGCAGGGAGGCCCGGCGGGCAGCGCGGCAGATCACCGATCTCTGCAGGCTGCGGCGGCAGATTGTCGTACCGCTCGCTCCAGTCGAGGCAAACGACTAGAGCGTTTGCCGGATCGACAGCAGGCCCATACCCAGCGCCACGAAAACACGCTATAGACGCCGCCCAAAAGACAGGGCCAACCGGTATCCATGGCGAAAATTTCCCTGAAGCTCGATGAATTGATCGACGGAGACGCTTTGCGCCGCGAGATGACCGCGCTGACCGCGGCCAGTGCCGGCGACGGTTCCAGCCAGGCCATCCGTGCTGCCGTTCTTCAGCTTCTCAAGGGGCGCCTCGCCGAGGGCCGCAAGACAGCCGAGGCCATGCTGAGGCAAGATGGCGGCGGCAACGCTTGCGCCGAACGGCTGTCGCACCTGATGGACGAGCTGATCTGTGCGCTCTACGACTTTGCCGCGACGCATGTATACCGAGTGAAGAACCGGTCCTCGGCCGAACGCATGGCGGTCGTTGCCGTCGGAGGCTATGGCCGCGGCACGCTGGCGCCGGGATCCGACATCGACCTCCTGTTCCTGCTGCCCTACAAGCAGACGCCGTGGGGCGAACAAACAGTCGAGTACATGCTCTACATGCTGTGGGACATGGGGCTGAAGGTCGGCCATGCCACCCGCAACATCGATGAGTGCCTCAGGCTGTCGCGCACCGACATCACCATCCGCACCTCGATCCTGGAAGCCCGTTTCCTGTGGGGCGAGCGCAAACTCTATGACGAGCTGATGCTGCGCTTCGACCATGAGGTGGTGCGCACGACCGGCCCGGAATATGTGCAGGCCAAGCTCGCCGAACGCGACGAGCGCCATGCCAAGGCCGGCGAAAGCCGCTATCTGGTCGAACCCAACGTCAAGGACGGCAAGGGTGGGTTGCGCGATCTGCAGACGCTGTTCTGGATCGGCAAGTATTTTTACCGCGTGCGCACCGGCGAGGAACTGGTCGAGAAAGGCGTCTTTACCGAGGCCGAGTATCGTGAGTTTCAGAAGGCCGAGGATTTCCTGTGGGCGGTGCGCTGCCACATGCATTTCCTCATGGGGAAGGCCGAGGAGCGGCTGCATTTCGACATCCAGCGCGAGATCGCCGAACGGCTCGGCTATACGACCCATCCCGGCCTGTCGGCTGTCGAACGCTTCATGAAGCACTATTTCCTCGTCGCCAAGGATGTCGGCGACCTGACCCGCATCTTCTGCGCCGCGCTGGAGGAAGAGCAGGCCAAGCACGTTCCCGGCTTCAACCGCATCTTCCTCACCTTCCAGCGCCGTAAGCGCAAGCTTGCCGGCACGTCCGACTTCATCGTCGACAACCATCGCATCAACATCGCCGACGACGGCGTCTTCGAGCGCGACCCGGTCAATCTTCTCAGGCTGTTCTGGTTCGCCGACAAGCACGGGCTGGAATTCCATCCCGATGCGCTGAAACTGCTCACTCGTTCGCTCGGCCTGGTCAACAAGTCGCTCAGGCGCGACGAGGAAGCCAACCGGCTGTTCCTCGACATACTGACCTCGGACCGCAACGCCGAACTCAACCTGCGGCGCATGAACGAGGCGGGGCTGCTGGGCCGGCTGATCCCGGATTTCGGCAAGATCGTCGCCATGATGCAGTTCTCGATGTACCACCACTACACGATCGACGAGCACCTGATCCGCTGCATCGGCGTGCTGGCCGAGATCGAGCGCGGCGACGGCGAGAAGGTGCATCCGCTGTCGCATTCGCTGATGCCGGGCCTGAAGAAGAGCCGCGAGGCGCTCTATGTCGCCGTGCTGCTGCACGATATCGCCAAGGGCAGGCCTGAAGACCATTCCGAGGCCGGCGCCAGGATCGCGAGGCGGATCTGCCCGCATATGGGGCTTTCGCCGGCCGATACGGAAACCGTCGCCTGGCTGGTCGAGAACCACCTCGTCATGTCGATGACGGCGCAGACCCGCGACCTCAACGACCGCAAGACGATCGAGGACTTCGCCTCGATCGTGCAGTCGGTCGAGCGGCTGAAGATGCTGTTGATCCTGACCGTCTGCGACATCAGGGGCGTCGGACCGGGCGTATGGAATGGCTGGAAGGGCCAGTTGCTGCGTACGCTCTACTACGAGACCGAACTGCTGCTGACCGGCGGCTTTTCGGAAGTCTCGCGCGCCCAACGCACGGCGGCAGCGCGCGAACGCCTGGCGGAGGCGCTCGCCGACTGGCCCGACAAGGCGCGCAAGCGCTATGTCAGGCTGCATTATGAAAACTATCTCCTGACCGTGGACCTGCCGGACCAGCTCCGCCACGCCGAATTCATTCGCGAGACGGACGCGGCTGGCAATAAGCTCGCCACCATGGTCAAGACCCATCAGTTCGAGGCGGTGACCGAAATCACCGTGCTGGCGCAGGACCATCCCCGTCTTCTCTCGGTCATTGCCGGGGCATGCGCCGGGGCCGGCGGCAACATCGTCGACGCGCAGATCTTCACGACATCGGATGGCCGCGCTCTGGACACGATCCTGATATCGAGGGAGTTCGATCGCGACGAGGACGAGCGCCGGCGCGCCGAGCGCGTCGGCCGGCTGATCGAGGACGTGCTGTCGGGCAAGAGCTGGCTGCCGGAGATGATCGAGAAACGCACCAAGCCAAGGCGCGGATCCAAGGTGTTCAAGATCCCGCCGCGCGCCGAAATCCGCAACGCGCTGTCGAACCGGTTTTCGGTCATCGAGGTCGAAGGGCTCGACCGCCCTGGCCTTTTGTCGGAGATCACCGGGACGCTGTCCGACCTGTCGCTCGACATTGCCTCGGCGCATATCACCACTTTCGGCGAGAAGGTCATCGACACCTTCTACGTCACCGACCTCACCGGCCAGAAGATCGACAGCCCAGCCCGCATCGCCACTATCCGCAACCGGCTGATCGCGACGCTCGAAGGCATCGTGCCGGAACGCGGCGGCAGGTCCAAGGCAGCCGCCGAGTGACGGCCATCATCCCCTTCTCCCAGTCCCACAGGTAGTTTGCGAACGCATGAGTCTCGTCAAGAAATTTGCTACCGTCGCTTCCGGCACGTTGATGAGCCGTGCGCTCGGTTTCGGCCGCGAGATGCTGATGGCAGCCGCACTCGGCACCGGACCGGTCGCGGACGCCTTCAACGCCGCCTTCCAGTTTCCCAACACGTTTCGCCGGCTGTTCGCGGAGGGCGCTTTCAATGCCGCCTTCGTGCCGCTGTTCGCCAAGGAGATCGAGACGCACGGCACCGACGGCGCCAAGCGTTTCTCGGAAGAGGTGTTCGGTGTCCTGTTCACCGCGCTCCTGGCGCTGACCGTTGCCATGGAACTGGCGATGCCGCTGATCGTGCGCTATCTGGTGGCGCCGGGCTTTGCCGACACGCCGGGCAAGTTCGAGACGACCGTCACGCTTGCGACGATCATGTTCCCGTATCTGATCTGCATGTCGCTCGCAGCCATGATGGCGGGCATGCTGAACTCACTGCGGCGCTATTTCGCGGCGGCGATCGCGCCGGCTTTCCTCAACATCATCCTGATTAGCGTGCTTGGCTACGCCTGGTACCATGGACTGGATGCACATGCTGTCGGCTTCGCCCTGTCCTGGGGCGTGCTGGCGGCGGGCGTGGTGCAGCTTGCCATCGTCTGGGTGGCGGTGCGCAATGCCGGCATCTCGATCGGCTTCCGCCGGCCGAAGATGACGCCGAACGTGAAGCGGCTCCTGATCCTGGCGCTGCCGGCGGCGATCACCGGCGGCATTACCCAAATCAACCAGCTGATCGGAACGGCCATCGCCTCGGCGCAGGACAGTGCCGTCTCCTCGCTGGCCTATGCCGACCGCGTCTACCAGTTGCCGCTCGGTGTCGTCGGCGTCGCGGTGGCGATCGTGCTGTTGCCCGAACTGTCGCGGGCGCTGAAGTCAGGCAACCTGATCGAGGCCGCCAATCTGCAGAACCGCTCCGTCGAATTCACCCTGTTCATGACCTTGCCGGCGGCGGCGGCACTCTGGGTCATGTCGGAACCGATCGTACGGCTGGTCTATGAGCGCGGCGCGTTCGCCGCCAACCATTCAACGCCTGTCGTGGCGGCGATCCTGGCGATCTTCGGTCTCGGCCTGCCGGCCTTCGTGCTGATCAAGGCCTTCACCCCAGGCTATTTCGCCCGCGAAGACACGCGCACGCCGATGATCTTCGCCGCAATCTCCGTGGCGGTGAACGTCGCCACGGCGCTGACGCTGTTCCCGAGGATGGGCGCACCCGGTATTGCCGTGGCTTCGGCCGTCGCCGGCTGGGTCAACGCGCTGATGCTGCTTGCCGTGCTGATCCGGCGCGGCCATTGGGGCCGCGACGTGCCGCTCCTGAAGCGCATTCCGCGGCTGGTGCTGTCGGCGGTGGTAATGGGGGTCGCCCTCTATTTCGCCGAGCATTATTTCGCCGTCAGGCTCGGACCCGGCTCGCCGCTGGTCATCAAGGCGACGACGGTACTCGCGCTGGTGGCGGGCGGAGCTACGCTCTATTTCGTCACCGCGTTCGTCACCGGCGGTGCCGATTTCAGTATGATCCGGCGCAATGTCGGGCGCAGGGGATCGCCAGCGACTAAGGAACAGTCTCCAGATCCGTAAGCCGGAATTCGTCTGCCGTCGAAAGTATCGAAACGGCGTAGTAGCGCGCGCAAGCGTAGTGGAAACAGTCCGCCAAATTCAGGCGAATGGCGTTGTTGCGAAACCGCGACGCAGCCTCGATGGACAATGACGTTGCCTCGGAGGCAGGCGGAAGCTCCCGCAAGGCTATAGCTCGCTCTTCAAGAAAACGACTGACTATCCTCAGGCTTACTTCGACGGGGACTGCCAATTTTTCTGATCGCGAAAGCGCCATCGAGGCTTCCCAGACGGCGATCGCCGACGTGAAAGGAGCCGGCGCCTCCATGATCGCTTGCGAGCAGCGTGGAGCTTCGGCCTCTTGGCTCAGCATCGCGACGATAGCGGCTGCGTCGACGAACATCAGTCTTCGCCGGACAATTCGTCGTAGACCGAGCGCGGCAGCGGATTGCGTGCCTGCTCGCTCAGCTCGATCCCGAATTCGGCACGGAGTCGTGCAGCCGTCTCAAGAGGTGTCTCTCGGTTACGCCGACGCTCCAGGGCTTCGCGCATGGCGATGACGATCGCCTCGGTGAGGCCGACTCCCTCGACCTTGGCGAAGGCGCGCGTCAAGCTGTCCGCCTCCTTGTTGTTGATGTTGATGGTCATCGCAGTACCTACATTCATTTGTGTAGTTATTGATACGTATCACACTACAAAAATAAATCAACATGGTCGCGGAGCGATCTCACGCCTCTTGATCCTCTCCCCACTCTCGTCCATAAGCGCGCCGTCGCAAGGCTTTCGCCGCGCGCGGTTTCCAGCCGCGTGATTGGCTCCGAAAAGTCTGCAACTTTTCGGAATCACGCTTATACGGCCCTCCACAAGCCATGAGGAAACCATGTCCGCCTTCAAGCCACTCGTCTTCTCCGGTGTCCAGCCGACCGGCAATCTGCATCTCGGCAACTATCTCGGCGCCATCAAGAAATTCGTCGCCCTGCAGGATACGTCCGACTGCATCTATTGCGTCGTCGACCTGCATTCGCTGACCGCCCAGCTCGTCTATGACGATCTTGCCGACCAGACGCGGTCGATCACCGCGGCGTTCCTCGCCTCCGGCATTGATCCGAAGAAGCACATCGTCTTCAACCAGTCGCGGGTGATGCAGCATGCGGAGCTTGCCTGGATCTTCAATTGCGTCGCGCGCATCGGCTGGATGAACAAGATGACGCAGTTCAAGGACAAGGCTGGCAAGGACCGCGAGAATGCCTCGCTGGGCCTGCTCGCCTATCCCTCGCTGATGGCGGCCGACATCCTGCTCTACCGCGCCACCCACGTGCCGGTGGGCGAGGACCAGAAGCAGCACCTGGAACTGACCCGCGACATCGCCCAGAAATTCAACAACGATTTCTCCGCCCGCATTGCCGGTCTTGGCGTCGGCGTCGAGATGCAGGTCGGTGAGGAGACGGTGAACGGCTTCTTCCCGATCACCGAACCGGTCATCGGCGGGCCGGCGGCGCGCATCATGAGCCTGCGCGACGGATCGAAGAAAATGTCGAAGTCCGACCCATCGGACCTGTCGCGCATCAACCTGACCGACGATGCTGACACCATCTCGAAAAAAATCCGCAAGGCCAAGACCGACCCGGAGGCCCTGCCGAGCGAGGTCGACGGGCTGGAAAGCCGGCCCGAGGCGGAGAACCTGGTCGGCATCTATGCGGGTCTCGCTGAGATGTCGAAGGCCGATGTGCTGAAGCAATTCGGCGGCCAGCAATTCTCCGTCTTCAAGCCGGCACTGGCCGATCTCGCGGTGGAGAAGCTGGCGCCGATCGCCGGCGAGATGCGCCGCATCCAGGGCGACCGGGCCTATGTCGACGCCGTGCTCAGGGACGGCGGCGAACGCGCCGGCGTTCTTGCCGAGACGACAATGAAGACGGTGCGCGACATTGTCGGGCTGCTGCAGGGCTGAGCCCGATCGTCAACGCGCCGCCTCATACCGGCCAAGACATACTGGCCTGTGGCCGACGGCTTGCCGCCGGCCTGCCGTAGTGGCAGATTGCGGCCGAAAAGTTACCAAGTAGGTAGACATGGTCTCCAAACGTCTCAGCCGCGAAGCCGGTCATCGCAGGAAATTCCTGACGATCATCGATGACACGCCGGAATGCGAACGCGCCGTCGCCTACGCCTCGAAGCGGGCGCAGAGCACCAGCGGCACGCTGGTGCTGCTCTATGTCATCGTACCGGACGATTTCCAGCACTGGCTGGGCGTCGAGAAGATCATGCGCGAGGAGGCGAACGCCACGGCGCGCGCGGCGCTCGACGGCTACGCCAACAAGGTGCGCCAGAAGCTCGGCATCGAACCGGAGATGGTCGTGCGCGAAGGCAAGCCTACGGAAGAGATCCATAAACTGATCGAGGAAGACCAGGATATCGCCATCCTGGTGCTGGCGGCCGGCGCCGGCAAGGAAGGTCCCGGACCGCTGGTCGGTGCGGTGGCCGGCAAGGGTGCGGCCTTTCCGATCCCGGTGACCGTGGTGCCGCAGAACCTGTCGGATGAGGAGATCGACAGCCTCGCCTAAGGCCCGCCCGGGATCCAGTTCCCCAGCCAGCAAAAACATTCCGCCAGCCAGCCGTTCCGGCGACGCGTTTCGCTTGAATGTCCAGCCGATAGAGCCTATTTAGAACTATTCCAAACTAGTTGCCCAAAACGGGCATGGAGACGGCTATGTTCATCCAGACCGAGTCGACGCCCAATCCGGCGACGCTGAAATTCCTGCCCGGCAAGGAAGTGCTGCTCGAAGGTACCGCCGATTTCCGCGATGCCGACAGTGCGGCGACGGCCTCGCCGCTGGCTGGCCGGCTGTTCGAAATCCCCGGCGTCACCGGCGTGTTCTTCGGCTATGATTTCATCACCGTGTCCAAGGACGGCCCGGACTGGCAGCACCTGAAGCCGGCAATCCTCGGCGCCATCATGGAGCACTTCATGTCCGGCGCGCCTGTCATGGCCAAGGCGGGCCCCGCCGCCGAGACCAGCCAGACGGGCGAATTCTACGCCAAGGCCGACGAGGAGCTCGTCATCACCATCAAGGAGTTGCTCGACACGCGCGTGCGCCCGGCGGTCGCCCAGGACGGCGGCGACATCACCTTCCGCGGCTTCGAGAACGGCACCGTGTTCCTGCACATGAAAGGCGCCTGCGCCGGTTGCCCGTCGTCGACGGCGACGCTGAAGCACGGCATCCAGAACCTGCTTCGCCATTTCGTGCCGGAAGTGCAGCAGGTCGAACAGGTCTCCTAACCGCCAGTTCCCTGCCGACAGACAACAAAAAACCGGGCCGAATTGCCCGGTTTTCTGTTTGGGACGTCCGTTGTTGCCTAGACGGTCCGCGTATGAAAGGCGACTTCCAGTTTAACCACGATGTGCCGAAAAAGCGGGGCTTTCCGGCATCATGGCCTAAAGAACGATGACCTTGGCGCCGACCTCGGCGCGATCGTAGAGGTCGATGACATCCTGGTTCATCAGCCGGATGCAGCCCGACGACATCGCCTTGCCGATCGAGTTCCATTCGGGGCTGCCGTGCAGGCGGTAGCCCATGTCACCGCCCTTGTTGAACAGGTACATGGCGCGCGCGCCAAGCGGGTTCTTCAGGCCCGGATCCATGCCGCCGGCGAACTTGGCGAGTTCGGGCTGGCGCTTGATCATCTGCGAGGGCGGTGTCCAGGTCGGCCATTCGCGCTTGATGGCGATATGGGCGGTGCCGTGCCATTCAAAGCCTTCGCGGCCGACGCCGATACCGTAGCGGATGGCCCGGCCGCCGCCCTCGACGAAGTACAGGAACTTGTTCTGCGTATCGACGATGATGGTGCCCGGCTTTTCCTTGGTGTCGTAGTTGACTTCCTGGCGATGGTACTTCGAAGGCACTTTCTCGATCGGGATCCGCGGCAGCTGGTAACCGGCATCGGTCACCGCGCCATAGTCGTTGGAGAAGATCTGTCCGCCGATGGTGCTGCAACCGGCAATAGCGGTGGACAGCGCCAGTGCGGCGATTATTGCAAGCGACTTCATGCGCATGTGGTGATCCGGTGCCCCGCCTAAACCAGAGCGGCACGAGTCGGCCGCTTTCTCATCATCATTCATGCTGGCATTTGCTTTGCTTGCCAAGCACACGATGCCTATATGCGGGGACTTACATGCTGGTATGCGTATCACTATGGCATTTCGGCAACATACCTCGCCGGATTGTCAAGGAAATTCAATGGGCCTGAATCGCAGGCCCGCAAAATCGAGGACCCGCCATGAATGTCGGCGACGCCGCCCACCGCTCAGGCCTGCCGGCCAAGACCATCCGCTACTACGAGGAAATCGGCCTGATCGCGCCCGCGCGCGCCGCCAATGGCTACCGCGACTATTCGGGCGACGACATCCATCGGCTGGCCTTCCTGCGCCGCGCGCGCAATCTCGGCTTTTCCATAGACGATTGCCGCCAGCTGATGGCGCTCTACAGGGATCGTGGCCGCGCCAGCCAGGACGTGCGCGCGATCGCCGCCGCCCATGTCATGGCCATCGAGGAGAAGGTGCGCGAGCTGCAATCGATGCGCTCGACGCTGCAGAAGCTCGTTCACGCCTGCCATGGCGACGAGCGGCCGGACTGCCCGATCCTGGATGATATGGCGGGGGTGGCGTGAGTCAGCGACAAACCCCATCGCAGGAGCGATAGACCTCGTATTGAGGAAGGTGGCCTGGGCGAAGGCGGCGAAAGACGGCAAACCAGATGACAGCCCGCATCTTCGAAAGCCCCGTCTTGCCCCTGTGATTGTCGACGGTGCGAGTGGCCTTGCACACTTCCGTGAAGGCCGCCAGCATTGGTTCGTGTAGTATATTGCACGCTCTAATATGAACGTAACGTATAAGCCGGAGAGAGCGCATGACCCGCGACCAGATGCTCGCCTACCTTAGCGCCGCCGATGCGGTCGCTCGCGAGGCTGCCGCGCACGGCCATCATCCGTTCGGTGCGGTGCTGGTCGGCCCCGACGACGCGATCCTCATGCGCCAAGGCAATATCGATACCATTCATCACGCCGAGACCGAACTTGCACGGCGCGCGGCAGCAGCCTATTCGCCTGAGTTTCTGTGGACATGCACGCTGGTCTCAACCGGCGAGCCCTGTGCGATGTGCACCGGAACGCTCTACTGGGCGAATATCGGCCGGCTGGTCTATGGCTTCGAGGAGATCGAGCTTCTCGCGCTGACTAGCGACCATCCCGAAAACCCGACGATGAACCTGCCCTCGCGCGTTGTGCTCGGCTCTGGACAGAAGAAGATCGAGGTTCACGGCCCCTTCCCCGAAATTGCGGACGAGCTGGTCTCGGTGCACCGTGGCTTCTGGCAGCGGTAGTGGTTCTTCGGGTTTGCTGGGTTGCCGGTCTGACCCAGGAACAGATAAAGGAACTGGTGTGTCGGAAGCGGGATCAAGGCGAAGATTAGACGGCTATTCACCCTTTCTTCACCATATCAGCACATGCTCATAAGCGGACATGCTGATGTAGCTCGTACGTGTCGAAAGCCCCGGTGCAGGCCCAAGCGCCGGGGCTTTTTCAGATACCTCCCGATGGCTCCGGGAAATAGCGTCCTTCAGAAGATTCCCATGACAATTAGGATGATCCCAATCGCCGCAAGGGCCATGACGAGGATCATGGCCATCTCGAAGGCGTGACCGAAATTGTCAGTCATCAGGCACCACGCACAAAGGACAACAGCCCGGCCTGCTCATCGTGTGACACAGGATTCCGCAGGCCGGGCCGTACGCCGGCTTTTGAGGGCACGAGCCGGTGAAGGTTGAGCATGTTCCTAAGCGGACCTGTTCGCAATGGCATGTCCGAATGCGTACAAAATTCCGGTCTTATCTAGCAAACGGACCAAACAGCCTTCGGCTACTTTTTCGCCAGCAAGAGAGCTTCGCGCACCAGCGATGGCAAACTGCCAACGCCAAGCAAATCGATAAGCTCGCGTGCTTGGCTGAGGGTGATTCCGGTTTTGTCGACAAGCCAGTTGGCGTGCTTGTCCTTGGCGGTTTGGATCAGCATTTTCGTTTCATCGAGTTCGTGCATGGCAAATGCTCCATGGCGAAACCGAAACGTATCCCTAGTGAAAGTAGCTCGCAAGCCGCGTAGGTGAAATCGTACAAATCAGACAAATCGGCCTCGCGGCCCGGCGCTTAAACGAGGATGGGTTTGTCAAATATACAATCGCCTCGATTCTGGCGATTATATATTTGACAGACCCGGCTTGGTCGGTTGAATTGGTTATGGTATAGCCCCCTTGGGTTGAAGGGGGGATTATCATGACGAGATATGTTCCAATTTTGAGATGGAAGCAGGGCGAACGCACCGCGCTTAATCATTTGGCCGCTGCTACTCGCGATGGCGTAGCGCCGCATGTCGTTCTGACACAAGCGCAGTTCATCGGTTCGTCCAAGAAGTCATCAAGCGACACTCCACCTAAGAAGGCGCCTCCGAGCGCGGCGGAACATTTTGCCAAGCAGGTATTCGATTCATGGGGGAAGAACTTGTTTTTCCTCGATGCGGCCGACTTGCTGGGGAACGAAACGAAACACGATCTAGACGAGATACGGCAGGCCGCAAAAAAACTCGGACTCTACCTAGTGCCTTCCGCACGGTATGCAGCGCCAAAGGAATATCGCGCTGCCGTGCGACGCGCTGTAAAGCAAGACGGGGTTGGGTTGGCGCTGCGTCTTACCCTGAGCGAAATGACCTCTGCTGCTACCTGGGTTTCGTCATGGCCCTTCCCGGCTTCGGAAACCGATCTGATTATAGACTTGGGTGCTTCGGTCGCGAGTGTTCTAGCACTTGGCAGTTCTGTCCTGACTGCATTCCAAGCACTTACGAACGGTGCGCAATGGCGCTCTATAACCATGACTGGAGGCAACATACCCGCTACCCTAACAGGCTATGTCGTGGGTCGCACCATGTTGCCAAGATCGGAATTTGCACTCTGGTCAAAACTAGTGGCCGCACCCTTGCCGTATAGCTTGGATTTTGGCGACTACGCTACCATTGGCCCCGAGGCCAGCACAGAAGACATCGGCGGGCCAGTTCCGATCAACGCGAAGTACACCATAAAACCGGACTTTGTCGTCTATCACGGCGTCAAGGAAAAAGGGCCGGTAGGGAAGCCGCGAGATCAACAATATCGGGCCTATGCGAAGGACATAACCAGTAAATTACCAAACCGATCCCCATTGGCATATTGCTGGGGGGATCAGATGATCGATGCTATCGCCAATTCGGCCCCCACCGCCGGAAGTCCTACCAGCTGGGTCAGTTATAGCATCAATCGGCATCTCGAGATTACCAGGGCTCAACTGCCCTAGCTTCGGCCGGTTTTTGAGTACCTCTCGGACTTCCAACGCCAGTTGCCGGTATGAAAAGGCGTCGATTAGATGGCGGGCAACATCTGCTGAAGACTTTGCCCGCCATCCCTTCGCAAGCCCGTGTTTCTCCAAAATCGAGACCGCCTCATCCTTCCATATAAGTTGAGCTAATATGGCCGGGTCTGGATTCGGATTACGTTTCGCACGGCGCTTTGTCGCAAGCTTTATGCCGCCATTTTTCATTGTGGCCAGCACGCAGCCCCACCACGAGGGTATGCAAGACAGGGCTTTGTCATAGTGTTTCCCACCGACGACCAACGTCATGCGGTCAAAAACCTTGCCATAGATTTCAACTTGGTTGGGAAGGCGCGCGAGATTGTCGCTGTCGCTTTTTAATTCGTATCCGCACAGCTCGCCATTGATGACGGCGATATCGACGCGAACGGCTCCGGACCAAACGCCCATCTCCTCCACAATGCGCGTTGTGGCGTCGTCTTCATGCAGTAATTGGAGGTGAGCCTTAACCGCTCTCCTCACATCGGCATCCCGCATCCCGGCCCTTTCCGATGCTTCGTCTCGGCAACGTAACGACGAAAGGTTAACTGAACTTTTACCAATTGGTCAAGGAATCGCAGGTTGTAAACTGGGCTATTCCTCTTTCTTTTTCTGTTCTTCGTGCCTTGGCGGCGGCGCTTTCGCCACCTTCCTAAGGGCCGCATTCAACGGCTCTTCGGAATCGACGGTTTCGATCTCCCGCGCCAGTTCTCGGAACTTGTCGATTTGGGGCTTCTCTTCCTGTGCAGACTTGTGGTCGCCGCTCGCGCGGGCACCTTCATTGGATTTCTGATAGTGTGCCAAGTCTGATTCTTTTGGCTTGCGCGTCATGAGTGACCATTTTGTTTTTGCCGATGAGGCCGGTTGCTTCAAATTCGAAGCTGGCGATCACGCCAGTCGGTATTTTATCCTCTGCACCATTCGGATGGAAACATGCGAGGTGGGAGCGGAGCTTTTGGATCTTCGTCGCCACCTCGTGGCAAAGAAGCAAATCGACGGCGAAGGCTTCCATTGTACCACAGATAAGCAGGCTGTTCGCGACGAAGTTTTCGGCGTTCTTAAAGGCCATAATTTCGCGGTGGATTCCACCATCCTTGAGAAGCGGAAAGCGTTACCTCGCATCAGCCAGGATGAAGCCGTCTTTTACAAATATGCTTGGTATTATCACGCCAAGGATTTGTTACCTCGTCGCTTCAAGGCGGACGACAATGTGCTTATTTCTGCGGCTGCGCTGGACACCAAGCGAGGCAAGGCTGCCTTTCGGAATGCCTTCAACGAAGTGATCCAGCAAACTGGCAAGCACTTGGAGCACACCACCGTTTTCCACCTGTCCAAAACCGACCCGTGCCTTCAGGCAGCCGATTATTGCGCATGGGCATTGCAGCGGAAATGGGAGCGAGAAGACGGTCGCTCATACGACTTGATAGCCGGCAAACTGTCCACCGAGTTTAATCTGTGGAAGTACGGCAAGAACCCATTATTATTGATAGAAAAAGTTGTGCGCCCCGCTATCCCGATTATCTCCTTTTCAGGAGCGGCCACTGGGGCTTTTCGTCAGGCAAGGGGCGCACAAACCAACCATAATGTAACCGAAGCTAAAGAATCTGACAACCGGTCATGACCGGTTTTTTCGTTTCGCAGCCGTGACAGTCTTTGGGAACCGAGGCTTTCTGGCCACATATTTCCAAAGCGGAAGCGTCAACTGGACCGGCTTCCGGTAGTGCTCATGCCTCGCGTTGACGAGGCCCCCCATAGGTAAGGCGCTTGCCCTTGGCACCCCGCAAGGCGATGAGCGAACGAACGCTGTCATCGATGCCGAGCGCGATGCGGTTCGAATAGCGGAAGTCGAACTCTGCCAGATAGCGGTGCAGATGGTGTTCGGCGCAGTGCTGGTAGACGCCCTTCATGCCGCGCTTGAAGATCGAATAATAGCCTTCCACCGTGTTCGTGTGGATGGTCTTTTCGCCTTCGTAGCGCACGTATTCATCCTTGGAATGCGTCACGACATCGTGCGAGGCGAATTCCTGGCCCACGCGGCGATACATGCCAGCCTCGTCCGTCATCAACGCGCTTTCCTTGGCGATGTTGGCGCGGATAATCGGCATGACAGTGCCAATGCGGGCGGTATCGACATGGAAGGAACGGGCGCGGCCACCACGCTCTACCAGCGTGACGACAGTGTTCTTGTGCGAGCCGCCGCCAGTCTTCACCGGAGTACCGGCAAGGCGACCGATATAGGTTTCGTCGGCCTCAACGGTCTTGCCATTACCGCCCATGGGCGTGAAGTCGCCAGAGCGCATGGCCTCGCGAATGCGATGGTACATGAACCAAGCTGACTTGTAGGTGATTTCCAGAGCGCGGTGCAGTTGATGGGCCGAAACGCCCTTCTTGCTCGCGCACATGGCGTGCAAAGCCTGCAACCAGATGTGCAGCGGCAGGTGGCTTTCCTCAAAGATCGTACCCATGCGAACAGTGAACTTCTTGCGGCAATCTCTGCACTTGTAGAGGCCGTGAATTTCCAAGCCGTGCGGGTTCTTCTTGGACGGCTTCGTGCGACCGCCCTTCAATGCGTAGTGCTTTTCCATGGAGCCGCAATGATGGCAAACCGGACCCTGCGGCCACAGCATACCCTCGACGTGTTCGAAGGCGGCGGCTTCGTCATGAAAGTAGGGGCGGGAAAGAACGGACATAGCGATAACTCCTTGGATTCGTTATCGCACGTCCGTTTGGGTCTGTCAAATATATAATCGCCTCGATTCTTATTAAGGTTGGCTAATTTGAAGCGACGTGATACCCGGTTTCCACAGGCTACGGCTGGATAGCGCCGCCTGACTTGTCGACAAGCCGGTCGGCTTCACCACTTTGATTAGCGATCACTAATATGCTATAGGCAAATGGTGAGGGGCTAGTTCCATGAGACAGTCGCTAAGACACATTGCATTGGCATGGCTCATTCTGCCCGGCGATGCAGACGCTCACGATTGGTATACAGGCAAGACTGATCCCGTCCTTCACTATAACTGCTGCGGAAACAAAGATTGCCACCCGATCAGTTCCGACTACGTCAGGATGACGAAAGACGGCTATTTCGTCAGGATGCCGCGCCCGGCTTACTTGAATGAGCCCCAGGAACCGGAGTGGTTTATCCCCCGAGAACGCGTCCAGACTTCGCCTGATGATCAATACCATATCTGCGAGCGATTGATGACGTTTTACCGGACGATCATTCCTCACTTGAAGTTTGAGGCCTATTACCGGTTCAGATGGACGTGCTTCTTCGCGCCGCCGGGGACGGGTTCAATCCCGTCGGATTGAACCCGTCAAGGGCTTTCTGTCAATCGGGTCTGATACAATCGCCTTCTAAAAACGGGTTCAAACCGTGAACAAAATCTGGCATGGTGCCTGCCATGCCAATCATCTCCCCGATTCCCCTGAACCCTCTGATCGACGGCCGCCAGTCCGAGCGCGCCATGCTGGTGCGGCGTGGCGTGCAGCGGCTGCTGATGCAAATGGGCGCCCATGTGCTGCCTGAACTGTCGCTGGCCACCGGCCGCCGCGCCGACCTCGTGGCGCTGACGCGGCAGGGCGATATCTGGATCATCGAGATCAAATCCTCGATCGAGGATTTTCGCGTTGACCGCAAGTGGCCGGACTATCGCCTGCATTCCGACCGTTTTTTCTTTGCCACCCATCCGGGCGTGCCGGCCGAAATCTTTCCCCAGGAATGCGGCTTCATTCTCTCCGACGGATATGGCGCCGAAATCCTGCGCGATGCGCCGGAGCATCACATGGCGGCGGCAACGCGCAAGGCGCTGATGCTGCGTATCGCGCGTGCGGGTGCTTCGCGGCTTCTGGCGGCGGAACTCGCGGGGGTCGCGGTGCCGGCACTGGAGGGGGAGAGCGAGTAATCGCGGCCCTGAAATTGACGCCCGCAACTGTCAGATGCTCCAGCCCGGAACTGTTACTCCTCCGTCCCTTCCACTCCACTCGCAGCCGGCGCCATCAGCAGGACCGCGGCGCCGAGCAGCGCGGCGATGAAGGAACCGGCGAGAATGCCGACCTTGACCGCGTCCTGCAGCGCCACGTCGCTGGCGAAGGCGAGCAGGCCTATGAACAGGCTCATGGTGAAGCCGATGCCGCACAGCAGCGAGATGCCGATCATGTGCGACCAGCCGGCATGGGCCGGCAGATCGGCGAGGCCGAAGCGGATGGCGAGCGCGGAGGAGCCGAACACGCCGACCAACTTGCCGACGACGAGACCGGCCGCGACGCCCAGCGTCAGCGGCTCGATCAAGGCGCCGAAACTCAGGCCGGCAAGCGAAACGCCGGCATTGGCAAAGCCGAAGATCGGGACGACGATGAACGCCACCAGCTTGTGCAGGCCATGCTCGAGCCGGTGCAGCGGCGAACGGTCGAGATCGTGACCGATCCCGGCGGAGCGTTCGAGCGGAATGGTGAGCGCAAGTGCTACGCCGGCCAGCGTGGCATGGACGCCGGACTTCAGCACCAGCACCCACAGGATGGCGCCAAGCATGAGATAAGGCACCAGGCTCATCACCCGCATGCGGTTGAGCACGACAAGCGCGGCAATGACGGCGAAGGCCGCGCCGAGATAGGCCAGCGACAGACCGCTGGTGTAGAAGATGGCGATGATGATGACGGCGCCGAGGTCGTCGATGATGGCAAGCGCGGTCAGGAAGACCTTCAGCGAGGCCGGCACGCGGCTGCCGAGCAGCGACAGCACGCCGAGGGCGAAGGCGATGTCGGTGGCGGTCGGGATCGCCCAGCCGGACAGTGCGGCCGGATTGCTGCTGTTGATGGCGACATAGACCAGAGCCGGCACCACCATGCCGCCGGCCGCGGCGATGCCAGGCAGCATCCTGCGCGGCCAGGTCGAGAGCTGGCCATCCAGCATCTCGCGCTTGATCTCCAGCCCGACGAGCAGGAAGAACACCGCCATCAGCCCGTCATTGACCCAGTGCGAGACATTGAGCGGGCCGATATAGGCGTGGAGAACGGCGAAATAGGTTTCGGCAAGCGGCGAATTGGCGACGATCAGGGCAAGGGCCGCCGCCACCATCAGGATAATGCCGCCAGCCGCCTCGCTGTCCAGGAACTCGCGGAAGACGGAAACCGGCCGTTGCTTCAAATCCTGCATTTTGCCTCCGTACCTAGCCTGGCAGCCAACGTTGTTTGCAATGATGGCAGGTGCCGTTGACGATGCAAGGCGCCTTAGTTTCGTATGAGTTCACAGGCATATCGTATGCTTGGGAAATCGACCGACATCGCTTCGTCATCTACAGGCGTAGCAAGGAGCGCAGCGACGCGGCGCAGACCCGAGGATGACGAAGCTCGGGTGGCCTTACGCCAATTGCCCGGAGTCGACGTCTCTCAGCGCGGCGCTCGCTTGGCGAGGATCCGCTGCAGCGTGCGGCGATGCATGTTGAGCCGGCGCGCGGTCTCGGAGACATTGCGCTCGCACATCTCGTAGACGCGCTGGATATGCTCCCAGCGCACCCGGTCGGCCGACATCGGGTTTTCCGGTGGGGCGGCGCGCTCGCCGGTGGTGCGGGTCAGTGCCGCAAAGACATCGTCGGCATCGGCGGGCTTCGACAGATAGTCGACGGCGCCGAGTTTCACCGCGGTCACCGCGGTGGCGATGTTGCCGTAACCGGTCAGGATGATGGTGCGGGAATCCTCGCGCTTCTCGCGGATGGCGGCGACCACGTCGAGGCCATTGCCGTCGCCCAACCGCATGTCGACCACCGCATAGGCGGGCGGATTGGCGCGGGCCTTGCCCACGGCCTCCTCTACGCTCTCCGCCGTCTCGACCACGAAACCCCTGGTTTCCATGGCACGGGCCAGACGGGTCAGGAACGGCTTGTCGTCATCGACGATCAGAAGCGAGGTATCCTCGCCTTCAACCATAGGCCCACTGTTTTCATCGCCTGTCATCGTCTCGAAAATTCCTGCTGCCTTATTTTTACGCAGATATAGTTTTGCGGGGCTATTGTCCAATTACGCAGTGTCAAACATCGTCGCCGGGGCCGTTTCCGGGTTCAGGAAAACGCTCCTCGGCCAGGAAATCCGCACCACGGCCCCTTCGCCGAGGCCGCTCGAATTGCGAAAATCGAGCGTGGCGCCAGACCGTTCGAGCAATGTCTTGGCGATGAACAGGCCGAGCCCGAGGCCGCCTCCGGCTTCATTGCCCTGGCGTGTCGACATATAGGGCTCGCCAATGCGGTCGATGATCTCGGGCGGAAAACCCGGGCCGTCATCGGTGATCGAGAAGGAGACCATTGCCTCGTCCCAGCTCCAGCGTATGGTGACGCTCTTGCGGGCGAAATCGACGGCGTTCTCGACCAGGTTGCCGAGGCCGTAGATGACACCCGGATTGCGCCGCCCGACCGGCTCCGGTCCGGTCCGCTCGCCCGGACGAAGCTTGATCGAGATGCCGAAGTCGCGATGTGGCGCGGTGACCTCCTCGACCAACGAGGTCAGCGGCAGGCGGGACAGATGCGCCTCGCCTTCGGACGACAGGCTGGTCAGGCGCTTCAGGATTTCGCGGCAGCGCTCGCTCTGCGAGCGCAGCAGCTTCACGTCTTCCCCGTATTTCGGATCGGTGCCGAGCGCCTTCTCCATTTCCTTGACGACCAGCGTGATGGTGGCGAGGGGCGTGCCGAGTTCGTGCGCGGCGGCGGCGGCCAGGCCATCGAGCGCGGAAAGGTGCTGCTCGCGCTGCAGCACCAGTTCGGTTGCGGCGAGCGCGTTGGCCAGAAGCCGGGCTTCGGCGGCCACCCGGAAAGCGTACATGGCGGTGAAGGCGATGGACGACAGCACCGCCATCCACATGCCGGCGACATACACGAAGGGCATCGCCAGCGGCGCGTCCTCAGGCCAGGGCAGCGGCAGATGGCGGAAGACCAGCAAGGTCGCCGCTATCATCACCAGCCCGCCAAGGATGGCGGTGAGGCGAAGGGGCAGCGACGTTGCCGAAATGACGACGGGCACGGTCATCAGCAGCGAGAACGGATTGGTCAGGCCGCCGGTCATATAGAGCAGCCCGGCTAGCTGCAGGCTGTCGAAGATCAGGATGCCGAAGGCTGCGAACGGAGTGAGCCGGTGCGCGGCCGGAAACCGGAAGGCCAGAAACAGGTTCATCCAGGCCGAACAGGCGATCAGGGCAAAACACAGGCTGACCGGCAGCGGGAATTTCAGGCCGTAAGCGACGACGAGCACCGTCACGCTCTGTCCGACAATGGCCAGCCAGCGCAGCCGGATCAGCGTGTTGAGGCGCAGTCGCTGGCTCTGCTGGAAATCGGGCGTGTTCAGGATGTTGATCATGGCAATGGATTACAGCCGTGGGAGGAATAGCGCCAGTAGCGCTGTCAGCCCGAGCCCTCCCCAACTTCGTCATCCCTGGGCGAAGCAGGAGCGAAGCTCCGTCGCGGAGGCCCTGGGATCCATGCCGTGACCTTAGCCGGAGCGTGCAACGGAGCAGAATTCTGCACCGTCGCGTGGCCTTGATGTCGCGGCATGGATCCTCGGGTCTACGCTGCGTCGCTACGCTCCTTGCTTCGCCCGTGGATGACGAAATGATGGGCGCCAATCGCCAAGGCGTGCGTTATCCCCAAGGCTAGGTCCCTCGCGGTTTGGCGCGGGCGGTGGCGGCGGCGAGTAGCGGGTTTTCCGGCCAGACATGTTTGGGATAGCGGCCGCGCATGTCGGCACGCACATCGGCCCAGGAGCCGCGCCAGAAGCCGGGCAGGTCGCGCGTCGTCTGGATGGGCCGGTGCGCCGGCGACAACAATTCGAGCGTCAAAGGCACGGTACCGTTGGCGATCGAAGGATGGCGGTCGAGGCCGAAAAGTTCCTGGACGCGGACCGCCAGCACCGGCCATTCGCCGTCGTAGCGGATCGGCACGTGGCTGCCCGACGGAGCGTCGAAATGGGTCGGCGCCAGCGTCTCGACCTTGCGCTGCAGGTCGTGCGGCACGAGCGACGCCAGCCCGGCCGGGACAGTGCCGGGGTCGATGGCGGCCAGGGATGCCGCACCGGACAGAAACGGCAGCAGCCAGTCGTCGAGGCGTCCGATGAGTGCTTCATCCGACATGTCCGGCCAGGGCGCGCCTAAGCCTTTGTACAGCCAGGACAGCCGCTGGCGCAGCGTCTGAGCCTCCTTGCTCCAGGTCAAAAGGGAAAGCCCATGCTCGCGCAAGGCCTCGATGATGGCGCGGTCGGCATCGGCGCCGGCCGGCGCCGGCAGCATGCGTTCGACGAGCGTGATGGCGCCGAGGCACTCGGTTTCGCGCACCCGCACGGCGCGGCGCTCGCGGTCGAAACTCGTCTGCCTGCGCGTTTCGATCTTGTTGCCAAGCGTCGACCGGATGTCCTCCTCGCCGATTGCCGCCGCCGCCGTGATGCGGGCATTCTGCGCCTTGCCCTGCAGGTCGGCGACGACCAGAAAGGGTTCACCCGCCAGCGGATCGGCGGCATCGAGCATGGCGCCGGAGCCATTGGCCAGCACGAAACGGCCGCGCTCGCCGCGCGCCTTGGCGACGCGGTCCGGCCAGGCATGGGTGAGCAGGGTTCCGGTTGGAACAGCTCCGCTGGTCTTCGCACCGCCTGCCTGACTGGCCAGGCGCTCGGCAAGCTGGCGCGCCGACGCGGCACGCGGCGATTTTTCGCCGCGAAAGCGCATCAGCCGCCGTTCGAGGTCGGCACCGTCGCCGCCGAGGCCACGCTCGGTGAGCAGCACGGCAAGCATGGCTGCTTCCTGCGCCTGTCCGGCCTTCGCCGCCTCGGCGACCATATGCGCCAGCCGTACCGGCAGAGCGAGCTTGCGCATCGAAGCGCCCGCGTCCGTCAAGCGGCCTGCCTCGTCGATGGCATCGAGTGCGCGCAACAGCGCCCTTGCTTCATTGAGCGCGGGAGCCGGCGGCGGATCGAGGAAAGCGAGCGTCCTGGGATCGGCGACACCGAAGGCGGCGCAGTCGAGCAGGAGGCCGGATAGGTCCGCCTCAAGGATTTCCGGCGGCGTGAAGGCGGGAAGTGCCGCCGTCTGCTCAGCCCGCCACAGCCGATTGGCGACGCCGGCCTGCGTACGGCCGGCGCGGCCGGCGCGCTGGTCGGCGGAAGCCTTGCTGACGCGCACTGTCTCCAGCCGTGTCAGGCCGCTGGCCGGCTCATAGCGTGGCAGCCGCGACAGACCGGAGTCGATGACGACGCGCACGCCGTCGATGGTGATGGAGGTTTCGGCGATCGAGGTCGCCAGCACCACCTTGCGGCGGCCCGCCGGCGCCGGCTTGATTGCCGCGTCCTGCGCCTTGCCGTCGAGCTGGCCATAGAGCGGGACGATATCGGTGTCGGCGCCGACCTTGCCGGCCAACCGCTCGGCGGTGCGCTCGATCTCGCGCTGGCCAGGCAGGAAGGCAAGCACGCTGCCGCTCTCGTCGGCAAGCGCGGAGCGGATTGCCTTGGCCATGGCATCCTCGATCGGCATCCCGGCCGGCCGTTCGTCGTAGCGGACATCGACCGGGAAGGCACGGCCCTCGCTTTCGATCACCGGCGCGCCCGACAGGAGTTTCGCGACCCGTGCGCCGTCGAGCGTTGCCGACATCACCAGCAGACGCAGATCCGGCCGCAGCGCGCCTTGTACATCGAGGGCGAGAGCGAGACCGAAATCGCCGTCGAGCGAGCGCTCGTGGAATTCGTCGAAAATGACGGTCGAAACGCCGGGCAGCTCAGGGTCGTCAAGAATCATGCGCGCAAGCACGCCCTCGGTGACGACCAGGATTTTCGTCCGCGCCGAGGTGCGGTTTTCCATACGCATGGCATAGCCCACCGTGGCGCCGGGCTCTTCCCCCAGTAATTCGGCCATGCGGCGCGCCGCGGCGCGGGCGGCAAGCCGGCGCGGTTCGAGCAATACGATCTTGCCCGCGCCCAGCCAGGGAGCATCGAGCAACGCCAGCGGCACCAGCGTGGTCTTGCCGGCACCGGGCGGTGCCACCAGCACGGCGCTGTTGCCAAAGCCGAGCGTCTCGCTCAGCTCCGGCAGCACGGCGGATACCGGAAGCTCCGGCAACGGTCTGGTCGTCATTGCGATCGCATATCAGCGGTCGCGGGCACCGTGCAACTCGTGAAAGTCGCGCCGGTCAAAGCCGGGCTCGCGCAAACGGATTCCAACGCACCGTACCCAGCCGCGCTTCCTCGCGCACCAAGCAGCAGGCGAACAGCGTCGAAAAGAAGCCAATCTCGAACACCGTGAATTGGCCGCCCAGGCTCTTGATAACGGCATCGCTGCCCGAATAGCTTGCATAGGCGATCGGGGCGAGCAGGATTCCGTTCGGTACGTTTTTCATTTCCGGGGAGAGAAAGTTGAAAATACTGGCGCTCGGTGCGCATGCGGACGACATCGAGATCTTCATGTTCGGTACGATGGCCGCCTATGCCGCCCAAGGCGCGGAACTCAGTTTTGCCGTAGCCACCGATGGTGCCAGGGGCGGCAAGAGCGATCCCGCTGTCCTGGCTCGGGTCCGCCGTGAGGAAGCGATGGCCGCGGCCGCGCTGCTGGGGGCGGCGGCGCGCTTCCTCGATTTTCCCGACGGCGGGCTGGTGGCCGACGCCGCACTGATCGATGCGCTGAAAACACTGATCGGCGAAATCGGGCCGGATCTTGTGATCACGCACGCGCCCAACGACTATCACGCCGACCATCGCGCGCTGTCGGACGGCGTGCGCATCGCTGCGTCGTTCGGCGTTCCCGTGCTGCATGCCGACACGATGGGCGGCACCGGGTTCTCGCCGACCCACTATGTCGATATTTCCTCCCATGCCGATATCAAGGCCAGGGCGATCCGCATGCATCAGTCGCAGGACCCCGATCGCTTCGTCGATATCGCGCTGACGCAGAACCTTTTTCGCTCGGGCCAATGCAATGGCGCGCAAGGCTCGCTGGCCGAAGCCTTCCGCTTCGAGCCGACGTTTCCATTCGGCGACATCCGCGCGCTGCTGCCGCCGGCGCCGCCGATCCGGACGGTGATGGTGAGCACCAAGCGGGTCGACTGACGTTTCGGACGCGTCCACAATCCGCGCTCATCCGACCGGGCCTTCGGCGCTTTTCCCAACGTTTTCAGAGACCGGCTTCAGTATGTTGCGGCGCAGCAACGAATTCGCTTGCCTTGTTTAGTAAAAATTGCATCACTAAACAAATTACTAAACATCCGCGGCGCAACGATGCCGCCGTGTTTGGGCCTCTGAGGAGAGAGGTTGAGGTTCTTGAGACCGCCATCCGGGCGTGTTTCACAAATGGGAGGAAGGCATGAAATCGAGATTGAAACTGGCGTTGGGACTGACCTCGGCGATCGCAGCGTCGACAGCCGTCTCGAACGCCGCGCACGCTGAAGACCTGACGCTGTGCTGGGCCGCCTGGGACCCGGCCAACGCGCTTGTCGAACTGTCCAAGGATTTCACCAAGGAAACCGGCATCGGCATGAAATTCGAATTCGTGCCGTGGACCAACTATGCCGACCGTTTCCTCAATGAGCTGAACTCACACGGCAAGCTCTGCGACCTGATCATCGGCGACAGCCAGTGGATCGGCGGCGCGGCCGAGAACGGCCACTACGTCAAGCTGAACGACTTCTTCGACAAGGAGAAGATCAGCATGGACGACTTCGTGCCGGCGACCGTCGTCGGCTATTCGGAATGGCCGAAGAACACGCCCAATTACTGGGCGCTGCCGGCCATGGGCGACGTTGTCGGCTGGACCTACCGCAAGGATTGGTTCTCCAAGCCCGAGCTGCAGAAGGAGTTCAAGGAGAAGTATGGCTGGGACCTCGGCCCGCCTACGACCTTCGAACAGTTGAAGCAGATCGCCGAATTCTTCCAGAAGCGGCAGGTCGACGGCAAGACAGTCTATGGCGCCTCGATCTACACCGAGCGCGGTTCCGAAGGCATCACCATGGGCGCCATGGACGTGCTCTACAGCTATGGCTTCCAGTACGAAAACCCGAAGAAGCCCTACGAGATGGAAGGCTTCGTCAACTCCGAGAAATCGGTGAAGGGGCTGGAATTCTACAAGGCGCTCTACGACTGCTGCACCCCTCCGGGCGCCTCGAACAGCTACATGGGTGAAGGCGTCGATGCCTTCAAATCCGGCCAGGTGGCGATGCACATGAACTTCGCCTTCACATGGCCGGGCCTGCAGAAGGACGAGAATGTCGGCGGCGACAAGATCGGCTATTTCGTCAATCCCAAGGGGCCGGACGGCGACCAGTTCGCCCAGCTCGGCGGCCAGGGCATTTCGGTGGTGTCCTATTCCGACAAGCAGGAAGCGGCGCTGAAATACATCAAGTGGTTCGCCAACAAGGACGTGCAGGCCAAGTGGTGGTCGCTCGGCGGCTATTCCTGCCTGAATGCGGTGGTCAAGGATCCGAAATTCCCGGCCAGCCAGCCCTATGCTCAAACCTTCCTCGACTCGATGGCTATTGTGAAGGACTTCTGGGCCGAGCCGAGCTACGCACCGCTGCTGCAGGCGTCGCAGAAGCGCTTCCACGACTATGTCGTCGCCGGCCAGGGTTCGGCCAAGGATGCGCTCGACGGGCTGGTCAAGGATTGGACGCAGGTCTTCCAGGACGATGGCAAGATGTAGCCGCGAGGCAATATCCAGGCTCCTCCCGAGCTGTGACCGCCGCGTCCCGTGCCGACCTTGGCACGGGACGCGGTTCAGATAAATTCCATCCCAGAGACGCCCAAGTGACCGAAGCAGGACTTACCATGCTCAATCGGACCGCGGAGAACGTTGCCCGGGCAACCCCGGAACCGTTGGCGCGCAAGGTCCGGGGCATCAGCGACAAGGGCCTCGCCTGGCTGTTCATCTCGCCGACGATCCTGTTACTGCTCGCCATCAATATCTTCCCGCTGTTCTGGGCGATCTATCTGTCGTTCACCAATTTCCGCGCCAACCGCCCCAACGAAGTGGTGAAGAACCTCGGTTTCGCCAACTACCAGCGCATCCTCGGCGACCAGGACATCTGGATCGCTATGCAGACGACGGCGCATTTCGTGTTCTGGACCATCCTCTTGCAGACGCTGATCGGCTTCACACTGGCTTGGCTGATCGACAGGAAGTTCCGCGGCCACGCCTTCTGGACGACGCTGATCCTGGTGCCGATGATGCTGTCGCCGGCGGTGGTCGGCAATTTCTGGCGCTTCCTCTACGAGCCTCAGATCGGGCTGTTCTCTTATGTGATCTCGTTCGTGTCGGGCATTCCGCCGACAAGCATCCAGATGCTCTCCAACGTCTCGCTGGCACCGTGGTCGATCATCATCGTCGACACCTGGATGTGGACGCCATACGTGATGCTGATCTGCCTCGCGGGCCTGCGTTCCATCCCTGAATACATCTATGAGGCGGCCGAGGTCGACCGTGCCTCCAACTGGCGACAGTTCTGGTCGATCACCCTGCCGATGGCGCTGCCCTTCATCATGCTGGCGGTGCTGTTTCGCGGCATCGAGAACTTCAAGATGTTCGACATGGTCAATCTGCTGACCGGCGGCGGACCGGGCTCCACCACCGAGGTGGCCTCGATCACGCTGAAGCGGCAGGCCTTCGAAAGCTGGCGCACCGGCTATTCGTCAGCCTTCGCCATCATCCTGTTCGTCGCGGTGTTCGGTCTCGCCAACATCTACGTCAAGGCGCTTAACAAGGTGAAGCAGAGATGAGCCTGACCACTGCCCATTCGGTCGTCGCCCCCTCGGCAGGTTCGAAGCGCATCGCCGGTGCCATCATCATCGCCTACGCGCTGATCTCGATCGTGCCGCTGTTGTGGATCTTCGCCACCAGCTTCAAGACGCCGCCGGACTCGATCGCCTATCCGCCGAAGATCGTGTTCCAGCCCAGCATCGAGGGCTACTGCAATTTGTTCACGACGCGGACCAGGCAGACGCCGGAATACATCAACTCGCTCGGACCGGCGACCGGCTTCTGCGACGAGACGGTGCGCAAGCGCAACATGGTGATCGCCGGCCCGTCCAACTTCCTGCCGCGCTTCATCAATTCGCTGGTCATCGCCTTCGGCTCGACCTTCTGCGCCGTCTTCCTCGGCACGCTGTCGGCCTATGGCTTCTCGCGCTTCAAGGTGCCGCTCGCGGACGACCTTCTGTTCTTCATCCTGTCGACACGCTTCATGCCGCCGATCGCGGTCGCCATCCCCATCTATCTGATGTACCGCGAGCTTGGGCTGTCGGACACCGCGCTCGGCATGATCCTGCTCTACACGGCGGTCAACGTATCGCTGGCGGTCTGGCTGCTCAAAGGTTTCATCGACGAGATTCCGCGCGAATACGAGGAAGCCGCCATGATCGACGGCTACACGCGGCTGCAGGCCTTCTGGCGCACCGTGCTACCGCAGGCGACCACCGGCATTGCCGCGACCGCCATCTTCTGCCTGATCTTCGCCTGGAACGAATACGCCTTCGCCGCGCTCCTGACCTCGGGCACGGCGCAGACGGCGCCGCCCTTCATCCCGACCATCATCGGCGAAGGCGGACAGGACTGGCCGGCGGTGGCGGCCGGCACGACGATCTTCCTGGTGCCTATCCTTGTCTTCACCATCCTGCTCCGCAAGCAATTGCTGCGCGGCATCACCTTCGGCGCGGTACGCAAATGAGCATGACCAAGCCCATCAAACGCAAGTCGCGCTGGCCGCGCTGGGCAAGGCGCGGGCTGATGGAAAACATCGCGACCGCACTGATCGCCATCGGCTTCCTGATGCTGTTCCAGCCCTTCGCGCTGTCGCTCTACACCTATTCCTTCATCACCATGCTTGCCGGCACGGTGATGTTCATCGTCGTCTCGAAATTCCCGGAATAATCATGGCCGAAATCCGCGTCCAACATCTGAGAAAGGCCTTCGGCGATTTCGTCGCGGTGCAGGACTCCAACTTTGTCGTCGAGGACGGCGAGTTCTTCGTCATGCTCGGGCCATCGGGTTGCGGAAAGACGACGACCTTGCGAATGATCGCCGGGCTCGAGCTGCCGATGCGCGGCCAGATCCTGCTCGGCGGCGACGACGTCACCATGCTCCGGGCCCGCGAGCGCGACATCGCCTTTGTCTTCCAGCTGTTCGCGCTCTATCCGCACATGAATGTGCGCAAGAACATCGGTTTCCCGCTTTTGGCGCAAGGCATGCCGTCGGCCGAGATCCGCACCCGCGTCGAGGAGACCGCGAAGCTTCTGCGCATCGACCATCTGCTCAACAAATCGGTCTCGGGACTGGCGGGCGGTGACCGCCAGCGCGTCGCGCTCGGCCGCGCCATCGTGCGGCGGCCGAAATGCTTCCTGATGGACGAACCGCTGGGGACCCTCGACACCGAATTCCGCGATTTGATGGTCCATGAGTTGCGCGAGCTGCACAACCGTATCCATGCGACGACTGTGTACGTCACACATGACCAGATGGAAGCGATGTCGATGGCCGACAAAATCGCCGTCATGAACCACGGCGTTATCGAGCAGTTCGGCACACCGCGCGAGATCTACGACCGCCCCGCTACCATGTTCGTCGCCGACTTCATCGGCTCGCCGCCGATGAATTTTCTGGGCTTCGGCGGCGGGCTCGCCAAAGGTGCCAAGGAGATCGTCGTCCAGGGTGCCAAGGTAGCGGTGCCGGAAGTGCGCGAGGACATCGCGCCGGCCGACATGGCGCTCGGCATCCGGCCTGAGCACATCCGCTTCGACGATGCCTCCAAGCTGCGCGGCGCGATCTACGGCACCGAATATCTCGGCACCACGCAGATCGTGGCGGTGGAGACGGCGGACGGCATCATCAAGGCGCGCGTGCCGGCCGAAATTCGACTCAACACCGGCGACCATGTCGGCCTGACGCTGAACAGCGCGCGGCTGTCGCTGTTCGACAAGGGCTCCGGGCGCGCGGTGAGGACGGCGATCCACGATACTGCTTCGGAGCGGAGAGTGCAGTATGGCTGATGTGCGCATCAAGGGCGTGACCAAGAATTTTGGCGAGCAGACCGCCGTCAACAGTCTCGACCTGCATATAACGGACGGCGAATTCGTCGTGCTGCTCGGACCGACCGGCGCCGGCAAGACGACGACGCTGCGGCTGATCGCCGGGCTGGAGCGGCCGGATGCCGGAACGATCGAGATCGGCGGCCACAATGCCACGAACCTGTCGCCGGCCGAGCGCGACACCGCTTTCGTCTTTCAGCAATATTCGCTCTATCCGCATTTGTCGGTGTTCGACAACCTCGCCTTCCCCCTGCGCTCGCCGGCGCGGAAAATACCGGAAGACCAGATCCGCCGCCGGGTCGAGGAGGTGGCGAAGATGGTGCGCATTCATCACAAGCTTGGCAACCGGTCGACGAAATTGTCGGGCGGCGAAATGCAGCGCGTCGCCATCGGCCGCGCGCTGGTGCGCAAGCCGTCCATCTACCTGATGGACGAGCCGCTGTCGTCTCTGGACGCCAAGCTGCGCGCGGATCTCAGGCTCGAATTGAAACGCATCCAGTCCGAGCTCGGCGCCACCATGCTCTACGTCACGCACGACCAGATCGAGGCCATGACCATGGCCGACCGGATCGGCATCCTCGCCGACGGCGTGCTGGTGCAGATCGGCTCACCACGAACCATCTATTCCGAACCGGCAAACCTGCATGTCGCGGCACGGCTTGGCCAGCCCGCGATCAATCTTCTGCCGACGGGGCTTCTGCCTGATAGCGGCGCGCCGGCCGGCACCAGGACGATCGGCGCACGCACCGAGCATCTGGCTATCGAGAAAGCCATGCACGGCCATGCCGACGGCGTCGTCGACTGGGTCGAACATCTCGGCGACCAGAACCATCTGCATGTGACAGTGGGGCCGAAGAAACTGGTGACGCTGACCGATCCCGACACGGATCTGGCGCAAGGCGACAAAGTGATGATCCGCTACCGGTCGCCGCTCTATTTCGGCGCCGACGGACAACGACTGATGTGAATGGTTTTCGGCATCCCCGCCAAGGTGATGCCAGCTTCTGATTGACGATTGCGAAATACGGGACGAATTCGATGAAGCACTTTTTCAACCGCAGGGAAACGATCGTCACCGAGGCGCTGGACGGATTGTTGCGCACCATTGGCTCAGGCGACCTCGCGCGCCTCGACGGCTATCCCGAGATCAAGGTCGTGCTGCGCGCCGATTGGGACAAGTCCAAGGTTGCCATCGTCTCCGGCGGCGGCGCCGGGCACGAGCCGTCGCATGCCGGCTTCGTCGGCAAGGGCATGCTGACGGCTGCCGTCTCGGGCGAGATCTTTGCCTCGCCAAGCGTCGAAGCGGTGCTGGCGGCCATCCGCGCGGTCACCGGGCCGGCGGGTTGCCTGCTGATCGTCAAGAACTACACCGGCGACCGGCTCAATTTCGGCCTGGCGGCCGAGAAGGCGCGCGCCGAAGGCTTTCGTATAGAAATGGTGATCGTCGCCGACGACATCGCGCTGCCCGACATTGCCCAGCCGCGCGGCGTTGCCGGCACATTGTTCGTGCACAAGATATCAGGCCATCTGTCGGAAGCGGGCAAGGATCTGGTATCCGTCGCGGCGGCCGCGCGTGCGGCGGCAAAGGATATCGTCTCGCTCGGCATGTCGCTGTCGTCCTGTTCGATCCCAGGCCAACAGCACGAAGACAGGTTCGGCGCCGACGATGGAGAGCTTGGACTAGGCATCCACGGCGAGCCCGGCGTTGAGCGCATCGCGGTGCAAAGCGCCGACCGGCTGGTGGCTGTTATGGCGGAGCGGCTCGTGGTGCGGCTCGACCCGACGGCCACCTATGCCTTGCTGATCAACAATCTGGGCTCGGTGCCTCCGCTCGAAATGTCGCTGGTTGCCAATGCGGTGCTTGCATCGCCGCTCGCCAAGACCGTCAAGCTGACGATCGGCCCCGGGCCGCTGATGACGGCGCTCAACATGAACGGTTTCTCACTGTCGCTGATCAAGCTCGATGCGGCGCGAGAGGCTGCCTTGCTGGCACCGGTCGGCCCGCATGCCTGGATGCCGGCAAAGCCGGTCGTTGCGCCTGCTGTCGAACCTATGACCAAGGCAGCCGGACAAGGCGCGGCGCGCAAGGCCAGCCAGGATGCAGGCACCAGGCGCTTGATCGCCACTGTCTGCGAAAGGCTGATTTCGCTCGAAGCGACATTGAACGGACTGGACGCCAGGGCGGGCGACGGTGACACCGGCTCGACCGTGGCGACCGGCGCGCGCAGCATCCTCGAACGGCTCGATACGCTGCCGCTTGCCGGGCCGGCCGCGACCCTTGGCGCGATGGGCGATATCCTGAGCGCCTCGATGGGTGGCTCCAGCGGCGTGCTGCTATCGATCTTCTTCACGGCGGCGGCGCAGGCAATGGACAGTGATGCGAAGCTATCCAAGGGGCTGCTCGCCGGGCTTGAACGAATGACCTTCTACGGTGGCGCAGAACCGGGCGATCGCACCATGGTCGACGCGCTGGAGCCGGCCTTGAAGGCGCTCGACGGCAAGGGTCTGGAGGAAGCCGCGATAGCGGCCCGACGCGGCGCCGAGGCCACAGCCGCGATGGACAAGGCCAAGGCCGGACGGTCCGCCTATGTCGGCGCCAAATTGCACGGCGTGGTCGACCCCGGCGCCCATGCGGTGGCCGAAGTGTTCGCGGCCGCCGCCACGCTGCTAGTCACGGCCTGACGCATGCACCAGTTGTCGAACGACCGTTCTTTCGCTACTGCGGGCAAGGTGGAAACCGGGAATTCGGGCGACATGACGGCGCTGGACCTTTCGAGGCTGATCACGGCGGCCGCGGACACGATTGCCGCTCACGCCGAGGAATTGACGGCGCTCGACCAGGCGATCGGCGACGGCGACCATGGGCTGAACATGAAGCGCGGCTTCGAAGCCGTGCGCGCCGAGGCCGATGCGTTCGCGGCAAAGCAGCTGCCCGACGCCCTGAAGGCGATCGGCACCAAGCTGGTGATGACGGTGGGCGGTGCCTCCGGCCCGCTCTTCGGCACGCTGTTCATGGCGCTCGGCAAGGAGATTTCGGCGGAGCCCGACCATGCCAACCTGACGGCTGCCTTCGGCAAGGCGATCGAAGCGGTGGCCGCGCGCGGCAAGTCACAAGTCGGCCAGAAAACAATGCTCGATGTGCTGCAGCCCGTGCGTGACGCGTTGGCCGGGGGAAAGACGGCGGCTGAAATAGCCGACATCGCCGACGCCGCGGCCGAAGCGACCGTGCCGATGAAGGCGCTGCGCGGCCGTGCCTCGTTCCTCGGCGACCGCTCCATCGGCCATATGGATGCCGGCGCGCGCTCGACCGCGCTGCTGGTGCGCACGGTGGCGCAAATCATCGGGGACAAAGCATGAGCAATGTCGGGATCGTGATCGTGTCGCATTCGCCACTGGTCGCGGAGGGCACGGCCGACATGGTACGCCAGATGGTGGGCGACGAAGTGCCGCTTGCTTGGTGCGGTGGAAATGGCCATGGCGGGCTCGGCACCAATGTCGAGGCGATCATGGGCGCCATCGACAGGGCCTGGTCGGAAGCTGGCGTTGCCGTCCTTGTCGATCTCGGCGGCGCCGAGACCAACAGTGAAATGGCGGTCGAGATGATCGGCGAGCCGCGTGCGCACAAAATCATCGTCTGCAACGCGCCGATCGTCGAGGGCGCGGTGATGGCGGCGACCGAGGCATCCGGCGGCGCCTCGCTGCGGGAAGTGGTCGCGACGGCGCACGAATTGTCGCCGTCGTGAGTGAACGGGATTTTTGAAGACATGTCGGAAACCGCCGAAGCGACCGTCCTGATCACCCACGATGTGGGCCTGCATGCGCGTCCTTCGGTGAAGTTCACCAAGCTGGCCAAGAGCTTTGCCGCCGACGTGGAAATTGCACTCGCCGCCAACGGCCCATGGTTCGATGCCAAGAGCATCGTCAAGGTGATGGCGGCCAAGGCACCGAAGGGCACGGTGCTGCACATCAGGGCCAAAGGCGATGGTGCCGATGATGCTGTCCGCGCGCTGATCGAACTGGTGCAGCGCGATTTCGACGAGGATGCCGGCCATGTCCGCTCGGCTTGAGTGCGATCCATGCCTTGGCCTACCCGCTGGGAATGCGGGCCATGCGCATTGAGGGTGTTCCAGCCTCGGCCGGCTATGCCGAGGGGCCTCTGTTCGACCTCGGCCGGCCTGCAAGCATCTACGCGAGCAAGGCAAGCGCTGCGGAAGAGAAGATGTCGCTGGAGGCAGCGATCGGCAAGGCGGTGAACCGGCTCGTGGCCATGATCGAAACCGCCGACAGCGATGCCGCCGGCATACTCGAATTCCACCTCGCCATGCTGGAAGACGACGCGCTTAGCGGACCGGCCTTCGCGTCGATCGCTTCCGGAAAACCCGCCGACGTGGCCTGGCGGCAGGCACTCGATGCCGAGATCGCCGGCTACGACGCCTCGGACCAGGATTATTTCCGCGCCCGCGCCACGGACCTGCGCGACATCAGGGATCAGGTGCTGCGCGCCCTGACCGAGGACGGTGGCAGCACGGCACCGGCCGGCGCCATCCTCCACGGCGAGGACATCGCGCCGACGCGCTTTCTCGAAACCGACTGGAGCCATGGCGGCGGCATCGCGCTGGAGGCAGGCAGCACCGCCAGCCACGTCGCCATGCTGGCGCGCTCGCGTGGCGTGCCGATGGTCGTGGGTCTGCGCGAGCCGCTCACCGCTGTTGCCGGCATCGCGCTGCTCGACGCGGAGCACGGCAATATCGTTCTGGCGCCCTCGCCTGTGGAGATCGGCTCGTTCCGGCAGGCATCCTCCGCCTTCACCGCCCGCCAAGGCGACGCGCGCACCTTTCTGGCACGGCCTGCGGCGACGAAGTACGGCACCGCGGTGCGGGTGCAGGTCAACATCGCCGACCCCAGCGATGTCGAGGCCATCGACATCGCGACTTGCGACGGTGTCGGCCTGATGCGCACGGAATTCCTGTTCGGCAAGACGCTGCCGGATGAAGAGACCCAGTATCACGCCTATCGCAAAGTGCTGGAATGGGCCGGCGAAAAACCAGTGACGATCCGTACCGTCGATGCCGGAGGCGACAAGCCGGTGCCGGGCTTCACCGTCGAGGAAGGCAATCCGTTCCTTGGCCTGCGCGGCATCAGGCTGTCGCTGGCCAGGCTCGACATATTCCGTGTTCAAATCAGGGCATTGCTGCGCGCCGCACCACACGGCAATCTCAAAGTCATGTTTCCGATGATCGCCACATCAGAAGAGTATGAACGCGCCGCCACCCTGTTCGCCGAGGAACGGGCAGCCCTTGCCGCGCGCGGCATCGCGCAAGAAATGCCGCCGCTCGGCATCATGGTCGAAGTGCCTTCGGTGGCCATCGCGCCGGAGGCGTTCGCCGGCGTCGCCTTCCTGTCGATCGGTTCCAACGATCTGACGCAATATGTAATGGCGGCCGCGCGCGACAATGCCGCTGTGGCCCACCTGAATTCTGTTCGTCATCCCGCGGTGCTTAGGCTAATCGGTTCGGTCTCGGCCTTCGGACGGGAAACCGGGATTCCCGTCAGCCTGTGCGGGGATGCCGGCGGCGACCCCGCCTCGATCCCGTCGCTGCTGGAGGCCGGCCTGCGCGATCTCTCGGTCGCGCCGGCGCAACTCGCCATGGCCAAGGCGGCCATCGCGGACGTCCCGGTCTAGGCGGCAGGCATGATCGATATCAAACCCGAGCCCGGCTCCGAAGAAGCGATCCGCGCCTACAAAACGATCCTGTCGCAGGTCATCGACCAGCGTCCGTCCGGCATGCGCCAGCGCCTTGCCGACGCGCTTGGCAAGCACCGCAGTTTCGTCACGCAGATTTCGAGCCCCACCTATTCGATCCCGATTCCGTCGAAGCATCTGCCCGCCATCTTTTCCGTCTGCCATTTCAGCCAGGCCGAGCGGGACCAGTTTCTCGCCGCCTACCATCAGGCCCATCCAGGGAAGATCTCGATCGCCGCGGGCGCGCGCAAGACAAGGCACGTTTCGCTCATCGTGCCGGATTTCGGCGACGACAAACAGAATGCGGCGCTCGACCGCGCGATCAACGAATTCATCCAGAAGGTCACCAGCATCACCGGCAAGAGTGGCTAATTGACCCCTTGATGTCAGGCTATTTCGGGAGGAGACGGCCGTGAAGAAATTCATGAACTCGGTGGACACGGTGCTGACCGAGAGCCTCGACGGTTTCGTGGCCGCTCATGCCGACATCCTGGTGCTAGGCGAGGAGCACAAATTCATCCGCCGCAAGATGCTCAAGCCGGGCAAGGTGGCGCTGATCTCCGGCGGCGGCTCCGGCCACGAGCCGCTGCATGGCGGCTTTGTCGGCCATGGCATGCTGGACGCGGCCTGCCCCGGCCAGGTGTTCACCTCGCCGACGCCGGGCCAGATGCTGGCCGCCGCGCAGGCTGTCGACACCGGCGCCGGCTGCCTGTTCATCGTCAAGAACTATGAGGGCGACGTGATGAACTTCGACATGGCGGCGGAAATGTCGGAAGGCGTGCTTCAGGTGGTGACCAATGACGACGTCGCTGTCGAGAATTCGTCCTACACGACCGGACGGCGCGGCGTCGCCGGCACGCTGGTGGTGGAAAAGATGGTCGGCGCCGCCGCCGAGCACGGGCTGGCGTTGCCGGCGTTGAAGGCGCTGGGCGAGCGTGTCAACGACGCGACCCGCTCGATGGGCGTGGCGCTGACCAGTGGCACCGTGCCGGCGGCCGGCAAACCGACCTTTGACATCGGCGATGGCGAGATGGAATTCGGCGTCGGTATCCATGGCGAGCCCGGCCGCCGCCGCGACACCTTGAAGAGCGCCGATGCGATCGCGCAGGAGATCTGTGCCACGATCCTTGGGGATCTGGATGGCCAGGCGAAAGGCCCGGCGCTGCTGTTCGTCAACGGTTTCGGCGGCACGCCGCTGATGGAGCTCTACTTGATGTACAACAGCGCTCGCCGGATTTTCGAGAAGCATGGCGTGACGATTGCCCGCTCGCTGGTCGGCACCTATGTCACCTCGCTCGACATGGCCGGCTGCTCGATCACGCTGACCCTGCTCGATGACGAACTGACGGACTGGTGGGACGCACCTGTCCACACGGCCGCGCTGCGCTGGGGCCTATAAGGCTGGCTTCGGCCGCGCTTTTCTGCAACCATTCTGGACAATCCACTTAGCCATGGATTTGCCCGGGTTGATGCTGCCCTCCCTCACCTTCGCCGAAGAAAGACTGCTGCTGCGCTTGGCCGATCCGGAGGCCGCGGCGGTCGAGGACAATTTGTCGGCGAAGGCACTGTCGGCGTTGCTCGACAATGCCGAATTCCACGGTGTCCTGCCGATTATGCTGCGTAAGCTCAGGGAGCGCGGCGACGCGCGCCTGCCTCAAGATTCAGGCCTGCAATCCAAGCTGGATGATCTGCGCCAGAAGGCGACGATCGCCACCGGCCATTCGATGCTGCTGCAGTATCATGGTGACCGCATCATGAAGGGGATGGCGGCGGAAGGCATTCCGGCGCGGATCGTCAAGGGACCGGTCTTCGCGCGAAAACTCTATCGCAACATTTCCGACCGGCCGTTCACCGACATCGACATCCTCGTCGAGCCCGCCAACCTTGCGCGGGCAAACCAGGTGATCGCGGCGTCAGGCTTCGAGCTTGGCAGCAACGAAGCCGAATCCTACCAGCTGCAGGAGTTCAAATGGCAGGAGAAGGAGAACTCCAGCCTGCTGGTCGAGCTGCATGGCGACCTTGTGCACGACACCGGCATGCGGCGGCGCCTGTCCCTGGGCTTTCGCGAGCTGGGCATCATTGACGGCGAGGCGACGGACACGCCGGCAGCCCTTTTGACGATCGCCATCGTGCATGCGGCAGGGGGGCATAAATTCCACCGGCTGCAGCTTTGTGTCGACGTGCTGCAAGGCGTACGGGCGCTACAGTCGCCGAAAGCCGAGGAACGCTTGCTCGACGCCGCCCGCATGACCGGCATCGAACTCGAACTGGCGATCGTGCTCAACGTGACCGGCCAGTTGTTCGACGAATCGCATGCGCTCGAACTCGCCGCTCGGATCAAGCCCGACCTGTCGATACGGCTGGCCAAAAAGCTGATCACGACGAACACGCTGCTCAGGGTCAATTCCCGGGAGAAGATCGGCTCGCGCCTGCGTCGCGATGCGTTCCGCTGGATCCAGCGGCTGGCCAAGGCCAGGTCATACGCGGCTTGAAGTGGCCGTCAGTCCCGTGACGTCAATATGGCGCTTATCAGCGCCGCCGCATCGGCCGGACGCGCGCCCACTTCCAGGGTGAAGGCCGGCACCGAGGAGACCAGCTTGCCGATCGTCGCCAGCCGGCGTTTCTGCAGCGGCAGCAGGCCGGTCATGCCGGTGCGGACATTGTCCATCGCCAGCGCCACCGTCGCGTCGGTCCGGGCCATGGGCGTGAGCCGGGTTTCTTCGTCGGCCGATCGCGCAAGGTGCAGGAGTGCTGCTACCGGACGGGCGGTCGGGTTCTCGATTTTTATGATCCCACCCAGCTTTTCCAGCGAAACAGCCTGTTCGCCGTTACGGTCCCAGGACGGCCCGAGACATGGCGCCACAAGCGGGATCATCCGCGCGGTCTTCTCATGGATCTTGACGTGGCGGGGCAAACCCCAGGCAACAGGCCTGGCGGAAGCGACATCCAGGATCATGGCATCGTCGGAGCACAGGCCGAATCCTTGCGTTGCCAAGGCCAGCGATGTGGTGGTCTTGCCGGTACCGCTCGGGGCATGGACCAGCACGACGGCGTCGCTGCCCGGCAGCGTCAGGCCCGCCGTGTGCAGCATATGTTGGCCGCCGGCATCGAGTGCTGCGTCCAGCATCAGCATCGATGGCGTCCAGGCGGCCTTGCTGTCGGGCACGATGCGGAGTCGAGCCCAGCCCTTCTCGTTGATCTCGACGGTCTGGCGCCCTGGCAAGACCAGATGCACGCTGGCGCCGTCCGTGATCATCCGGCAGTAGCCGTCGTCCGGTATCTCGCCGTCAAAGACCAGGGATCCGGCGGGTGTCTCGTCCAATGTTTCCGCCTCGACGATGTCGAGATGAAAATCCGCTTCGGTCGAACCTTCGACGCGCAGGCTGGCGAGCATCCTGTCGAAGCCCAGCCATAGTCCGGCGCGGTCGGCCGAAATGCCGAGGACATGACCGTTGAGATCATAGAAGGCGCAAGGTCTGGTCAAGCGGCGCGCACTTTCGAGGCGCGGTCATGGTGGCGATAGATCTCGACCATGCCGGGAAGGCTGTCGCTGACCACCGGCCTGCCGTCGAGGCAGACCCAGCAATGCGCCGACAGCCGCGACGCTTGCAGCGACTTCGGATCGACGCCGAAGCGCAACTCCGGATCGAAGCCGGCAAGGCGCAGGAAACGGTGGCCGAGCAGTCCTTCCCGCAGGCATCTGCGGTCGCGCATCAGCCAGGGACGGCGCACGGCACGGTTGACACGGGCGATAATGTAGGGGGCTGGCAAGCCGCGATAGGGCGTCGGCGAAGCGAGCGGCGCCCATTTCAGCACCTCCTCGAAGCTGCGGTTGGCAATGAGGACCGGCATCAGCCGCGCGCTTGCCCAGAGATGGCAGCGAAACAAGGCGCGCAAGAGAGGACTGTCCGCCATCAAACAGTCCTTTCAGCTATCGAGTCCTGGAGCGGCGAGAATGCCTTCCGAAACAAGATCGGTGGCCAGCGCCGCCATGTCCTCGTCAAGCGTGCCCTTGTCGACCTCGAACTCCTCGCAAAGCAGGCCGACGATCTGGCCGAGGTTGCGCGCGCCATCCACCTTGTCGAGAAAAGCTTCGGTCGTGCCGTTGCAGGTATAGAGTTGACCGCTGCGCGCCAAAAGCACGACCGCGCCGTCGCCGACATGCTGAACCGAGGCATCGTCCGCCAGCCGCAGAACCGTTCCAGAGGCAATCTCCATCACGAACCCCAAAAGCGATGCAAAACCCCGAAATGAGATAGCGCGGTGGTGGGGCGCTGTCTATCGGCCGGCGGGGGTATGGCCCGCAGGCCTCTATGTTTGCGATAGGCTCTCGTCAGGCCGCAACGTCCATCCACGGCCGAAATCGTCCCAGAAACAGTCGTCGGAATGACGCGGCAGGCGAGTGCGTTGACCGGCAAGACCGTTGCTTTTCTTCCCTTGGGTAAGGTAAGAACTCCCCGGGACCTGGGGAGATAAGCGTATGCGTTACAATTGGGAGCGGGCTCCAACGACTTTCGAACGTCATCGAAAAGCTCTTGCGACAGCCATTTTGATCTTCGGCGGTGTCGGCCTCATGCTGGTGGCCTTGCCGATCTAGCGCCGTCGACATTCGCCCAACGAATCCGGCTTGTTAGACGGCAATCGACGGATTGTTCAGCGGGGTTGTCCGGTCACCGCTATGAAGCGGTGTTCGCGGGATTCCGACAGGCTGTAGGAGGTCGGAGAGTTCCTCTAGCCTGGTCCCGATCGACCATCCCCGATCGACCATTGATGGGGCATGCGCTCACATTCTGCCGCTCGATATCGTTTTCGACAGCGGGCATCCCGCTCAGGACAAGACCGCTTCAAACGAAAAACAGGGAAGACAGCGCCGGAAAAAACAGCATAGGCTGTTTGCAAAGACGGCAAATGGTTTCCGGGAGGTTACGGATGGCTTCACGCTATCACGAGGTCTATGACGGCTGGAAACGCGACCCGGAAAAATTCTGGGCGGAGGCGGCCGAGGCCATCGACTGGTATTCGCCTTGGGACAAGGTGTTCGATACCGCCGCCGGCGTCTATGGCCGCTGGTTCACCGGCGCGACCTGCAACACCTGCTACAACGCCCTTGACCGGCATGTCGCCGGCGGGCGGGCCGACCAGATCGCACTGATCCATGACAGCGCCATCACCGGAACGGTGAAGAAGTTCACCTATGCCGAGTTGAAACGCGAAGTGGTGGCGCTGACCTCGGTGCTCAAGAACCGCGGCGTCGGCAAAGGCGACCGCGTCATCATCTACATGCCGATGGTGGCGGAAGCGGCCATCGCCATGCTCGCCTGCGCCCGCATCGGCGCCGTGCATTCGGTCGTGTTCGGCGGCTTTGCCTCACATGAGCTTGCCACCCGCATCGACGACGCAAAACCGAAACTGATCATCTCGGCCTCCTGCGGCCTGGAGCCGGGCCGGGTGGTCGCCTATAAGCCGCTGCTCGACAAGGCGATCGAGATGTCCCGCCACAAGCCGGACGCCTGCCTGATCCTGCAGCGCGACCAGTTGCGCTGCGATTTGAAGGACCATTTCGACATCGACTATGCCGATGCCGTCGCCCGCGAACGGGCGGCCGGCGCCAATGTCGACTGCGTGCCGGTGCTGGCGACCGACCCGCTCTACATCATCTACACGTCGGGCACAACCGGCCAGCCCAAGGGCATCGTGCGCGACAATGGCGGCCACATGGTCGCGCTGAAATGGACGATGGACAACGAGTTCGGCGTCAAGCCGGGAGAAGTGTTCTGGGCGGCGTCCGACGTGGGCTGGGTGGTCGGCCATTCATACATCGTCTACGGACCGCTGCTGCATGGCTGCACCAGCGTGCTGTTCGAAGGCAAGCCGATCGGCACGCCCGATGCCGGCACCTACTGGCGGGTGATCTCGGAGCATGGCGTGGTCGCGTTGTTCACCGCGCCGACCGCCTTCCGCGCCATCAAGGGGCAGGACCCCAAGGGCGAGTTCGTGCCGAAATACGATCTGTCCAAATTCCGCACGCTGTTCCTCGCCGGCGAGCGCGCCGACCCCGAAACCATCAAATGGGCGGAACAGAAGCTCAACGTGCCGGTGGTCGATCATTGGTGGCAGACCGAGACCGGCTCGCCGATGACGATCAATCCCGCCGGGCTCGGCCTGCTGCCGGTGAAATACGGCTCGCCCGGTGTGCCCATGCCGGGTTACGACATCCGCGTGCTCGATGATGCCGGCCACGAGGTGCAGCGCGGCACGCTGGGCAATGTCGTGGTCAAGCTGCCGCTTCCGGCGGGCTGCCTGCCGACGCTGTGGAATGCCGATGCCCGCTTCCGCCAGGCCTATCTCGATGAGTTCCCCGGCTTCTACAAGACGGCCGATGCCGGCATGATCGACGAGGACGGCTATCTCTACGTGATGGCCCGCACCGACGACATCATCAACGTCGCCGGGCATCGGCTGTCGACCGGCGCGATGGAAGAAGTGCTGGCCGCCCATCCCGACGTCGCCGAATGCGCCGTCGTCGGCATCGCCGATGCGATGAAGGGCCAAATTCCGCTGGGCTTCGTTGTGCTGAACGCCGGTGTCGCGCGCGAAGGCGGCGCCATCGAGAAGGAGGTCGTCGCGCTGGTGCGCGAGCGTATCGGCCCGGTCGCCGCCTTCAAGACGGTGGTGACCATCAAGCGGCTGCCCAAGACGCGGTCCGGCAAGATCCTGCGCGGCACCATGCAGAAGATCGCCGACAAGGAAGCTTGGACGATGCCGGCGACCATCGACGACCCCGCCATCCTCGAGGAAATCACGGCGGCGCTGAAGGCGCGTGGCATCGGCGTGTAGGGAGCACTGCCGGCATCTGGGTGGCGCTACCGTTCCGCGATGTTGCGGCGCTGCGAACTTTTGTGACGGCCGCAGGGCGGGACGGCCGAAACTTTGCGCAATCTCGAAATGAGAGCGGCGGCCTATCTCAGGCCGCTGTCTTCGACCGCACTTCCGACTTGTCGAGATAGTAGCTCGAGTACTTGTCGAAGAATTTCTCCGACGCGCCGAACGATCCGTATTTGACCAGCTTCTTCAGATCGACCTTGTTCAGCACCGCGCCGACGATCTTGTTGGCGACATAGGGCTCGGATTCCAGCATGGAGCGCACCATGGCGCGCGGCGTGCGGCCCCATTCGGCGACCAGAACGAAGCCGTCGACGAGCGGCGCGAAGGCCTTGGCGTCGACCACCGGCCCCAGCGGCGGCAGATCGACGACGATGTATTCGAACGTCTCCTTGGCGTTCTCGATGAAGCGCCGCATACCGGCCGAGGAGAGAAGCTCGCTGGTGTGCGAGAAATGCCCACGCGACACCGCCGGAATGATCGCCAGCTTGGTCTGCCTGTCGATCTTGCCGACGGACTGCCAGGTTTGACCGCTCACCACGGCTTCCATCAACCCTTGCTCGGCTTCCATGCCGAGGCTGCGGCTGAGGCCCGGATTGCGCAGGTCGCCGTCGATGAGCAGCGTCCTGGCGCCGTTGGCGGCGAGCAGACCGGCGAGATTGGCCGCGACCGTCGACTTGCCTTCGCCGGGCAGGACCGAGACCACGCCGATGACGCGGCTGGCTTGCCCTTCCATGACGACATCGAAAGCGATCTTGGCGCTGCGCAGCGTTTCGGAGAACATCGACGCCGGAGCGTCGATGCTTACCCGCATTCGCGCGCGCCTTTCAATGGCGGCCGGCGATCTGGCGACCTTGAGATCGGGCTCGTCCGGTTTGTCTTCCTTCGTCGGTTTGCTGCCGATGGTGGGCAGGTAACCGAGGAATTTGAGGCCAACGCGGTCGCGCACCTCGTCGCCGGTCCTGAAGAACCGCTCGTTGAACTCGTTGAGCCCGCCGAAGCCGGCGCCCATCAGAACGCCGAGCACCAGCGAAAGGCCGAGCACGATGACGGTGCGCGGGCTCGAGGCGGCAAGCGGCGTCGACGCATCCGAGATGATGCGGATCTTGCCGACCGGGAAGGATTGCTGCTGCGCGGCTTCCTCGTAGCGGCCGAGGAACGTCTGGTAGAGTGTGGTCAGCGCCGTCGCCTTCTGGTCGAGCTCGCGCAGCTTCACCTGCGACTGATTGTCGATGGAGCTCTTGCCTTGCGCGGCGGCGACATTGGCCCTGAGCGCGGTCTCGCGCGCCAGCGCCACCTCATATTCGTTGCGATAGTTTTGGGTCAGTTGCTTCAGTTCGCCGAAGATCTGCGCCGATATGTCGGCCTTCTCCTTGGCGAGCGCCACCGCCTGCGGATGCTGCGGGCCGAAATTCGCCTCCACATCCTGCTGCCGCTTGGCGACGGTGAGATAGCGCGTCTTCAGCGCCGCGATGACTGCGCTGCTTGGCTGGTCGCTGGATATGGCGGCGTCCTTGAAAGCGTTGTCCGAACCGCTGTCGACGATCGACTTGTACTGCTGATAGCGGGCGCTGGCACGTGCCGTGTCGGCCTGCGCCACGATGAGCTGGGCGTTCAGGTCGGCGAGCTGCTTGTCGCTCATCAGCTGGCCGTCGCTGTTGGCGGAGAGGCCGTGTTCGGCCCTGAATTTCTCGACCGCCAGCGATGCCTGCTGCGAGCTCTCGCGCAGTTCGGTCAGCCGGCCCTGCAGCCAGACCGCCGCGCGCTCGGTGGCGTCGAAGCTGGCATCGAGCTGATCGGCGAGATAGGCGTCGGCATAGGCCTTGGTGATGGCTTTCGCCAAACCCGGATCCGTCGCTTGATAGCCAAGCGCGATGACGTAGCTTCGCCCGACGCGATCGGCCCGGATCTCGTTCTGCAGCTTGAGGATGGCATAGTCGCGTCGCGACGTGGCGATCAGCGCATCGCGCGCGGCGGGGTCGAGCTTGGAGATATCGCCGACGCCCGGCGTGGCCTGGCTCGGATGGACATACTGGATCAGACCGCGGATCATCCCGACGCCCTGGGCAAGCGCCGACTGGGGCGGGTTCATGAACGCGTCGTTCTGGTCGAGCTTGAGCTTGTCGACGACCACGGCGGCGAGCCGGGTCGAGGTCAGGATCTCGATCTGGCTCAGGATGGCCGAATCGGTCTGCATGGTTGTCGATGCCGCCGAGATGTCGTCGACGATCTTGTTCAGGCCCTCATCGATCAGCACGCTGGAGACCGACACAAATTTTGGCGGCGTCGTCTGCAGATAGAGCAAGCCCAGGAAAAGACCGATGATGGCGCACACGCCAACCACCTTGGCCTGCCGTGCGGCCATGCCAAGCAGCCGCTCGATATCGATGAAGTCGTCGCCGTCTCCTGCGTCCGAATTCGGCAATGGCATCCTCTTGTCGAGAGGAAAATTGGCATAATTCATCTTCGGTCCAATTCTGGCTTGTCTCGCTCGCGGGCCCCAGAAAGATCGGGAGCATTGGCGGACGCGACACACGCTTGGTGCCGGACAGCGAGGAGCCGACCGGCCCCTCCGCCGTCAGCCATCCGACAATGCTCCCGAAAGATGGGCATTATGCGGCTTCTTCCTGGCGTTCATGCGTCCGGACGAACTCCCGGAGCATCTCGAAAACCGGGCCCTTCATGTCGTCGCGCGCCAGCGCGAAGGCGATATTGGCCTGGATGAACCCCTCCTTGGAACCGCAGTCGAACATGCGGCCCTTGAAAGGCTGGGCAAAGAATGGCTGCTCCTGCGACAGGCGGACCATGGCGTCGGTCAGCTGGATCTCATTGCCGGCGCCGCGTTGCTGGTTGCCCAGAAGCTGGAAGATCTCGGGCTGCAGGATATAGCGGCCGTTGATGTAGAAGTTCGACGGCGCGTTGGCCGGCGCCGGCTTTTCGACCATGGCCGTCACCTCGAAGCCGCCGCCAATGTCGGCGCCACGGCCGACGATGCCATATTTGTTGGTCTCGGTCGGATCGCAGCGCTCGACGGCGATGACGTTGCCGCCGGTCTCGGCATAGAGGTCGGTGATCTCGGCCAGGCATCCGCGCCCTCCGAAGGAGACCATGTCAGGCAAAAGCAGGGCGAAGGGCTCGTTGCCGATGACCTCGCGCGCGCACCAGACGGCATGTCCGAGGCCTTGCGGCGATTGCTGGCGGATAAAGGAGGTGGCGCCGGCCACCGGAAGCAGGCTTTCCAGCGACTGCAATTGCGCCTTCTTGCCGGTCTGCTCCAGGGTTCCGATCAATTCCGGATGGAGGTCGAAATAGTCCTCGATGACCGCCTTGTTGCGGCCCGTCACGAACACGATGTGTTCGATGCCGGCCTCGAAGGCCTCGTCCACCGCGTATTGCACGACGGGCTTGTCGACTACGGGAAGCATTTCCTTCGGCATCGACTTGGTCGCCGGCAGGAACCTTGTTCCAAGCCCCGCCACCGGTATCACGGCCTTCCTGATTTTCTTCATCGCAAATTCCTTCTGAGGAGATCGACTTCAGTCCATTCACAGGCCACGAAAAATCCCTTCATGTGCCTGCATCTTCACCTCCCCACCCCAACGGCAAACTGTGCCGCTACTCTTCGCAACCGCACGGCGATCGGCATGCCCATATGCCCGACCGCCGCCGGGTCGCTGAGCGCAGTCCGTATCGCCTTGAGCGGGGACCGCGCCTTGATGTGCTGAACCATCGCCAGGAACGAGGCTGCCTTGCGCAGGCTGCGGCCGCGCCGGGTGAACGCTGCCTGCGCGGCCTCATCCATCTGGTGGGTTTGAGCGAATACCGCATCTGCTTTGCGCATCGCTTCGACGTGATGAAGCTCGAGCACACGGGAGATGGAGCCGCTACGAATATGATAGACATAGCCGATAGTAGGCTCGACCACGCATCTGCCGCCCTTGGCGAGAGCGTCGGCAAACAGGATGTAGTCCTCGCCGATCCTCAGTTTCTCGTCATAGCGCAGCTGGTTCTCGTCGAGGAAACTGCGCAGGAAGATCGGCTTGAGGTAGCCGAAATTGAATTTCGATTCGAAGACGACGTTGCCGGCGATGTAGGTGGCGAGCGTTATCTCGCGCAGACCTTCCAGATACTGGTGCGGGAACATCGCGTCCTCGATCACACCGTCCTCACGGACGACCTGGAGATTGTCGACGGCGATCTCGGCGTCCGCCTTTTCGGCGCGGCCTATCATGGCGGCGATGCGGCCGGGAAAGACGGCGTCGTCGGAATCGAGAACCGCGATCCACCTGCCGCGCGCGGCGTCGAGCCCGGCATTCCTGGCCCCACCGGGGCCTTTGTTCTTTTCGAGCGCCACGACGCGCACGATGTGCTCGGGGTAGGCCCGCGCCACATCGAGTGTGCCGTCACGCGATTTGTCGTCGACGACGATGATTTCAAGGCTGACACCCTTCTGGGCGATGGCGCTGGCGATCGCCCGATCAAGGGTTGCCTCGGCATTGTAGGCGGCAATCACAAAAGAAACGTCGGGGACGAAGGCACCATCAGGCTGCATGCTTGCCCCCTTCCTCTGGTGAAGGCTGGCCGTAGAGGCGCAGTTCGCGGACACCGACAAGGCCGCTGACGACGCCGACATGCATGATGCCGCGCAGTACGCTGCGGTTCCTGCGCATCGGGCTGGCGGCAACCGGAAGTGCGGCGGCAAAGCAATAAGCGGCCTTTGCCGCGGCAAGGCCGGCCTGCTTCACCCGAGCGATGCCGCTGGCATTGCGGCCCAGGAGATGGCCGTGCGTCTGGCCGACCCGGAAACGACGGCGGCTGAGCCAGTCGAACGCGGCTCTGGCCCTCGGCACCGCCTCGTCCACCCATGCTTCCGGGGCAAAGGCGATCTGGCCGCCTGCCTTGTGCATCTGGTCGAAGAATTCGGTGTCCTCACCGCCGGTCTGGCCGCGCGCCAGGCTGAAGCGGCGGTCGCGCAGGCTGTCCGATCCCATGCGCAGCAGGACGTTGCAGGTGTACCCGGTGCGGATTTCGCCGCGCACGCGAACCGGCAAGGTGGAATGGAAATCGCCGCGGCGCATCCAGTCCGGCGCATCCGGGCGATAGAGCGCGCGCACCGGGCCGAGAACCGCGGCGGCGCCGCTCTGTTCAGCCATTGTCACCAGTTCGGCGAGCCAGTGGGCGGTGGCGGTCTCATCGTCGTCGATGAAGGCCAGGAAATCCGCCTTGCTGGCGTCGAGGCAAGCGTTACGGGCAATCGAGATGTTACGCGCCGGGCAATGCCGGTAGCGGACCGGCAGCTTCAATTCCTGCGACAGCGCCGTCACCAACGCCCTGGCGCTCGGCGTGTCGTCATTGTCGGCGACGATGACGCCGACCTCGAAGCCGTCAGGCATGGCAAGCGCGGCGAGCGAGCGCAGCGTGTCGGCCAGTTCCGGCCGCCGGAACGTGCACACGCCGATGTCGATGCTGCGGTTCCTGGCCCCAGCCACCATTACGCCGCCCTCCGCCACGCGCCGAGGCCGAGAAGCTGCAGCCAGAAGCCGACGGACCAGCCTAAATGCATGACCATCGCCGAGACGCCGGCAAGCGCGATATCCGCATTGCGCTGACTGATGGCCGTCACCAGGCCGTAGCCCAGGCACACCGCCACCCACAGCAACAGCGGCAGCGCCGCAATCCAGTGCACGAAGGAGAAGGCCGCCAACAGAACCACCGGGAAGACCGCCAACGGCACCATCTGCCGAACCTTCGGGATCACCCGGTGCTTCAGCACATTCTTGGCCCGGCCACGGCCATAGCCGAGGTACTGGAAATAGAGGCCGCGCAGCGAAGTACGCGGATAGTAGACCATCTGCGTCCTGCCGCTCATCCAGATCCTGTAGCCGGCCTGCCTCAGCCGATAGTCGAGTTCCGCATCCTCGTTGTGGCTGAACGTCTCGTCATAGCCGCCGACGGCCTGGAAGGCCGATATCCGCATCAGCGCGTGATGGCCGTGGTCGACCCACTCGCCGGCGGAGAGGTGGCGATGCTTGGAGCCGCCGGTGCCGAGCTTGGAGTTCTGCGCCGCCGCCGCCGCCTTCTGCACGGTGCCGCTGCCGCTGGTCAGCATCGAAACCACCACCGAATCGGCGCCGGTGGCCTGCGCCTCCTCGATCAGCCGGTCGCAATAGTCGTCGGGATAACCGCCATGGGCATCGATGCGGATCAGATATTGCGCGCCCTCGCCGAATTTGGACACCGCCAGGTTGATCGCGGCACTCTGGATGCGCCTTTCATTGTGAAGCAGGATGATGCGCGGATCGTTCTTCTGGCGCTCGCCGACGATTGCCAGCGTACCGTCGGTGCTGCCGCCATCGGCAACAAGGATCCGCGCGCCAAGCCGTTCCGCCGCCGGGCAGAGCTGGTCGAGCAGCGCACCGATATGAGTTGCCTCGTTGAGGCACGGGATCACGATCAGGCTGGCGGCAGGCGCTTGCGTCATCGGGCGATGTTTCTCCTAGGCCAAAACTTCGGTTGTGAAAGGCTCGCGCCCGATGGTCAGTCGGCGAAGTTTCTCGACCAGGGCGCTGCAGTCGCCGCGATCGTAGCTCCACATCCTCGGATTGTGGGCCAGCACGCGCGCCTTGAGCCTGCCGAAGCGGTGTTGTTCCATCCTGCCAAGTGCTGTTTCCAGCGCCTCGGGCGTGGCCTGCGGCAACAAAACGCCGATATCGCGATGCCGCAGGAACCGTCCGGTCTCGGTGTTGTCCATCGAGATCGGCACCGCGCCGAAGCGGCAGCCTTCATAAAGGCGGTTGGGCAGCAGCCATTCGGAGTTCTGTCCCTCCTCGAAGAAATCGATCGCCCAGGAGAAATGGACGTCCTGATAGATCGCCGCCATGTCCTCCGGGTTGCGATACGGCCCGCGAAACGACAGGTAAGGTTCGGCATCGACGAAGGCATGGAAATCCGGGAATTCGGAAAGTGCCGGGCGGCCGCGCAGTACGATCTCGAACCGGCCCTCCATACGGCGCGTGAAGCCGGCCAGCAGTTCGAGCGAGCGGCGGCACCGAAGCGCCCCGAACCAGCCGATACGCCATGGCGGCGCGCCAGGTCCTTCCAGCGCCTCGCGTTCGCCAGGCAGAACAGCCGCTGCCTCGAAATACTTGTTCTCGACCAGTTCCACCGGTGCCGCGACCTGGCGGAAGGGTTTGAAATAATTGGCGATGAAGGCGGGCGAACTGGTTACCAGCAGCTTCACGTCCCGCGCCAGATGGCGCTCGGTGGCGCGCAGCGCCTTGCCCAGGACATCGTCGCGGAGCACCAGGCGATGAATGTCGAGGCATTCATAGACGATCGGGACCGCGGCGCCGAAAGCCGACCTTGCCCGGCGCGCCAACGCCAGCATTTCCAGGTTGCGCGCGATGATGATGTCGGGCTTCGGCATGCCCTTGAGCTTCGAACCTATCGAAACTGCTGTTTTCGCCACGGCCGCCAGACGCTGCGCGAATCGGCCGTCACGCGTCGCGCCAAGGTCGACCGGCCGCAATCCTTCGATATCGGCAACCGGAGTGGCGGTACGGCGGAAGCCAGCCAGGGTGACCTGGGCGCCACCTGTCCGGAGCATCGTGATCCGCCGGCGAACCGCCGGATCGGAAACATCGTGTACAAGGTACAAGACATGCAGCATGAAAACTCGACCGCTGTTTGACCCACCCGAGGCGAGCCTAGTACAGCTCTTGCTGCATCGCAACATTTTTGCTGCGGCGTAGCAAAAATCGACCCGGTGCGTTGATCAAGGCGAATGCCAAGCAGTCAGAAGAACCACACGCTCCGGATGGATTTGTCACGTCATTTCAAAGGCTTGCCGGATCGGGAAGCTTCCCTTGGGGAGTCAGGCCGCGGAAGACCATCGACTGGCGATAAATTTGTCCACGGTGCATATTGCGCTGCAGCATAAAATGCGTGGATCGAGACGAAGCAGGATGGCGCCCTACGGATTGGCCGAGCCCCGAGCCAAATTCGGTTTCTTGAATAGGTACTTAAGCCACATTTTGATGATGTCTCGATACCTGATGTTCTCTTTTCGCATGACCTCCCCGGCGAATCCCGACCGGAGCAGGTGCTTCCAATAAAGCCACGCAAACGGGTGCCACTCTCCAGCCTTCCACGGCTTAACGCTCTCCGTAAAGTGGATGATTTTCGGCACGGTATGCCTATCTCTCGACATCACGCGCCATGCGGCTAGATCATCGTACATAAACTCTCTCTGGAAATTCCACGTCGCATCCACCTGCTTCCACTTACCCCACAACATAACATTCAGGGCGTCCTGATCGGCATATTCAAACTTGGATGGATGCTCCAGCAACAGATTCAATGCACCTCTCAGAATTCCATCAATACGAGCGCGCTGCATGTCAAGTACCATCATCCCCGCGTTAAAATATTGACCGGGAAGGGTCAAATTATACTTCTCCGCGAACGCTTCGATATTTATACCAGGATCAGGAACAGCCGCACAAACACAGTGACCCAAATCACATTGCCAAAGCTCTTTCAGACTGCCCGTCACAACCATATCGATATCCAGGTATATGAGACGAGATATCGATTCATCCAGGACCTCGTCCATGATAAGACGCAAATAGGTAGCGCGGCTTATTTGCAGAAGAGGAGGCAATGTCAAAGCATCGTGACCAACAATTGAATACCAGCGAACCTCCATCCCTCTCAATTCGGCCGATATTAATTTTTGCAAATCTTCACTTATAGCATCGTGTATAATATGCACATTGAAGGTGTCATCATGACCAGAATTTGATTGGACTGACTTCAATAGTGCAACCAGATGCGGTACATAGTTTGTATCGGACACGCATGCTATGTTGATATTTTCATCAGCAGAATTTCTCATCACCGTTCCTTAAACTAAAAAAAGCCGTTCTGATCTTTCGAACGCCAAAAATGTCAGCCATCACGACCCGGGAGATGCTCCACGGCTCAAAAATATCGCGACTTTGCACTTGGTTGCTTGAAATTTGCTTTAGTCATGGCCCAGGCAAAGCCGAAATGCACTCGAGCTTTTTCTGGTCGGCGGCGCAAAGTGGCGAGAATACCTCGCAAAAGCCGAGCGATGATCCTGTCCGGCAAAAGTAGCCGCCGATTGACGAAGTATCCAATTGCCAATTCCTCCCGCAGAAGCTTGGTCTCGCTCCATGTCTCGGCGTTGTGGTTGGGATTGCTGTAGCTGACATCCCTGGTGTCGATGCGCAACATCGCGTGACGGCGGGATGCCAAATAGTACTTGGTCCATTCCTGGTCCTCGGCCGAAAAGACCTCCTCCCGGAAGGGACGCTCTCGCAGCAGTCGAGTAGGGATCATGGCCATGGTATTGGACAGGCCATTTCTGCCGTTGAAGTTGTGATTGGTCATAACGGTATGGCACTCGTGTGGGGCATCCTGTGCTGGTGGATGCCTCCAGTAGACAATCTCCATGCCCCCACTAAGACCAGCGTCCCATCCTTTCGCTATCAGGTCAGGCGCCCGAATGAGCATGTGGCTGCTGATGATGAGCGTGAGAGGCTGGTCGTTGACCGCGACACCGAGATTGATCGCTTTCGAAAAATTGAAGTCCTCGGAAGGATATGTTACGATATCCGCACCAAGCTCTTCAAACGCGCTGGATACGGCCGGATCGCGCGACGAATCCACGATGATCAACCGTTTCGGAGGCACGCTTTGTCTTCGCAGCGCTTCTATCACTTCGATCAGGAGCGGCGTGCATTGATATGCGCGGATCACCGCCGCGTAATGCGGCGAAGAGCTGCAATCCGGCATTCCAATGACCTGGCTCATTTCGGCGGCATCACGGCTTGGACGGCATGGACCATGTCGGAGGGACCATCAGCTAGCCGGCAGATGGGCGCCGCATGTGTCCAGGTGTCGTAAAAAGCAGCAGCTTTGGCATCGAAGGATCTGAAAACGACGTTCGGGATTCCGAGAAGCGTGCTCAGAATATGAGCATGCAACCGATCGGTGACCACAATACGCCCGCGGCTCAACAGATCGATACCCACCCTCAGCCGGGTCTCCGCGTAGCGTCGGCGTGCGATAAGCGCCAAGGGCGCCAGCAGCGGATAGGCGGCAGGAAACTTACGCGTGAATTTGGAGAACAATATGTCCCCCAATCGAGCCGCGGTTCTGGGATCATCCAACCAGTCTCTCGCCTCCGCGGAAAGCCCCATCTGGTTCAGCTGCCTCTTGATTTCTTCATGCGGCGCCACCGCTTCCTTGTCAGTGCGCAACAGACAGAACGCGTCCACATTTGCCGGCTTGCGGACGATCCGGTCCATGGCGAATGCCATGTCCGGACAGAGCACCACTTGGCAATCGAAATTCGCCCGGGCAAAGGCTTCACTTTTTGTGTCACGAGCCAGCAATGTGAAATCGGAATGCGCGGCGATGGCGTCACGCGTCTCCTGCAACACCGCCGGTGAGTCGAAATGGATGCTTTGAGACAGCTGGATGGTCGGTCGATTGGGAAAGCGTCGAAGGATTTTCAAACGAAACTCGTGGTGGTGAGGATATATATCCCCGAAATTGCCCCCGCCATGCATCAAGAGAACGGATGCGCGCTCGATGTGTCGGTCAGATGACGGGCTGTAGGTACTCCAGTCGTGGAATGCCACTTGGCTGCCGGGAAGCTCGCGTTTGAAAAAATCCAATTCGCCCAACAAGATCGCGCAGTCGCCGACGTTGGGATGCTCCGGTGGATCAATAAGGTGGATGCGCTCGCCGCGTCCGGCTATCAGCGGGAGCAAGACTTCTCTGATACGATGCCGCAAGGCAATTTGAAGATCTTCGGTCGTTCGGCTCCCTTGCGGGGGCTCTTCCAGCCATTTCTGGTGCGTCATCAGAAGTCGATCCTTTTGTGTGTCGCTCTTTCCATCTTGCCCCACCGACTGCGGTGCACAATAGCCATATCCGTTTTAATGCTGCACTGCGGCATAAATGCTTGCGCCCTGACCCGACGGGGAATAAAAACGATCGCATCGGACATTGATCGAATATCGATCGCGGGCGGGGATGTGTCGGTTCTGAGTGTACTGGAGGCGCCGGCGCGTGGATGGAATCAAGGGAAGACTGGCCAAGGGCGCGGCATGGATCACCGCGGCTCGGCTCATCACCAATCTCCTGGGCTTGGTAAGCACGCTTGTCCTAGCGCGGCTGCTCACTCCCGGCGATTTCGGAATTGTCGCCCTCGGCTGGACCGTGCTCGCGATCTTGAACTCAGTCACCGAAATTTCGATCGGCGCTGTGCTCATCCATCACCCAAATCCCACCAAGGAACATCTTGATACCGCCTGGACGCTAAGCGCGGTGCGTGCCGCGGCGGTCGCCGCGATGCTTATGGTCGTCGCGATGCCGGCCGAATCGGCGTTCGCGGAACCGCGCTTGCCGCCAGTGCTGGCGGCGTTGGCAATTTCGACACTGATAGGCGGGCTTGGCAGTCCGCGTCGAATCCTCCTCACGCGCGACCTGGTGTTCTGGCAGCAATTCCTGGTCGAAGTTTGCCAGAAGCTTGTCGGGCTCATCGTGTCGGCCGTGTTCGCGTTCATCTTCAAAAGCTACTGGGCGCTTGTTGCGGGAACGTTGGCATCGGATTTCACTGGCCTCGTCATTTCCTATATAGTCGCGCCCTTCAAGCCAAAGCCCGGCTTGCGGCACTGGCGCGAGATGTTCGGCTATTCCATCTGGCTGACTCTTGCACAGGCTATCAACACACTGAACTGGCGGTTCGACCATCTGCTGATCGGGGCCTTCCTCGGCAAGACCCCGCTTGGATATTATTCGGTGGGCGACAATCTCGCCGCCATGCCGACGCGCGAGGCGATCGCTCCTTTGACCTCGGTGCTGTTTCCTGCATTCGCCCATGTGAAGAACCGCGACGACGGCGGCCTGGAGAAGGTCTACCAGTCGTCGCAAGCGCTCGTCACGATGATCGCATTGCCCGTCGGTGTCGGAATGGCGCTGATCGCCGAACCATTGGTCCGGCTGACGATGACGGACAAGTGGCTTCCCGCCGTAATCGTGATCCAGGCGTTGTCTGCCGTGTTTGCCATTCAAACCCTGGGAAGCCTGGCGCAACCGCTGGCGATGGCAACGGGGGACACGCGATTGCTGTTCAAGCGTGACGTTCAGGCATTCATCCTGCGCGTCCCCTCGGTCGTCGTGGGACTTTGGCTTGGTGGACTTGCCGGCGTGGCAATCGCGCGAGCGGTGGCGGGGGTCATCGGCATCTTTTTCAATCTTCAGGTCGTGCGGCAACTCACCGGCATTGGCTATCTTGCACAGGTGCGCCCCAATCTGCGAAGCCTGGCAAGTGCCGGAGTCATGATCGCGGCCGTGCTCGTCTCTCGGTCGGCGCTTCCATCCAGCGTCGAAATGTCCGAGATGATTTTGAACCTCGCGTCACAGATCGCCATTGGAGCGATCTCTTTTGCCGGAGCGCAATTGCTGCAGTGGAATTTGATGCGACGACCTGTAGGACCCGAAACTGAACTGATTGCCCTGAGCAAGCGGCTTTTGATGGGCAGGGGCGCACGCCTGCTTGGACGGTGGGCATGACAGGGAAAAGGCACGACACCGCGGTCGTCTTCGTGACCGACAACGGATATCTCGGTCCGTCACTCCTGGCGGCACTTCAGTTGACGGCGCAAGGCATCGACGCGTTGGCCGACATCATGATCTACACGGTCGGTGTCGATCCAGCACTGATCGACACACTTCAGAACCGTGCAGGTCGGGCGATATCCTTCATCGCGCTGCCCGACACGTCCTATGTGCCACCGGATGGCGTGGCGTTTGCCAAGAACCACGTGCCAGTCACCGCTTTGGCGCGGCTCGTGATAGCCGACCATTTGCCGTCGCAGTATCGCAACATCGTTTACCTTGATGGCGATATCCAAATCGTTGGAGACATTGCGCCGCTCGTCCGGCATCGGGTCCGGGACGGTTGGATCGCGGCCGGCAGGGGTAGCGCCTGGCTCGATCCCGACGATAGATTGGGGCTTAATCCTAAAGGCTATTTCGATGTGTTGGCGGGAGCCACGCGTCAGAGCTACTTCAACTCCGGAGTGCTGGCATGCAACCGGGACACTTGGGCCATTTATGGTCCCAAAGCGCTAAACGCATTCTTCAGCAACGGCGACACGTTCATTCGGCACGACCAGAGTGCGCTCAATGCCGTCTTTGAGCAAAATGTCGAACCGCTCTCGCCGGCCTATAATTTCCACAATGTCTACGCCAAGCTCAAGTGCCACGGAATTCTCGCGCCAAAGATCATCCATTTCACCGGCCCCGCCAAACCCTGGAAGGCTGCCGTCCCGCCATGGGGATGGCGTTTCCACAAGTCTTATACCGATCTCATGGAGCGCTTTCCGGAGCTTGCGTCGGTCTTCAAAGTCGAACCTTACGCGCCGCAGCCGACACCCGGCCTGCGTGCGAGGATTTCAACCCTTCGGGGCGCTCGCACTCGAATATCCCAGCGCCGGGCATTTCGTGCCTATGTCAAGCGGGACTTCTTCGCAGTTAGATAACCGCCGCTATGTCGATTAATTCAGGGCGCGAATATTGGCTCAAGACCGTTTCAATTCCCTGCATGCAATTCGTGGAATTGCCGCTATCGTCGTACTAACGAGCCACTTGGTGTTGGCAATTCCAGGTATCGATTTGCTTGTGTGGGCAGACCCGAACGCGACACGCCATTTCACCTGGCGTTGGGAAAACGTAATTACCTATTCTCCGCTCCACATCTTCTGGAGTGGGCACGAAGCAGTACTGGTGTTTTTCATATTAAGCGGCTTTGTCTTGACGTTGGCTATTCTCAAGGCACGGGATTCTTTTGCCAATTATGCCGCAAAGAGAATAGTGCGAATTTGGATGCCCTTTGCCGTCGCATTGTTGCTGGCAATAATGCATCAAAGGCTCTTTTCGTTCAATCCATCGGAGATGGATACAGCGAATGGCTCCAGCACACGCCACCTGGTGCGATTTCAATCAAGTCCGTCGTGGGTCATTTGTTAATGACAGGACTGACCCAACATATGACGCTATCGCCCATAATGTGGTCTCTCGTACACGAGATAAGAATATCCATCGCGATGCCATTCATAGTCTGGGGCGTTCTGAAATTTCCAAAGGCCATGGTAACTTTGTCGTTGGTCCTCTTGGTGCCCGGGGCGATCTGGCCCGAAGCATTTAGCCTTACCGCCAGCAGCCTAACGCAGTCTCTTCTGCAGACCTCCATTTATATCCCGATCTTTGTCGGCGGAGCTTTCCTGGCCGTCTATCGAGACACACTGAAAACAGCTATCGCCAAATATCCAACCGTTATCGTTGCGTTGATGTGGGCCATGGGAATTCTTCTTTTGGAGGCTCGTTGGATCATCTATGACGGGTTACTTTTCAGCCACATCTCCTCCGGAGTTGGTGCTGGCCTCATAATTCTTATGGCGTTCGCTTCGCCCGGGAGCAGCCGTTTCCTCGATAAGCCGCCGCTGATTTGGCTGGGGGATATATCTTACCCATTGTACCTCACTCATTTCACCGTGCTCATCGCTGTCGCGAAAATAGGTACGTTGATTGGTGCTCCTGTGTGGATCGTCCTGCCCATGGTTCTTGCAGTGTCGCTTTTGGTAGCCGACATTTTCCGAAGAATGGTCGATAGCCCTGTGCAAAATCTCAACAAGATGTTTTCGACCAAGCCCCGAACCGCCTAAAGCGCGTCGCGTCGAAACGGATTCAGGCGACACGCTTGGTCTTTGTTTTTACGCATGTCGTCTTCCCGAACCGAGATCACTTTTGGGCGACGTGCATTGACCCGCGGCGTCCCATTGAAGTGGCATGGTGGCCAGCCCGTGAGCGTCGAGCGATCGACATGATCGCCTCAATTCACACACCACGATGACGCGCTGCTCAGCTGGAGTGATGGCGCGTTGGTGACGTTGCACGGGGCTACACGAATTCAAGGCCGGCTATCCAATTCAAGCTGGCCTATTTTCCGTCGACCTAATGCATGTCGCGCAAACTGCCCAGAGCGCGGAGCGCACAACGCCGGGTTAACAGCAGTCGTGATTGTATTCAGCTGCTCACGCGGCCAGCCTGCCAATCGAGTGATATTCGATGCCGTGGCGCGCCACGACCTTGGGATCGTAGAGGTTGCGGCCATCGAAGATGACCGGTGTGGTCAGTGCAGCCTTCAGCGCATCGAAGGACGGTGCGCGAAAATTCTTCCATTCGGTGGCGATCAGCAGCGCATCGGCGCCGCGCAATGCCGCTTCCTTGGTGCCGCACAACATCAGGTCGTCACGCAGCCCATAGATGGCCTGGCATTCCTGCATGGCCTCGGGGTCATAGGCCTGCACGGTCGCGCCGGCGCTCCAAAGCGCTTCCATCAGCACACGCGCCGGCGCCTCACGCATGTCGTCGGTGTTGGGCTTGAAGGCCAAGCCCCACAGCGCGAAGGTCTTGCCCGTGAGATCACCCTTGAAATAGCGGTGCACCTTGTCGAACAGGACGGATTTCTGGTCGTTGTTGCGCTCCTCGACGGCGCGCAGCAGCTTGGCGTCGAATTTGACGCCCTCGGCGGTCTTGATCAGAGCGCGGACGTCCTTGGGAAAACACGAGCCGCCATAGCCGAGGCCCGGATAGATGAAGTGGTAGCCGATGCGCGGATCGCTGCCGATACCCTTGCGCACCTCCTCGATGTCGGCGCCGAGCTGCTCGGCGAGGTTCGCCATCTCGTTCATGAAGCTGATCTTGGTCGCCAGCATGCAGTTGGCGGCGTATTTCGTGAATTCGGCGCTCCGAACGTCCATCACGATCATCTTCTCATGGTTGCGATTGAAGGGCGCGTAGAGTTCGCGCATCACCGCTTCGGTGTCCTCGCTGCTGGTGCCGACGATGATGCGGTCGGGCTTCATGCAGTCGGCGACGGCGGAGCCCTCCTTGAGGAATTCGGGATTGGAGGCGACGTCGAAGCGCAAATCCTCGCGCCCCCTTTTCTTCAGCGTCTCGGCGATCCTAGCCTTCACCTTTTCGCAGGTGCCGACCGGCACGGTCGACTTGCCGACGACGATCTTGGCGGTATCCATCTCGCGCCCGATGGTCTCGGCGACCGTCAACACGTATTTGAGGTCGGCCGAACCGTCCTCGCCGGGCGGCGTGCCGACCGCTATCATCTGGATTTCGCCATGCCTGACGGCGGCCGCCGCATCGGTGGTGAACTTGATGCGGCCGGCGGCGTGATTCTCCCTGACGATGCTTTCAAGGCCTGGCTCGAAGATCGGGACTAGGCCCTGGTTGAGCCGCTCCACCTTGCTTGCGTCGATGTCGACGCAAACGACCTGGTGTCCAACCTCGGCAAGCACCGCCGCCTGCACGAGGCCGACATAGCCAATTCCAAACACCGTCAAGTTCATGCGGTTTGATTCCCATCAGGCAGCGGGCCTCTTCTCGGCCCTGCCGGTTCAATTCGTCTTTCCGAACTCCTTTATACTGCACACCAGCGATTCCGGAAATTGGCAGGGCTGGCCGAGCGCGGTGAAGGCGACACGTTCGACCTGCAGCGAAAGCTTGCGGCCCGGATCTGCGAACGCTCCCATCCAGCCCTTCATCGTGTCGCTGCCCCAAAAGCTGAAGAAAATCCTCTGCGCATGGCTGGGCAGCTTCGCAGGATCGGTGATGGTGTTCACAAGCTGGCCGTTGAGGTACCAGCGAAGACTATCCTTCTCCCAGACGAAGGCGTAGTCGTTGAAGGCACTGTCGGTGCCACCGGGCACGTCGACCAGCTTCTCGTTCTTGCCCTTGCCGGCGATATAGGCGTTGACCTGCACCTTGGACGTGTCCTTGGTGAGGACCTCGAAATCGATCTCGTCCCAGGGCTGCTTGTCGGACGGGCCGATATAGGAAAAGAAGGCCGCATTGAGGCCGGCGCCTGTATCGGTTTTCATTCGCGCCTCATAGGTACCATAGCCGAAGCGCTGCTTGGTCTGTATCTCACCGCAGGCGAACTCACGATCCTTGGTCTTCTGCTTCGCGAAACCGAGCGAAAGAACGCCGTCGGAAAGCTGGACCAGGCCTTTCGACCAGGTGCAATTCTGATGGCTGCCGTTTGTCCAGCCATCTGAAACGTACCAGCGCTCGCGGTCGAAACTCTTGAAGTCGTCGACGAAAGAGGGCGCGGACTGGACATCCTGCGCATGAGACGCGGTTGCCGGCAGGCTGCCAAGAGCGGCGAGCAGCAAAGCGACTGCCAGGCCGGACCGCCAGCCGAAATGCAGGGGGGTGTCGATTGCTGTCGTGGACATGATTTTGGGATCCGAATTCATGACAAACTCACCTTTGCGCTGTGCGTCCCCAACCCAAAGTCGACGCTTGAACCGCTTCCAAACGGGCCAACCTTGACCTCTTCAATCACCCTCCCGACTTCCTCCAGTCTTGCATCACCTCCGTCGTAACGGTCCCGCGCCGCCGCCTTCACCCCCGGCCGGCTCCTGCCCGCCAGGCCGATGCGACCGTGGCCGGCGAATCGGTGGCCGCGTTCTCGTCGAAGACCACATCCAGCGAATGCCGGAGCTCGCGCATCATGCCGCCCTGGCGCGACAATGCCGCGATGCGGCGCTCGCTGTTCAAGATCGACTGCGTCAACGCGCTGACCTCGGACGCGCGGCGGTCGGAGGCGGAACCGTTTTCCACGGCTTCGACTGGGAAGGCCGCGTTGGTCGCCTCCTTGCGATAGCGGCTCTCCAGGCTGGTTTTCTCGGCATCGATTTCAGCCGCGACCTGCTCGAACAGCTTCGCCAGCCGGTCGAGACGCGCAACGTCTGTCTGCCTGTCGCGGATAGGATCCCTTGATCTGAAGCCGAATATCGAGGCCATGAGCTTAAATTCCCGTCATCGCCGGCTTTCTGGACCGGCTTTCCGTCCGGGCCACTGGCCGATCCCCGCAACCGGGGCTCAAAAACTCGTACCGCGTCCACTTCTCCGAAGAAGAGAGACTTGGGACCAGTCCGATCGGGGGCCAATTCGGCTGGCCGTTCAATTTGCTGCATCGCAACATAGACTGCCATCCCCAGAGCCGCGAGGCAACCACCCAATTCGTAAACTCATGAATCCGATCGAAATGGTTTGCGTGGCACGCTCCCGGGCGGCAGGCAGCACCGGACGGTCCCGCGCCTTACCGTCCCTTGCCCGTGCTGGTTCCGTCCATCAGGAAACGCAGCGTCGGCACGCGCTTGTTCCTGGACACGAGGCCAACACTGCGAAACAGCGCCTCGAGCTTGTCGGATGCCACCCCCTGGACGATAGGAATGAGGTTGGATTGGCTTGCGAAGGCGTAGGCCGCGGCCGAAGCCAGGCCTCGCTCGGCCTTCACGTCGAGGAAATTGCGCAGCCGGTATTTGTCGCGCACATGCCGCTCGTGCCGCCGCAGTACCGCCTTGGACCCTTCCGGCAGGCTGTCGATGGCCAGCAGCGCCAGATCGGCATCGGCCAGCCGCTTCAGGTCTTGCGTCTTGTGGCGGCCACTGAGCGAATCGGCGCGCACGATGGCGCCGTAACCGCAGGAGCGGATGACCTTGAACCGTGCCCCGTGGGCGACCGCCCGCGCGTAAAGCACATAGTCCTCGCCCAGTCGCAGGCTTTCGTCGTAGCGCAATCCGTGGCGGTCGAGGAAGGCACGGCTGATCACGGGCTTCAAGAAGCCGAGCTCGCCTCTTTGCACGCGGCGTCTGGAGATGTTGCCTTCCACGAAGCTTTCGAAATCCAGGAATTCCGGATCGGCGGCAAAATCCGGGGCGACGATTTTGGTCGCGTCACCGGTCGCGTCATCTCTGATAAGCATGATGTTGTCGGCAGCGAAATCCCAGTCGGCGCCGGCAAACAGGTTGCGAAACCGGCCCTCGAGGAAGAAATCGTCGGCGTCCAGAATGCTGACGAACGGCGCTCGTGAGCGGGCGATCGCGGCATTACGGGCAAAGGACGGGCCGCGGTTGACGTCGAGGCGCATGACGGTAAGCCGACCGCTGCCATCATCGGCGGAGCGGGCGACCTCGGCCGTAGTGTCGGTAGAGCCGTCGTCGACGACGACGACCTCCGCCACTTGCGGTTCGCGCAGCGCGGATCCGATGGCGACCGCGATGGTGCGCGCCGCGTTCTTGGCCGCGATGATCACGCAGACCTGGGATTTCGTCATCGACATGGAATTTGCCTCTTGCACAGGTTCCGTTCTGCCCCCGCCCTGTACCCGTTCGATACCACTGCCATCATGGACTGGCCGGCCGTTCGAAGATGCGGCGGCTGATGTCCGCCGACGCGGCCCAGCCAACCTCGGCCAGATAGCGGACGGGAGCCCGCCCGCACAATTCCCACAACACCGTCCGCCGCTGCGGCCAGCGCAGCGACAACAGCCATGGCGCAATGACCATGTTGAGCAGATCCTCATTGCCGATGCGCGACAGGATCGGCTTGGCCCGCTCCGACAGAAGCGTGCCGGTGCCGCCCAGCAGCACATCGGCGGCGCGCAGGCCGAGCAGCAAGGTGTCTTCCAGTCCCTGGTTCACCGCGGCATCGAGCACACGCTGCTGATCAGCCTCGTCGAGTCGGCTGGCGCCGGCCCTGATATCGCAGACATAGCCGGCGCAGGGCTCGCGGTTGAACAGGGCCTTGGCGACGCTGATGCAGGACAGCATCAAAGTGTCGGCGGCTGACGTGAAGGGGACTTCGGCGCCGGTAATCTCGACCAGCCGTTTTCGCCGCAGGAACCCGTCGGCATCGCGGGGACTGGGCGAGCCGGGCTGCTGAAGCCGGTAATGAAGATCGACCGTGGATGATCTCGGCCCATTGCCGCGGACCATGTGCTGTTCGCCGAGGAAGCGGACCCACCAGACCGAACGTGACTTGCCTGACACCTCGTAGCCGATCGAGCGCAACACTTCGCGTGCCTTCGAGAACCCGACCGGCGAGACCAGGATGTCGACATCGCCCGCAGGCTTCATGAAGTGATCGTCGTAAAGCAGATGCTGCTGGAATGGCCCTTTCAGGAAGACGAAATCAATCCGCCTGTCGAGCAGTGCCTCGTTGATGGCCATCGAATCCATCAGGCAGGCGGCGTTCATCGAAACCGTGCTTCTACGATAGGTTTCAAGCCACTGGAAGAGCTCGGCCGGCCTGTCATTCGCCGGCGCACGCGACAGGGCCTTCAGAACGAAGGTACCGACCTTATTGAGCCTGGCGATATCGGCGACGACAGCGACGGAAAGGCCAGGCGGCGACACCTCGCCCGCCGAGGCGGCCGTTCCTGCGAAATACAATCGTAAGCAGGCCTGCACATAGGCGATCTCATTGGCGCAGTCCGTGGCGCGCAATCTTTCATAAGAGCTTTCCGGCAAGGCCATTGAGCGCACAGTCTCCAAAAAACGGTTTGCGCATCGCGCTATGCTGCACCTGCGAAGCAAAGCATCCTTAAAAACCGCGGCGCCGTAAAGCCTTTCCTTTCGCAGTGCAAAATTTTGCAACCGCCGGGCTGTCGGCGGCGGTCAGCTCAAAGAGGGATATAGTCTAGTGTCATCTAAAATCAATCGCCTGCGTTATTTTCCCTTAAAATAGTAGAATCAAAGGTTTACAGGGCTTTTAGCAGCAAGGGCCGATTGCATGCGGCCTTATCTCAAAAGAGGCGAGTCTCTTATACCGGGTGACGGTCGCAACCCATAATTGATTAACGCAAGGTAAATGAGGCTTGACTCATAAATGTTGCCATGCAGCTATTGCAATGCAGCATTAAAGTGCTGACGGCAATCGACAGGCCGTTTCAAGTCCTAATGGAGAGTAAAATGGAACAGAATGTTGAAAAGCATGAGTATGAGACGCCAAACCTGACGGTACATGGTTCAATTGAAACCATTACGCAGGGCGGCGGTGGCAACACGGCACTCGACGCGTCGTTTCCCGCGCACACCCCGATCGGCGACCTGACTTTCTCCTGAGACCAGCCTGATGCTGGAGGAGTGACGTTGGGCCTCCAGGATCCAAGACCAAAATGGAGCCGGGGATGAAAATCCCCGACTTTCCGCCTTGAACCGACGACGTGTAGGCCGTGTGTTGCAAACGAGGTTTTAGGATGAACTGGAACCCCTCCGAGCAGGATTGCGTAAGGGCCACCAAGGACGCCGTTGCTTGCGAATTCGGCAGTGGCCTCGCGCTTCTCAACCTGAAATCCAATATTTATTACAGCCTCAACGGTGTCGGGGCCTTCATTTGGGAACTGATCCAGGAATCCAAATCGATCGCCGATATCCGCAGCGCGGTTCTCGCTCGCTACAATGTCGACGCCGAACGCTGCAAGGCCGACGTCGACGCATTGCTGAAAGGCTTGATTGAAAACGGGCTTGCGAGGCTTGAGCATGAGGCCCTCGTCTAGGCAGATGTCACAAAAGGCCGTGGTTCCGCAGCAAAGACCTGTGACACAGGGACATCCCCGGCCGATGAAGCAGTGGCCTGGCGGGCGGAGCCTGGCGAGGGTTTTGTCCTTGAGCGGCTCGGAAGCGTTTTTCCTGTGCCGCTGCCTGCTGGTGGTCGCGGCCGTCCGGCTTGGGCTGACATTGTTCTCCTACAACCGCGTCCGCGGGATGGTGACACGGCTCAACGCGCGCCAATGTGCCAGCATGGGCGAGTTGCGGCTTGTCGCCTGGGGGGTTGCAGCGGCCGCACGGTTCGTGCCGGGCGCCACATGCCTGACCCAGGCGCTTTCGGGCCAATACCTCCTGGCGCGCCAAGGCAATGCCTCGAATGTCCGCATCGGCATCGAGCGCGGCACGGGCGAGCAATTGAAGGCGCATGCCTGGCTGGTCAGCGACAACCACATCGTGCTTGGCGGATCCATCGATGGTTTCGCCCATCTGGTCGACCACGGCAGCCGATGAGCGGCGTGGCCGGAATCCTGCTGCGACAGGGCCCCGCGCCGGCTGAAGCGGCGAGCGGCATCCAGCAGATGCTGGCGCGCATGCGCCATCGTGGCCCAGACGGAAGCTCATGGTGGCTGGACAGCGGCATCGCGCTTGGCCACGCCTGGCTGAACACGACCGACGAAGCCGGCCCCGGCCCGCTGACCATGGCCGGCGGCAAGCTGGCCATCACCGCCGACTGCCGGCTCGACAACCGCGACGAGTTGCTCGCCAGGCTCGGTATCAGGGACAGCTCAGTCGCCGACGCGGTATTGCTGATGCGGGCCTATCTGCGCTGGGGTGAAGCCTGCCCCGTGCATCTGCAAGGCGATTTCGCCTTTGCCGTCTGGGATGCCGAGCGGCAACTTTTGTTCTGCGCGAGGGACCATTTCGGGGTCAAGCCATTCTACTACCACGCCGCGGAGCGACGCTTTGCCTTTGCCTCCGAGATCGGGCCAATGCTCGACCTCGATGGGGTCGATGCGCGCCTCAGCGAGCACCGGATTTCTGGATTCCTGGCCGGGCTTGCCGATGACCCGCAATCCACGCCCTACAGCGACATCTTCGCCCTGCCGGCGCGTCACAGCCTCACCGTCAGCGCGCAACGTCTGGTGCTGCGCCGGTATTGGCAGATCGAACCATCGCAGGGAGTGCCGCGGTCTGATGCCGCGGAAGAATTCGCCCATCTGTTCTCGCAAGCGGTCCGAAATCGCATGCGGGGAAGTCCGTCGGTCGGTGCGATGCTGAGCGGCGGCCTCGATTCCTCCTCGATTGCCTGCGTGGCCGGGCTGCAAAATGCGGCCGGGCGCAAGCCGAAGCTGCCGACCTTCTCACTGGTTTTCGACAGAGGTTCGTCGATGGACGAGCGCTCCTTCATCGATGCGGTGCTGGATCAGCAGAAGGCCGATCCGACGCTGATCCCTGTCGGCAACTATGAGCCTTTCGCTGAGTTCGAACGGGTACTGGAGGAGCAGGAAGGCACCTTCCTGGCGCCGGGCCTGACGCTGACCCGCGGCATCTACCGGACGGCGGGCGCCAAGGGCATCAAGGTGCTGCTCGACGGCCATGGCGGCGACGAAGTCGTTTCGCAGGGACATGGCCATCTGCACGAGCTTGCCAATGGCGGCAGATGGCTGGACCTCTGGCGCGAGGTCCGCAGCGCCTCCAACACCTATGGCGGCAGCACGCTCGGCCTCTATTTCCAGTTTCTCACCATTTACGGACCGGCCTGGCGCATCGCCAGGCTGAGGCAGCTGGGGAACCGAGCCCTGAACAGGATACGCAGGCCTGCCAAATCGCAGCGTGGCCGGAGCTGGCGCGACCTGATCAATCCGGACCTCGCCCGGCGAACGGAGCTTATCGACCGGTTCCACCGAGCCGGCTATATGCCGTCCAGCATCCAGGCCAGCGACGCGCTCAGCCACCGCTGGATCCTGTCCAACGGATATGTCCCGCATTCTTTCGAGGTTCTGGACAAGGCCGCCGCCAATTTCGGCGTCGAGCCGCGTTATCCGTTCTGGGACAAGCCGCTGGTCGAATTCTGCCTGGGGCTGCCGGGCGAGCAGAAGCTCAGTCACGGCTTTGGCCGCTACGTGTTGCGCCAGGCCATGGAGGGTATCCTGCCGGCGGCGGTCCAATGGCGGCGCGACAAGATCGATTTCACCGCCAATCTCGTCAACGGCATGGTGCGCAATCATCGCGACCTGCTGGAGCAGTTGCTGGTTGGCGATGCGGGTCGCATCGCACCCTATGTCAACCTGCCGGAAGTAAACGCCGCCTATGCGCGGCTGCTGCGCCAGCCGGACCAGGCGGCACCGCTCGACGTCCAGTATGTCTGGCGCTCGGCGTCACTGTCGCTGTGGCTGCGGCAGGTCCAGCATGGCGGGAGCCCCGCATGATGTCTCGCCATGAGCCGTTCGGCGGCGATCTCGACCATCTTGCCCAGCGCGGCGGGATCGCGGGAGAACGACGTTACTACCGCGCCTACGGCCTGATCATCGCATCCGATGTGTCACTGCCCGAACTGGAGCCGGCGGAACCGGCGGCGGCCGACATCGAGATCGCCATCGGCCCGATCGATATGCCCAAGCCCTCGGCGGAGGCCGCGACCGTCTTCCGCTTCGAGCCCGGCCGGCAGTATCTGGCCTGGGAGGCCGTCGGCGCATTCCTGATCAGCGACGCGCGCCGCATCGATGTCCAGCCGGCGCCCAGCGTCGACGACGCCTTGCTTGCCTTCCCGCTGCTGGGGCCGGTGCTGGCGCTGCTTCTGCACCAGCGCGGCCTGCTGGTTCTGCATGCCAGCGCCATTGCGGTGACCGGCAGGGGCGCCATCTTCATGGGCGACAAGGGCGCCGGCAAATCGACGACGGCAAGCGCGTTGGTCCGGGCCGGACACGATCTGCTTACCGACGACGTCGTGGCGATCGACCTGGCAGACCCGAACCAGCCGATGATCGTTCCGGGGTTTCCGCAGATCAAGCTTGCCGCCGATGCCGCGGCGGCGATCTCGCTTGGGCAGGCGCAAGTGCGGCCGCAAGTGCATCCCGCGATCGAGAAAATGCAGCATCGCCTGCACGGCGCCTTCTCCGGCAACAAGGTGCCGGCGGCCAGGATTTACATCCTCGAGCGCGGCGAAAGGGCTGGGATCACCCCCTTGCCTCACATCGCCGCCTTGCCGGCCATCATCAAATTCTCCTACGTGACACGGTTCGGCCGCGCTGCACTCTCCGGCGATTTCGCGGCGATGCATCTTCGCCACTGTTCAGCAATCGCTAACCATGTCGGCGTGTACCGGCTGGACGTTCCGACGGGCATCGACAGGATCGGCGAGGCCGTAGCGCTGATCGAGAAGGAACTGGCTGGAGATGCCTAGGTCATCGGTCTTCAGCCTGTCGCTGTTTCGCGATGTCGCGGCGTTCGGTGCCGTCATTGCCCAGATCGGCGGGCGGCGAACCTGGACGGCACTGTTGTTCCTGATCCTCGGCAGCCTGACGGAAGGCATCTCCATCCTGCTGCTGGTGCCGCTGCTGCATCTGGTCGGGCGCGCCGACCAGGATTTCGCGGTCAGGCTGCCGAACATTGATTTTGTGCGCTGGCTGGTGCCAGGCGGAACGATGCAGCTGACCACGGTGCTCTGTGCGCTGGTCGGGCTTATTGCCGTGCAGGCAGCTTTCAACCGCTTCAAGTCAGTCTATATGGCAAGGCTGCTCTTCGATTTCATCAACCGCTTGCGCATGAACCTGTTCGAGAGCATCGGCAAGGCGCGGTGGGGCGTGTTCACGCGCATGCGCGGCTCCGATCTCGACCATGCCCTGACCGGTGACATAGACCGCATCCAGGGGGCGGCCTTTTCCCTGCTGATGCTGGTGCAGATCGCCGTGCTGCTGGCGGGCTATCTCGTGATTTCCATGTTCATTTCGCCGGTCATGACGGCGTTTGCCGTTGTCATCGGCATCGTGATGTTCATAGCGCTGCAGCCGTTCCGCTCGCGCGCCACCGCTTTCGGCCGGATCCTGACGACCAATCGCCAGGATCAGTACCGCACGGTCTCGGAATTTCTCGGCGGCATCAAGGTGGCCAAGAGCCTGAATGTCGAGGCCAGCTATTTCGCGCAGCTGCAGGCCACGCTCGAAAAGATGAAGGCCGACAACATCGCCTATGTTCGCAATTCTTCGATCGGCACCGCCGTGTTCCAGGTGGCGAGCGTCGTGGGCTTGAGCGTCTTCATCTACGTGGCGCTGGTCCGCTTCCACCTGTCGCTGGCCGAGATCGTCGTGCTGCTCCTGGTCTTCATGCGAATCGCGCCGCGCTTCATGGACATGCAGACGCAGGCCCAGCAGCTGCTGATCAACCTGCCCGCCTACACAGCAATGCGTAGCCTGCAGGCACGTTTCGACGCCGAGCGCGAACCGGGCCATATCGAACCCACGGACGCCCGCAAGCTGTCGCTCGATACGGGGCTGAACATTCGTGATGTTTCCTTCGCCTATGACGACGGCACCGGCAAGGCGGTGGTGAGCGACATCACTTTCGGCCTCCCGGCCGGCAAGGTCACCGCTCTGATCGGCCCGTCCGGATCAGGCAAGAGCACGATCGCCGACATGCTGCTCGGGCTGCTCGAGCCGACCGCCGGCAAGATCCTCGTCGATGGCGTCGAGATCGATGCCGGCAATCGCCGCCGCTGGCGCGATCGGGTGGCCTATGTGCCGCAGGACGTGTTCCTGCTGCATGACACGATCGCGGCGAACCTGCGGCTTGCCGCCCCGCAGGCCGGCAACGACGAATTGTGGACGGCACTGCGCGCCGCGCACGCCGGCGAATTCGTCGAACGGCTCGACCTGGGACTGGAGACGGTGGTCGGCGACCGCGGCGTACGCCTCTCGGGCGGCGAGCGTCAGCGCATCGCGCTGGCGCGCGCGCTGCTGCGCAAACCCTCGCTGCTCATCCTGGATGAGGCAACAAGCGCGCTCGACTGGCAGAACCAGTCGCTTATCGCCCGGTCGATCGACGGCCTGCGCGGCGCGATGACGATCCTGACCATCGCGCACCGGCCATCAATGATCGCCTTCGCCGACTGGGTGGTGGCAATGGAAGGGGGCCGCGTCGTGGAAGTCGGGCAATATCAGCGGCTGAAGGCGAAGCCGGGCAGCCGGCTGTCCCGGATGCTGTCGGGAGAACAATCGGAGACTGAACCCGCCGATGTGGCCTGAGGACGGTGATATCCCCGTGGGATCTAATGCAGGCCCCGCCGGGCGCTGCCAAGCTTCTCGCCCTTGGGCACTTCGGTGGAGTTCTGCTTTCTCTCGGCTTCGCGCAGCCTGTCGGCTGGTGTCGGCGCGCTACTGGCGATCATGGCATAAACAACCGCGAAATAACCGGCCTGGATGACCACGGCGCAGATGATGATGCGCATCAGTGTCGTGCCAAGCGAAGCCCCACCTAGCCAGGACCAGGCAACGACGATCGCGAGCGCGAAGAGCATCCCAACGATGAATTTTGGAAGCGACATACCCAATAGCCCATAAACCGGCTCGGGTCATATCCAACGATAGCCCCACCCGAGCGCCGTCCCTTGTCATGCGGGCTTGTTGAGTCACCCGCTGCCGACCGGTTGCTTCCGGCCTTTCAACCTATCGTCACTATGACAGGTATAATTTGCAATTCTATTAAGGCGAGCAGAAGGCGGCAAGGGCAACCGCACATATTTTTGATTGAGCTTACGCCTTCGACTCTGCCATGCTGCAACGCACACGATCGCAATTCACTCAACCTGCAGCCGCCATAAGCTGCGAGTACAATCTATAATATTAAGCAGTATTTTAGGTGAATAGTTTCGAATATGGCATCTTCCTAAAGCACTGACATGCTCCCAGCCCTCGCCCCGAGGACGCGTCGCCTAGGAATCGCCTCAAAAAAGTCCTGATTTTTTTATCCCAGGCCATTTATTGTCACAAATGTGCTAAAGATTTCGAAATTTGTGCAGGGCGAGCTTATTATTTAGTCAATTCATGACGCGACTATTTCAAGAGGGTTGGAAATTGTGTGTTGCGCTGCAGCATTTTTTTGGTATCGTGCGGTAAACCATTCGTTCAACGCATGGAGTTTCCGTATGAGGGATATTGCCAAGGCGGCCACGGCGGACTTTTCGCAGGCTGACACCGACTTTCCGCCGCCGATCGGCGGCCTCATCAAGCGGAGCTTCGACATCGCCGGCTCGCTGGCTGGGCTGATCGCGCTCAGCCCGCTGTTCATCATGATAGCGTTGCTCGTCAAGTTCTCCGATGGCGGGTCGATTTTCTACGGTCACCGCCGAATCGGGCGCGGCGGACGGCTGTTCTCCTGCCTCAAGTTCCGCACCATGGTGCCGAATGGCGACAAGGTGCTGACTGCCTATCTTGCGACCAATCCAGAGGCCAATGCGGAATGGATAGCGACCCGCAAGCTGAAGAACGACCCACGCGTCACCCGCGTCGGAGCGGTCCTGCGCAAGCTCAGCCTCGATGAGTTGCCGCAGATCATCAACATCCTCCAGGGCGACATGAGCCTGGTCGGGCCTCGCCCCGTGGTCCGTGACGAACTGGAAATCTACGGCAGCGCGGCCGTCTATTATCTGAAGTCCCGGCCTGGCCTGACCGGCCTGTGGCAGGTCAGCGGCCGCAACGACGTTTCCTATGACAGCCGCGTCGCGTTCGATCGCCACTATGTCGAGAACTGGTCGCTGTTCGAGGACGTTCGCATCATCATCAGGACCGTACCGGCCGTCTGGATGTCACGCGGCTCTTATTGATCGGCCGGCCTGACCCAGGCTTCCGGCGGCAAGCTCATCGGGCGATGGGGCTAAAACGGATCGGAATGTTCAGTTGAAGATAGACATGTTGGAAGCCTTTGGCAGCGGCCCATTTTCCGGCCGCTCGCGGCTCGTGGCGACGTGCCTTGCGATGTCGCTCGCTTTCCCCCAGCTGGCCGCCGCCGACGATTACCGTCTGGGTTCCCAGGACAAGCTCACCATCCGCATTGCCGAATGGCAGACCGTCGAAAGCGCGTTCCGCGACTGGTCGTCGGTCAATGGCCAATACACGGTCGGTCCGGCCGGCACGTTGTCGGTGCCTTTCGTCGGCGAACTGCCGGCGGCCGGCAAGACCACGGCGGAGATCGCCGCGGCGATCGGCGAGGCGCTGCAGCACAAGCTCGCTTTGTCGGACAAGCCCGAAGCCTCGGTCGAAATGGCACAATTTCGGCCGTTTTACATTTCGGGCGAAGTGCAGAACCCCGGCCAATTTCCCTATGTGCCCGACCTTACGGTGCTGAAGGCGATCAGCGTCGCCGGCGGCATCAGGCGCAACGCCGACTACGGTCCCCAGCTCGGCAAGGACTTGGTCACAGCCAAGGGCAATTTCGATATTTCCGACGACCTGCGCGTGCGACTGATCGTCAAGCGCGCCCGCATCGACGCCGATATGGCTGGCAAGACGAGCTTCGAAGCGCCGAAGGAGGTCGAGGGCGATCCGCGCCTGCCGACCATCGTCAATGACGAGATGACGATCCTGACCGCCGACCAGAAGGCGCTGAAGCTGAAGCTCGAGGCGCTGGACGATCTCAAGGGTGTGCTGCAGGCCGAAATCGAATCGCTGCAGAAGAAGATCGTCAACCAGCAGAAGCAGGTCGACCTGGCGCAGCAACAGCTGACCAGCATCGGTCCGCTTGCCCAGAAGGGCCTGGTCGCCAATTCGAGACTTCTGGATTCTCAGCAGTCCGTCACCGACCTGCAGGGCAAGATCCTGGATTATGAGACGGCCATCCTCACCGCCAAGCAGGCTATCAGCAAGGCGACGCAGGACGCCATCGACGCCCAGAACACCTTGAGCTCGAAGCTTGCCGTCGACCGGCAGCAGACCGAAGCCGACCTGAACGAGGCCGCGCTGAAGGTGAATATGCAAAAAGGCCTGATAACCCAGGCCACGGATCCGGCGACGACGGCCGCCATCACCAACGACCAGCAGCCTAGCTTGCTCTATTCGCTGGTGCGCAATGTCGACGGCAAGACCAGCGAAATCGCCGCCAAGGAAGACACACCGGTGCTGCCTGGCGATGTGATCAAGATCAAGCTGGCACCGCTGGCCAGCCAGTAGGAAAGCGGAAGTTCGCGCGGCCGTCGCGTTCGATCCATAACGCAAAGACTTTGAACCTCCGCCTGGCCTGCCGGGCGGAGGTTTTTGCTGGCAGGATTTCCTTCACCGGGAAACCAGAACGGCTGTTGACGCGACACCGGGTGGAGAACCGTCTCACGTTCTTTTCCTGGAATGGCTCTGACCCGCTCCAGCTTTACCTAAAGCGCGTCGCGTCGGAAACGGATTCATGCGGCGCGCTTTAGGCCGTTGCTTAATGCATGCCGTTGTCGCAAAACCGAGGTCACTTTTGCGCGACATGCATTAGCGCCGGACGGAAAGCCGCTACGCACTTTTCCTGGAACAGCTCTAGCGGACCTCATCATTACTCGGCCGCCGCGGGACGATGAGGCCAGGTTGCCTCTCTGCTCTTCGCATTCGCCGGCTCGATGGCGGGGGACCATCGCGTGCGGGTAACAGGCAGCCGCGCCAGCTTGAAGTAGCTGAAATACATCAGGAAGGAGCCCATGATGTAAGGGTTGAGGGTCTCGACTTCGACGAAGGAACGGATGAGCAGCAATACCATCACGCCGAAGAGAACCACCGATTCGGCTTGCCACCTCTTGAAGATCACCGCTGCGACATGGCCATAGAGCGTGCGCAGCAAGATCAGCGATATCAGCACCGCCCCGGTGAAGCCGAGTTCGACAAGGGCCTCGACATAGGTGTTGTGGAAGTGGAAGCCGGTACGGCTGGCGATGTAGAATTCGTTCCAAAGCCGCTCGGGTTCGGCAAAACCCTGCACCCAATAGGCGGCATAGCCGACGCCGAGAATCGGCGAGCGCTGCGCGGCGTCCCAGCCCTGCTCCCACAGATAGGTCCGCCCTGTGAGCGTCGAATCCTTGCCGAAGATGCCAAGCACGAAATCCATGAGCCCGAGATTGAGGGCGACAATAGCCACCACGACGATCATGCCGGCGCCGATCAGGAAGATCACCCGGCGATAACGCCGCGACAAAAGCTTGCTCATCGCAAGAAGCGCAATAAGTGCCAGGACGGCCGGTATCGAGGCCATCGAGGTGGCGGAATGCGAGACGACCAGCACATAGGCCGACAAAAGCACGACTGGCACGGTCAGCATGAAGCTCAGCCGGCCACGCCGCAGAAAAGCAAGGAACACGACGGAGAAATAGATGCCGAGCGAGCCGACAAAACCGATCTGATTCTTGGAGGCGAAGGCGCCGACGAAATTATAGGTGCCGTCGAGCACGTCCTCGGAATAGCCACCGACCTTCAGGGAATAGACCAGGACGAAGAATATGCCGACCAGGGCGCCTATCGTCAGGGTGCGCACGCTGACGGTGCGCGCCGCGACATAAGCGCAGGCGATATGCGAAAAGTACTGGACCGCCGTTCTGGCGGTGACGCCGGGCGCCTGCGACCAGAACACGGAGAAGCAGACATAGGCCACGAAGAGCAGCGGCAGCCAGGCACTGGACAGTTGCCGCAGGAACCGGCGGTAGTCGACCAGGATGAGCGGAAGCCAGACGGCATAATAGGCCAGGATCAGCACCTGGCCGAAAATGACGGAATAGGAGAACGCCCAGATCGAGACGGCAACGGCAAAGCTGCCATAGACCGAATTCTTTTCGGGGTCGACGATCAGGGATTTGGGAATTTTCATCTAAAGGGTCCCGTCGACACGACCCGGGACCGGCAGGTCGCAAACCAGCCGGCATATCCGCAAACAAGGGCGTGCAAGAAACGGCGTCTCCATTGTGCAGTGCAATATAACCTATCGCACCCCATGCTCAATGGCAAATCCGGTCACCTTGTCTTACAGCGCGGCGATCGCCGAGAGATCACACCCCATAATCCGGCCGGTGTTGGCCCAGACGATCCGACCACATACCGACTTGAACTCGGCTGGCGGTAATCTCACAATCTCGAATGGAAAGGCCATCACATAGATCGGCTTTCAGCCAGGATAGACAGGGAGGGGATCACATGCCGATGAATTTCGCGGGACGCTTCGCCGGCCGCGCGGCGGTGATTACCGGCGGCGCCTCGGGCATCGGCCTGGCGGTCGCGCAGAGGATCGTCGACGAAGGCGGGCGCGTCAGCGTCTGGGATCGCGATCCCGCACAGATCGAACAGGCGAAAGCCGTTATTCCCGGCCTGCATGGGGTGATGATGGACGTTGCGGATTCGGCAAGTGTGGAGGCCGCCGCACAATCGACTATCGAAGCCCTCGGCGGCGTCGACATACTGGTCACCAGCGCCGCCATCACCGGGCCGAACATGACGACCTGGTCCTATTCGGCCGAGGATTGGCAAATGGTCATCGACATCAACCTCAACGGCGTCTTCTACTGCAACAAGGCGTTGGTGCCGCACATGCTCGAGCGCAACTATGGCCGCATCGTCAACATCGCCTCGATCGCCGGCAAGGAAGGCAATCCCAACGCTTCCGCCTACAGCACGTCGAAGGCGGCGGTGATCGGCCTGACCAAGTCGCTCGGCAAGGAGCTCGCCAAGACCAAGGTGACGGTCAATTGCGTGACGCCGGCCGCCGTACGCACAGCGATCTTCAAGCAGATGAGCCAGGAGCACATCGACTTCATGCTGTCCAAGATACCGATGGCTCGCTTCGGCGAGGTCGAGGAGGTGGCGGCGCTGATCTCATGGATCGCCTCGGAGGAATGCTCGTTCACCACGGCCGCCGTGTTTGACGTTTCGGGCGGCCGCGCCACTTATTGAGCCGTATCGAGGCAGTTCCGAGTTGGCGCGAGCCAACTACAACTCCGCGTGACGAAGCAACGATTGGAAGCTGGACAGGCTTATGGGAGCTGACGTCCCAATGAACGTGCCATAACAGGGAAATGCCATGACACGACGAGAGAGCCCGGCAGGTGCGACGCCCCCCGGCCACCGTGCCGGTGATGTGCGATCAACGGGAGCCGCGATCATCATGTTGGAGTTTGCATCGTTTGCTTAGAGCAGATCCCGCCGCGCTGGCCGATGACGAGCTTCTGGACCGCTATCAACGCGCCGCCTTCGGCTATTTCCTGGAGAATGTGAACCCCGACAACGGGCTGGTCGCCGACACGTCGCGGCCCAATTCACCGTGCAGCATCGCCGTCGTCGGTTTCGCCCTGTCCTGCTATCCGATCGGCGTCGAACGTGGCTGGATAGCGCGCGACGCGGCTGCCAGGCTGACCCTTGCGGCGCTACGCTTCTTCCAGACCAGCACGCAAGGCAGCGGCCACGACGTCACCGGCCACAAAGGTTTTTACTACCACTTCCTCGACATGCGGACCGGTTTGCGCGTCTGGCGCTGCGAGCTGTCGATGGTCGACACCGCCTTGCTGATCGCCGGCATGCTGGTGGCGGGCGCCTATTTTTCCGGGAACAATGACGATGAGGCCGAAATCCGCCAACTGGCCGAGGCGCTCTACAGGCGCGTCGACTGGCGATGGGCGCAAGGCAGCAGCCCGACGCTCCGCCAGGGCTGGAAGGCCAGGAGCGGCTTTCTGCACTATGGCTGGGAAGGCTACAACGAAGCGACGATCCTCTATGTGCTGTCCATGGCCTCACCGGACCGCCCGAGTTCCGACGGCAGCTACGAGGCCTGGACGGCGACCTATCAATGGGAAAACATCTACGGCCACGACGTGCTCTATGGCGGGCCGCTGTTCATGCACCAGTTCTCACATGCCTGGATCGATTTCGCCGGCATCCGCGACGCTTTCATGCGCGAGAAGAATTCTGACTATTTCGAAAACAGCCGCCGCTCGACACACCTTCACCGCGATTACGCCCGGCACAATCCTTACGGCTTTGACGGCTATGGCGAGAACCTGTGGGGCCTTTCGGCAGGCGACGGACCAGGCGGCTTCCGCGCCAGCGTGCAGCGACGGCGCCACCGGTTTTCCGGTTATGCGGCGCGCGGCGCGCCTTTCGGTCCGGATGACGGCACGATCGCGCCATGGTCCTATCCGGCGTCGCTGCCTTTCGCGCCGGATATCTGCCTGGCGGCGCTACGCCACCTCGTCGATCGTTACCCGGACGTGATCGACAATTTCCGGCTGCCGAGCGGTTTCAACCCGACATTGGCCAACCGGCGAAAATTCGGCCGCAACGGCTGGGTGTCGGAAGGCCATTACGGACTGGACCAGGGTATTGCGGTGATGATGATCGAAAACCACCGTTCCGGCCTGATCTGGGAGCTCATGCGCTCCAATCCCCACATCCGTCGCGGCTTGGGCAAGGCTGGCTTCACCGGCGGGTGGCTGTCGCGGCCGGCAACCGGGGGGCGCGATGTCAGGTGAACCGACGAGAGCCGCCTTCCCCGTCGACCGCAACGACGTTGAACTGATCAGGGGCGCCCATCCTCCGCACTGGAAGAACCCGATCCCGAACGGCCCCTACAATCTCGTCGTCATCGGCGCCGGGCCGGCAGGGTTGACCGCCGCGCATGACGCGGCGAGCGTTGGAGCGAAGGTCGCGCTGATCGAGCGTGGACTGGTCGGCGGCGCCTGCGTCAATGTCGGCAGCATTCCGTCGAAGTCGATCATCCGCACGGCCAGGCTTTATGCCGACATGCGCGATGCCGAGAGTTTTGGCGGCGACCCCCCGGACCATCTTCGTGTCGATTTTCAACGGGCCATGACACGGATGCGGCAGATCCGGCAGCGGATCAGCCGTGCCGATTCCGCCGCGAGCCTGGTTTCGGAAGGAATCGATCTCTATTTCGGCGAGGCGCGATTTGCCGGACGCGATACGGTCGCGGTCGCGGACAGCACGCTGCATTTCAAAAAGGCGCTGATAGCGACAGGCGCGCATCCCGCCTTCCCTGCCATTCCGGGGCTGGTCGAAGCCGGCTATCTCAGTAACGAGACGATGTTCGACCTTACGCAATGCCCGCCGCGGCTCCTCGTCATCGGCGGCGGTCCGCTTGGCTGCGAGACGGCGCAGGCCTTCTGCCTGCTCGGCGCGAAAGTCATCCTGGCGCAGAGCGATCCGATGTTCCTGCCCGGCGAGGAGCGCGACGCCGCTCAGATCCTTTCGGATGCGCTGGCGCGCGAGGGGGTGGAGGTGCGCCTGAACACCGAAGTGGTGGCGGTGCGGATGGAGGGCGGAAAGAAGGCCGCCGACCTGATGCGGGATGGCGACACGACGACGATTTCGGTGGACGAGATCATCACCGGCGTCGGCCGTTCACCCAATGTCGCGGGTCTCGACCTCGAAGAGGCTGGCGTGGCGTACGATGCCAGCGGAATCAAGGTGGATGATTATCTGCGAACCAGCAACCCGCACATCTACGCGGCGGGCGACGTCTGCCTCGACTACAAGTTCACCCACACCGCCGAGGCAACGGCGCGCATTGTCGTGCGCAATGCCTTGTTTCGCGGCCGCGAAAGGCTCAGTGAACTCGTCATTCCCTGGTGCACCTATACCGATCCGGAGATCGCCCATGTCGGTCTCTACCCCCTGGAGGCGCGCAGCAACGGCATTCCGGTCAAGACCTACACCGTGCTGATGCACGATGTCGCCCGTGCCGTGATGGACGGCGAGGAAGAAGGGTTCGTCAAGATCCATGTCAGGGAGGGGTCCGACCGCATCCTGGGGGCGACGGTCGTCGCCAGCCATGCCGGAGAGATGATCAACACGGTGACCCTCGCCATCCAATCGGGCGTGGGATTGCATGCGTTGGCCGATGTCATCCATCCCTTCCCGACACAGACGCAAGGCATCAAGATGGCGGGCGACGCCTACAGGCGGACACGGTTCACCTCCATGCGCAGGCGCCTGGCGGCGCGCTGGCTGGCATGGTCCAGGCGATAACCCCAAAAACCATTGCGACAAGCTGATCGGTCTTTCGGCACGAGGTGCCGATCGATGTCGCTCCCGATGGAATTCCCAACGTGCTGTCCGCCGAAGCCGCGACCGACAGCGTCTATCCGACGATCCCCGAGGCAACCGTGCGGACGCTGCCGGATTGCCTGGTGTGGAGCTCGTCGAAAATCCCGAAAGGAGCGACCGGATGCTGCTCGATTCGTGGCGCCTCCTTGCCAACGACCTCGGCATCCGGCCGGTCGGCCTGCCCAAGCTGGAAATCCTACACATCCCGTGGTGGGGCGGCCGCCCGCCGAAGCTCCTCGCGCAGAGGCTCCAGATAGTTTGCGGGCGTCAGTCGTGCAGGTCCCGCGCAATCGGTGGGCCGACCGAAAATCCGGAGAACGTGACCTCGAAACCTTCACGCTGCGGCGAACAGCACATCATGCCGACATCGACCATCTTCGAGATCGGGAAATAGGCGAGCCGCACCGGCTTCCAATGACCGTCGGAAGCGTCGAGATACTGGACACGGATCGCTTCGCCGTGGCGGGTCAGGCGGATCCTGACGCCGTCCGGGCCAGCGGCGATGGCCACCAGCGACCAGTCCGAGGTGTCGTTGGTGACAACGACCGAGACATAGGCAAGGCCGTCGGTGTATTCGATGCCGGCCTTGATCCAGTGTGTTTCGCTCAGCCGGACCATCAGCCCGGCCTGGTCGTAAAGCACCTTGTAGTCGCCCTTGACGGTGACCTCGGCGGTGAAGTCGCCCTCGACCCGCCCAGACAGGAAGTGGCCGTTGTCGCGCCAGAAACCATAGAAGGTCTCGCGCCAGAAATCGGTCTCCTTACCGGTGCGCACACGCACGCCATCACCTTCGATGGCGTGATGCGGTGGCGGGTTGAGCCAGGTCAGGTCCTGCAACGTCATCGCTTGCACCGGTCCGGTTTCTGGTGAGGTGACGGTTCGCCGGCCCGTCAGCCGGCGCGCCAACTCATCCCGCGAACGTATAAGCGGTCTTTACCGTGGTGTAGAACTCCATGGCATAGCGGCCCTGTTCGCGCGGGCCGAAGCTCGAGCCCTTGCGCCCGCCGAAGGGAACGTGGAAGTCCACACCCGCCGTCGGCAGGTTGACCATCACCATGCCGGCTTCGGAGTTGCGTTTGAAATGCGTGGCGTGCTTGAGGCTCGTGGTGCAGATGCCCGAGGTCAGCCCGAACGGCGTGTCGTTGGCGACGGCAAGTGCCTCGGCATAGTCCTGGACGCGGATGACGCTGGCGACGGGGCCGAAAATCTCCTCGCGCGAACTGCGCATTGCATTGGTGGCCTCGGTCAGCAGCGCCGGCTTGAGATAGAAACCCGGCGTCTTGCGGTCGAGCCGCTCGCCGCCGAAGGCAAGCGTGGCGCCTTCCCGGACACCGATGGCGATATAGTCCTCGTCCTGCTTGAGCTGGGTCGCGTCGACAACCGGGCCGATCTGGGTCTGCGCGTCGAGCGCATCGCCGATCACCAGCTTTTCCATGCGCTCCTTGAGCGCGTCGACGAAACGGTCGTGGATGCCGTTGGTGACGATCAAACGCGACGAGGCCGTGCAGCGCTGGCCGGTCGAGAAGAAGGCGCCGTTCAGCGCGCAATCGACGGCGACCGCCAAATCGGCATCGTCGAGCACGACCAGCGGGTTCTTGCCGCCCATTTCGAGCTGGAACTTGCGCATGTGCTCGACACTTGCCGCGGCAACGCGCTTGCCGGTTCCCACCGAGCCGGTGAAGGAGATGGCATTGACGTCGGGGCTGTCGAGCATTGCCTGGCCGACCACCGAGCCCTTGCCCATGACGAGGTTCAGCACGCCCTTGGGCAGGCCGGCGCGATGCAGGATGTCGACGATGGACCAGGCGCTCTCGGGAACGAGTTCGGCCGGCTTGAAGACGATGGTGTTGCCGTGAGCCAGCGCCGGAGCGATCTTCCAGGCGGGAATGGCGATGGGGAAATTCCACGGCGTGATGATGCCGACCACGCCGACCGCTTCGCGCGTGATCTCGACGCCGACGCCCGGCCGCACGCTTGGCACCACCTCTCCCGACAGGCGCAATGTTTCGCCGGCAAAGAAATCGAATATCTGGGCGGCGCGAATGGTCTCGCCAATGCCCTCGGCCAGCGTCTTGCCTTCCTCGCGCGCAAGATTGCGGCCGAGTTCGTCCTTGCGCGCCATGATCTCGTCGGCCGCCTTTTTCAGCACTGCATGACGGGCCAGCGGACCGGAGCGCGACCACGCCGGAAACGCCGCCTTGGCCGCCGCTATCGCCTGGCTCGCCTGTTCGACGCCCGCCGAGGCATATTCGCCGACGACGTCGCCCGTATCCGAAGGATTGATGTTGCGGGACCCGGCATCGCCGACCCATTCGCCATCGATGAGGTTCTTTCGAAACGCTGTCATGTCCTTGCCTTCCTGCTTGCTGGCCGCGCGGCCGCATCTGTCTGAAGGGGTATTTGCCAGACAATTGCGTTGCGGGAAAGCACGCACTGGGCTGGAAGGCCGCGACAAAAGTCCCCGGCCCATGCTCATGCCTTCGGTGCAGCGGCGACAGTGCCGCGTCGACAACCAATCCGGCTAACATCGGTGGATAGCGCTCCGGGTCAAGGTCGAATTGCCCTGTACAGATATGTCCACGACCTTGATTTGCCCGATGCGGCGTGTCAAGCGTCGTGCTGATGGCAGCACCCGAGACGACGATCCAGCGTGCCGGCGCCACCGGCAACATCAAGGCCACTCGGGACGACTGGCTGAAGCTCGCGCTTGAAACCCTGATCTCGGATGGCGTCGAACGCGTCCGTGTGCTGACGCTAGGCCAGCAGCTCGACGTCTCGCGCTCGAGCTTCTATTGGTATTTCAAGAGCCGCCAGGACCTGCTCGACCAGTTGCTGGACCACTGGCGACAGACCAATACCCGATTCATCGTCGAGCGCGCCCAACGCCCTTCCGCGACTGTCATTCGCGGGGTGATGAGCATTTTCGAATGCTGGGTGGACGAAAAGCTGTTCGACCCCCGGCTGGATTTCGCGATCCGGGCCTGGGCGCGCCGCTCCCCGACCATCCGGCGTGCGCTCGATGAGGCCGACGAAGAACGCGTCAATGCCATACGCGACATGTTCATGCGTCATGGCTATGAGGGGGAAGACGCGTTCGTGCGCGCGCGCGTGCTCTATTTCATGCAGATCGGCTACTATTCGCTGGAACTCAACGAGCCGATGAGCAGCCGCCTGCCGCATGTTGCCGCCTATCTGCGCAGCTTCACCGGCCGGGAGCCCTCGCCCCAGGATATCGAGGATTTCTCGCGCTACGTCGAGAAGACCGTCTCCCGCACCCGGTAGCCGTCCCCTGAAAGCAAGCTGCGCATCGATGTCGGCAACATCGCCGCCGAAATTAGCCAGCGCTGATCATGCTCAAAGCGTAAACGACCAGAACAGGCAGGCCAGCGTGGCGGCGGCAAAGATCACGAAGAACAGGCTGCGCAGCAGCACGTTGCGGCGCAACTCGTTCATGACGAAATGACAGCCGATGATCGCGGCCGCAAACAGGAAGCGCCAGTTCAACACCGCCCACAAGATATCCCGCTGACCGAAAGCCCACCTGGCGACGAGGCAGCCAAGGATGGCCGCGAACAGCACGATGACGGTCCAGAAGACCGCGTCCGCGGCGTTGGTCAGGACAATGCTGGCTGCCCTGATCGGCAGGATCATCATCAGCAGGGCGCTAAAGAAATAGACCGCTGCAAGTGGAATGAACGTGCCGGCATCGGCGATGCCGTCTAGCCGTCTCACACCGATCGCGCCATAGGGATAGCCGTGCCTTGCCACCGCCAGGCTCAGCGCCATGAGCAAGGCGGTCAGCACCGCGACCAGTGCGAAGGATGTGAGGGCTTTGCTCATGATGTTCCTGTCCCGGGCGAATCAGACAGGAACTGATGTAGCCGATGGTCGTAAATTGCGGGTAAGCTTTCACCCGGGATAACCGACAAGGGCGAAGCCACTTAGCTCGACGGTGCCGCTCGTCCCGGCCGCCGGTGATAAATCAGCTCCAGGCGTGCAGCGGCGGATTTTCGCCGTTGAGGAAATATTTGCCGAGGATCTAATGTTTCCAGCGCACCGGATCGTGCAGCGTGTGCGTGCGGGCGCTGCGCCAGCGTCGAGCGTGCCGGCCAGTCCGCGTCGACCGAGGCTCCCATTCCGATTTACATTCTAATATAATCTGACCATTCCCGGTGAACGAAGCTATGGATTTGCCATGGACTTGGACCCTTCGACCCTCAATCGGGCGCTGCCGCTCCGCGATCAGATCTATCAGAAGATCCGCAACCTGATCGTCGTCGGACAGATGAAGCCGGGGGAAGTGATCAACGAGGTGGCCATCGCGGAGGCGCTCGGCGTTTCGCGCACGCCGGTGCGGGAAGCGGTCAAGCGCATCAGCGACGAAGGCCTGGTCAAGATCCTGGCGCAGACCGGCACCTATGTCGCGCCGATCAGCCGCGCCGATCTCGAGGAAGCCTATATCATCCGCCGGACCCTGGAGATGGAGAGCGCCAGGCGCGCGGCCGTCAAGCTCACGCCGGCGTCCGCCGAACTGCTGGAGGACAATATGGCGGCGCACAGGCTTGCCATATCGCGCGGCAGATACGCGACCGCGATCCAGCTCGACGATGTCTTCCATCGCACTATTGCCGAAATCTGCGGCCTGCCGATGATCTGGCGGGCGGTCGACATCTCGAAGGCGCAGATGGACCGCGGCCGTTACCTCGCCATTCCAAAGCCCGGCTATGGCGAACAGACGATCGAGCAGCACGAAGCCATTCTCGACGCCCTGAAGCGACACGATGCCGAGGGCGCGGCACAGGCGATGGAAAACCACCTCGAGACGTCGTTCCGCAACACGCTCGAAGTCGCCGCCGACCTTCTCGACTGAAAACCCGCGACCGGAAGCGATCGTCGCAGGAAGAAGGGTCTTAGGGTGGCCTCGCCCGACGCGGGGCGCAATTATTTGCCAAGCCCGCCTATGGGGCGTAGACTTAATTATCGGCCGCCATTTATCCGGATGCAGCCGACAGTGAGAGGTACGTGCTCTTGCCCGTCAGGGAGAAGAGCCATGCCTCAATCGACTTTTCGCAACCATGTTTTGAATACCCTCACGCCTGAGGATTTCGCGCTTTTACGGCCATCGATGCATCACGTCGAACTGGCCATCAAAGCCCGGCTGGAGATCGCATATCAGCCGATCGAGCATGTATATTTCCCCGAGACCGGTATCGCATCGGTGGTCGCCGCCATGACCGGAGGGCGGCAAAGCGAAGTCGGCCTGATCGGCTATGACGGCATGACGGGCATTGCGGTCGTCCTCGGCCAGGACAGGTCTCCCAATGAAACCTATATCCAGGTCGCCAGCAAAGGCTGGTCCCTGCCGGTTGAACCGCTTCGCATGGCGATCGCCGGCAGCCAGACCCTTCGCCCGTCACTGCTTCGCTACGCCCACGAATTCCTGATCCAGTCTTCGCGAACGGCGCTGGTCAATGGCCACTCGAAAATCGAGGAACGGCTGGCCCGCTGGTTGCTTATGGTCAACGACCGCGCCGAAGGAGATATCATCTATCTGACACATGAATTTCTGGCGACCATGCTTGGTTCCCGACGCCCCGGCGTTACCACGGCTCTCCAGATGCTTGAATATCGAGGGCTTGTTCACGCCAAGCGCGGCGAGATCACGATTGTCGACCGCACCGGAATGATAAAACTCACGCACGGCGCATATGGCGAGGAGGAGCAGCGTCACTTCGGCATCGCCGGCTGACTGTCCGGAATCGGACAGAGCCTTGAAGAGCGCCGCATGTTGGTCGAAAGTCGTATTGGCTTGGATTTCAGGGAGGCATTCTTGATGACCAATACGTTTCACACCATCACGGTGGAAGGAGCGGCCGAAGCCTATGTCCTTTCCAGGGGCAAGGCCCGCTTTCTCTCCATTGCACAAGCAATCCGCGCCATCCGAACACTTATGCCGAAATGTAAGGCCACCGATCACGAATTGGAGGAGATGTTGGCGGCGGCCTGCATCGCTCACATGGTGCCCGTCGCCTTCGACGCGGCAGAGCCAGACGGCTCAGCACCGCGTCTCCATTCATAGGCCGGAGATGTCCGCGCTGGCGCAGAGGACTGTTTCCACGGAGGTTCGCCAGGCGATTGTCCGCTACCTGATCGACAATGTTGACAGCCCCTGCGTTTCGCTATCCGAAATTATCCGCGCCGTAAGAAACATGTTTCCGCTTTGCGAGCTCACGGATTGGGAACTTGGCGACCACGTAGCGCGAAGCGCGATAGATGCGGGATTTGCCATCGAATTCGACGCCGACGTTCCGTGACCGTTCGAGCTCGGTCGCCCCTGATTTGTTGAATGAGGGGGCATCCGGATGCGCAGCCCAAGTCAGACGTCACCGCGAAGCTGGAGACGTCACGCCAGATCAGTACACTTCAAAGGGTTGTCCTAAATAGACTGTTTGGTGGAGCCAATCGGGATCGAACCGACGACCTCTTGAATGCCATTCAAGCGCTCTCCCAACTGAGCTATGGCCCCACTCCCGGCAGTCAGCCGGCGCCGTTTCCGGCGAGAGATCGGCGCGGGTTGGAAGACCGCGCCGTTAGTGCAGGCGGCTTCTAACCCCGCCTTTCCCAGATATCAAGCCTTCATCGGCGGCTTTTTCTTCACAGGCGGTGAAAGCCGGCAAAGGCTCGCGTTCGAGACCTTGTCAGACCTCGTCATCGTCGTCGCCGACGCCGATCATGTCGGAAACGTCGTCTTCTTCTTCCTCTTCGTCGGCGAGGAAGGTGTCATCCTCGTCGTCGCCGAGGTCGACGTCATCCTCGTCGTCCCCGAGATCGGGAAGATCGTCGCTCTTGGTATCGTCTTCCGCCTCTTCGAGCGAGACGACCTCGACGCCCTCTTCGTCCTCGGCGTCCACTTCCTTCTCGGCCACTTCCTCCTCCTCCTCCTCGACGGCGGCGATCTTGCCTTCATCGAAATAGGAACGTGGATAGCTCTTGCCGGTATAGGGCGAGACGATCGGGTCCTTGTTCAGGTCGTAGAATTTCCGGCCCGTTTCAGGGTCGATACGTTTTGTGCCAAGTTCGGTTTTTACCACGGCCAAGCCTCGTCAATAAAAGAGTGGTCCCCTTAACCACAGTTTGCAGCGCTGTCAAAGCGAAAAGCCGGCGTCACAAAACCAAGCATTGAAAGGCCTCGCGCCAAGTGAGGACCATGGGGATGACCATTTCGCCTCGCCGTGATACGAGACCGCCGCAACAAATGAAAAGCGCCGGTCAGCCGGCATCCGTCCAGGGAAATTCCATGTCTCACGCCGCCGCTGCCAAGCCGGCCATCGCCCGCAAGTCACCAGCCCTTTCCGGCACGGCCCGCGTGCCGGGCGACAAGTCGATCTCGCACCGCTCCTTCATGTTCGGAGGGCTCGCCTCGGGCGAAACCCGCATCACCGGCCTGCTCGAAGGCGAGGACGTGATGCGCACGGGGGCGGCCATGAAGGCGATGGGCGCGCATATAGAGAAGCACGGCGCCGAATGGGTGATCCGCGGTACCGGCAACGGGGCGCTGCTGCAGCCGGAAGGACCGCTCGACTTCGGCAATGCCGGCACCGGCTCGCGGCTGACCATGGGCTTAGTCGGCACCTACGACATGGAGACGACCTTCATCGGCGATGCTTCGCTATCCGGCCGGCCGATGGGGCGCGTGCTTGAACCCTTGCGCCAGATGGGCGTGCAGGTGCTCAAAGCCACGCCCGGCGACCGCATGCCGATCACGCTGCATGGCCCAAAACACGCCGCACCGATCACCTACCGCGTGCCGATGGCCTCGGCGCAGGTGAAGTCGGCCGTACTGCTGGCCGGGCTGAACACGCCAGGCATTACCACGGTGATCGAACCTGTGATGACGCGCGACCATACCGAAAAGATGCTGAAAGGCTTTGGCGCCAACCTGTCGGTCGAGACCGACGAGCGCGGCGTGCGCCACATCTTCATCGAAGGCCAGGGCAAGCTGACCGGCCAGACCATCGCGGTGCCAGGCGACCCTTCATCGGCGGGTTTCCCGCTGGTGGCGGCGCTGATCGTACCGGGCTCGGACATCACGATTGAAAATGTGCTGATGAACCCCACCCGCACCGGCCTGCTTCTCACGCTGCAGGAGATGGGCGGCCAGATCGACATCTTGAACCCGCGCAATGCCGGCGGCGAGGACGTCGCCGACCTGCGCGTGCGCTACTCCGAACTGAAAGGCGTCACCGTGCCTCCCGAGCGGGCGCCGTCGATGATCGACGAGTATCCGGTGCTGGCCGTTGCCGCCAGCTTCGCCGAGGGCGAGACGCTGATGCAGGGGCTGGAAGAACTGCGGGTGAAGGAGTCCGACCGGCTCTCGGCCGTGGCCACCGGGTTGAAACTCAACGGCGTCGACTGCACCGAGAGCGAAGCTTCGCTTGCTGTGCGCGGCAGGCCGGACGGCAAGGGTCTGGGCGGTCATCCCAACGGGCGGGACACGACCGTTGAGACCCATCTCGACCACCGCATCGCCATGAGCTTTCTGGTGATGGGACTGGCGACGGAGAAGCCGGTGACGATCGACGACCAGGCGATGATCGCGACGAGCTTTCCGGAGTTCATGGGGTTGATGAAGGGACTTGGCGCGAAGATTGGGTGACAAGTGGCAATCGCAAACCTTGGAGATTGGCTGGGAACATCCCGTGCTTCGTCATCCTGGGGCGAAGCAAGGAGCGCAGCGACGCGGCGCAGACCCCAGGATCCATGCCATGACCTCAACGCGCCGCGACGGTGCAAAATTCTGATCCGCAGCGTTCTTTGGCTGAAGTCACGGCATGGATCCCAGGGTCTTCGCTCCGCTTCGCGTTCGCTACGCCCTAGGATGACGAAGTCGCAGGGGCCTTTTTCCATGCGTAAGGCGTCTGTATGCCAATGACCCACACCTTCACCATCGCCATCGACGGCCCTGCCGGCGCCGGCAAGGGCACGCTCGCCCGCCGGCTCGCCGATCACTATCGGCTGAACCTGCTCGACACCGGGCTTACCTACCGCGCTGTGGCGCATGCGCTGCTGCGGCTGGGCCTGCCGCTCGACAATGTCTCGGCGGCCGAGACCGCTGCCCGCCAGGTCGACCTGGCAAAACTCGACCGGGCGGTGCTGTCGGCGCATGCGGTTGGCGAAGCGGCTTCGAAGATCGCGGTTTTCCCGACCGTGCGCCGCATCCTGGTCGAAAAGCAGCGCGACTTCGCCAGGACGCCGCCGGGTGCGGTGCTTGACGGCCGCGACATCGGCACCGTCGTATGCCCCGACGCCGACATAAAACTCTACGTGACGGCCAGCGCCGAAGTGCGGGCAAAACGGCGGCTGGCCGAGATCGAAAGCATCGGCGGCACGGCCAATTTCGCCGAAATCCTTGCCGATATCCAACGCCGCGACGAGCGCGACATGGGCCGGGCCGACTCGCCCTTGAAGCCGGCCCCCGACGCGCACTTGCTTGATACCAGCGAAATGGCTATAGAAGCCGCGTTTCTCGCGGCCATGTCTGTCATCGACGACGTGCTGGCCAAGAGAAACAAGGCCTGATCCGGGTTTTCATGCTGCTTCCGATTGCCGGAGGCGAAGAAAATACCCATATCGGGCACGAACCAGCCTGCCAGCATTCTTCATGCGCCGGAATTGCCGCCCAAAAAGCGGCCCAGGGCTTTTAGCCCGGAACGCCGGCAGGCCAACGCAACGCTAACCCACGGCGCCCGTCCCGCTTGAGATGCGGGGCACTCCAGGAGAAACAATGTCAGCTGCAAATCCCACTCGCGATGATTTCGCGAGCCTGCTCGAAGAATCATTCACCGCCGGCCACTCCGGCGAAGGTCAGGTCGTCAAGGGCACGATCACCGCGATCGAAAAGGACATGGCCATCATCGACGTCGGCCTCAAGGTCGAAGGCCGCGTGCCGCTGAAGGAATTCGGCGTCAAGGGCAAGGACACCACTCTCAAGGTCGGTGACACCGTCGAAGTTTATGTCGAGCGCATCGAGAACGCGCTTGGCGAAGCGATGCTTTCGCGTGAGAAGGCCCGCCGCGAAGAGAGCTGGGTCCGTCTCGAAGAGAAGTTCACCAAGGGTGAGCGCGTCGAAGGCGTCATCTTCAACCAGGTCAAGGGCGGCTTCACCGTCGACCTCGACGGCGCCGTGGCCTTCCTGCCGCGCAGCCAGGTCGATATCCGCCCGATCCGCGACGTTTCCCCGCTGATGCACAACCCGCAGCCGTTCGAGATCCTCAAGATGGATCGCCGCCGCGGCAACATCGTGGTGTCGCGCCGTACCGTGCTTGAGGAGAGCCGCGCCGAACAGCGTTCGGAGATCGTGCAGAACCTCGAAGAAGGCCAGGTTGTCGAGGGTGTCGTCAAGAACATCACCGACTACGGTGCGTTCGTCGACCTCGGCGGCATCGATGGACTGCTGCACGTCACCGACATGGCCTGGCGCCGCGTCAACCATCCGACCGAAATCCTCAACATCGGTCAGACGGTCAAGGTGCAGATCATCCGCATCAACCAGGAAACCCACCGTATCTCGCTCGGCATGAAGCAGCTCGAGAGCGACCCGTGGTCCGAGATCGGCACCAAGTTCCCGATCGGCAAGAAGATCAAGGGCACCGTCACCAACATCACCGACTACGGCGCGTTCGTCGAGCTGGAGCCGGGCATCGAGGGTCTCATCCACGTTTCGGAAATGTCGTGGACGAAGAAGAACGTGCACCCCGGCAAGATCCTGTCGACGACGCAGGAAGTCGATGTGGTGGTGCTCGAGGTCGATCCGGCCAAGCGCCGCATCTCGCTCGGCCTCAAGCAGACGCTGGAGAATCCGTGGCAGGCTTTCGCCTCGAGCCATCCGGTCGGCAGCCAGGTCGAGGGCGAGGTCAAGAACAAGACCGAGTTCGGCCTGTTCATCGGCCTCGAAGGCGACGTGGACGGCATGGTGCACCTCTCCGATCTCGACTGGACCCGTCCGGGCGAGCAGGTCATCGAGGAGTACAATCGCGGCGACATGGTCAAGGCGCAGGTGCTCGACGTCGACATCGACAAGGAGCGCATCTCGCTCGGCATCAAGCAGCTGGCCAAGGACACGGTCGGCGAAGCAGCGACGAGCGGAGAACTGCGCAAGAACGCGGTCGTCACCTGCGAAGTCATCGGCGTCAAGGATGGCGGTCTGGAAGTGCGGCTGGTCGACAGTGGCATCGAGACCTTCATCAAGCGCTCCGACCTCAGCCGCGATCGCGACGAGCAGCGCCCCGAGCGCTTCACCGTCGGCCAGAAGGTCGACGCCCGCGTCATCGCCTTCGATAAGAAGACCCGCAAGCTGCAGGTCTCGATCAAGGCGCTGGAAATCGCCGAAGAGAAGGAAGCGGTCGCCCAGTACGGCTCGACCGACTCCGGCGCTTCGCTGGGCGATATCCTGGGTGCCGCGCTGAAGAAGCAGGGCAGCTAAGCTCTTCTCGCAGCCTTGAAAACAAAACCCCGCCGGATCGCTCCGGCGGGGTTTTTCTTTGACGAATGCTGTCGGAGGCCGGTTACAGCATGTCGCGGCGACTAGGATTCGCCCGACCTGCTGCGACATGCATTAAGCGCGTCCGTAAAGCGGCACCAGCGTTCCGCTCATCGCCTGGTTGGTGGGCGAGGCGAGATAGGCGATTGCTTCAGCCGCCGCTTCGAGGCTGACCCATTTGGTGAAATCGGCATCCGGCATGTCGGCGCGGTTTGCCGGCGTGTCGAGCGTTGAGGGGGCGACGGCATTGACCAGGATGCCATTGGCCTTGAGCTCTTCCGCCATTGCCACCGTCATGGCGGCCACCGCGGCCTTGCTGGCCGTGTAGGCGACCATCCCGGCGCCGCGCCTGGGGTCGAGCCCGGCGCGCGCGGTGACATTGACGATGCGGCCGGCAGAGCCCGACGCCAGCATCGAGCGGATAGCCGCGCGGCTGCACAGGAAGGTGGTGCGGGCGTTGGTGTCCATCATCTCGGCAAAGGATGCCGATTCGATCTTTTCCACCGGTGCCTTGGCAAAGCCGCCCGCCAGATGGATCGATCCCCACAAGGCAGGGACCTGGGAATAGAAGGCTTCGACCTTGGCGGAGTCCGACAGGTCGACATTGTGCGCCAGCTTCACATTGTCATGCGCGGTGAAGGGGAAATGTGAAGGCGCGGCGGCGTGGGCGTTCGGCACATGGCAGATCGCGCCCTGCTCCAGCAGTCTGCCGACCACCGCCCCACCGAGCGCGCCGGTTCCACCGGTCACAACGATATGCCTGCCTTCAAGTGTTTCCATCATCCTGGACCGCTCCTGTCATTTTTATGACTTTTGTCGTTGGTTGCCGCGCCGACGCGAAGCGTCGCGCCTTTCAGCCGATCACTCAACCGATATCTCGACATGGCAGCCGTCACGTCTTTGCATGCGTCAGGACATCGTCGAATAGCGAAGCCACCCGGAAGCGGCCCACGCCTTTCAGGACTACGCCGGCGAATGATCCGCCTCCGGACGGGGGACCAAGGCCAGCCTGGATGGTTCAAACGACCGTGATTTCGATCACGCGCGGCAGTCCCGTTGCCCGGGCGTGCTTCAGCGCCTGAGGCAAGGCGCCGATGTCGGCCAGCCTTTCGGCGCCAATACCATAGGCTTCGGCCAGCTTGCAGAAATTGGGCGGCGCCGGCGACACGCCGACAGGTTCAACGCCGACATCGAGCATCGAGGTCTCGATCTCGCGATAGCCCCTGTTGTTCCAGACGACGAAGATGACAGGCGCTTCGGAATCCAGCGCTACGGCTATCTCCGGCAAGGTGAACTGGAAGCCGCCGTCGCCGGTCAGGCAGACCACCGGTGCATCGGGCATGGCGAGTGCCGCGCCGATCGCCGCCGGAGGGCCATAGCCCAGCGCGCCGAAGCCGGTCGCGGCATTGAACCAGCCGCCAGGCCGGTCGTGGTCGTAATAGAGATTGGCGGCGTAAATCGGCTGCGTCGAGTCGCCGACGATGATGGCCCCGGGCAAGGCATCGCGGATCATTTCCACGGCGTGCACCTGCGCCGCATAGGCCGGACTCAACTCGGCAAAGGCTGCCTTTCGCCCCATCGCGGCGCGGCCATGACCATCTTCACCGGCTCTGTGGGCCGGATCGATCGCCGCAAGCAGGGCCTCGATCGCCTCGGCGCAGTCAGCATGGATGGCGACCGTCACCGGGCGCCGCGCAAGCTGGTCGGCACCGATGTCGATACGGATCAGGTTTGAAGGCAGCACAAAGCCGCCGTCGCCATAGCCGTCATAGTCGGTCGCGCCGAATTCGGTGCCGGCGGCGATCACCAGATCGGCATCGGCCATCAGCGCGCGAACCGCCTTCAGACTCGGACTTGCCGGTACGCAGAGCGGATGGCGGTGCAGCAACCCGCGCGCATTGGTCGTCTCGACGACGGGAGCGCCCAGCCTTTCGGCGAGGCGCCGCAGCGGGGCTTCCGCCTTCTTGACACCGCCGCCGGCAAGGATCAGCGGACGGCGCGCGGCGGCGATGAGCTTGGCCGCGTTCACAATTGCCGCACCATTGGGTGCCGGAGGCGCCGCATTGCTGAGCAGGGCGGCGATGCCGTCCGCCGGCTTGACCATGACGTCGGTCGGGATCTCGATATGCACAGGACCGGGCCGCGAGGAGGAAAACAGGGCGAAGGCCCGCGCCAGCGCACCGGGCAACTCGCTGGCCCCGGTGACGCGTACCGACATCAGCGCCACCTTCTCCATCATGCCGCGCTGGTCAGGCAATTCATGCAGAAAGCCGAGCCCCTTGCCGAGCGTATCGGTGGCGTTGACGCCAGAAATCACCAGCATCGGCACCGAATCGGCGCGCGCCTGGCCCATGGCGGTGATGGTGTTGGTCAGACCCGGCCCGGTGATGACGAAGGCGACGCCCGGCCTGCCGCTGGCGCGGGCATAGCCGTCGGCCATGAAGCCGGCGCCCTGTTCGTGGCGCGGCGTGACATGGCGGATCTTCGACCTCGCCAGGCCCCGATAGAGCTCGACCGTGTGGACGCCGGGGATGCCGAACACGGTGTCGACGCCATGGGCCTCGAGTAGCGAAATCAATGCTTCGCCGATGGTGGTCATTGGTTTTCTCCCGGTTAGAGCGGATTATTGGTTCCGCTCTGTCTCTTTGTTTCTTACGCAATTGCGAAGGGAAAGCGTACGCGGTTTTCCCGGGAAAACCGCTTCTCACTTTTCCTGGAATTGCTCTAGCGGTGCGAGGCCGAGCTCGGCCTCGACAGCCTTGACGCCAATCGCCGCCAATTCGCCGGGCGAGAACATCTCGCCGGCCAGGCAGCCTTCTATCCAGAGCCCGTCGATGATCGCATTGATCGCGATGGCATGGTGGCGCAGCTCGCTTGCGTCCGGCTTGTGCTGTTCGGCGGCGAGCACTTCAGCCACAACCGCTTCCACCTCGTTGCGAAAGCCAAGGTAGCCTTCGCGGTGGGCACGGGCCAGGGCAGGATCCGCACTGGCGCGGCCGATGAAGGTTGCCCAGAGCGAAAACACCCGCGCGTCGATGATCGGCGCATTGAGATTGGCGGTGACGAAGGCCGCAAGGCGCTGGCGCGGCGAGGCGCCGTCCATGACCAACGCCGCCTTCGCCTGCTCGGTCATGCGGCTGACCAGCGCCGTATAGGCTTCCTGCAGCAATTCTTCCTTGCCCGGGAAATAGTGCCCGATCAGCCCGGCGGTGACCCCGGCACGCAATGCGATGGTGCGCAGGCTGGCGCCTTGCAGGCCATGTTCCGCCACGCTGTCCAGAGTCGCTTCGATCAGATCCTGCCGCCGCCGCCCCTCGCCCTCGCGACGGAACTTACGGCGCGCATTCATTGGCGCAGGATCGGCCGCGTCAGGCATGTCGGCCCGCCTTCGCAGGCGATGCAGAGCGCATCCGCCTCGACGATTTCAACCGTGCAGCCGGCGGCTTCCATCGCGGCCTTGGTCCTGGGAAAGCCCGCGACGGCAATGACGTTGAGCGGGCTGGTCGGCAGTACGTTCAGGCTGAGGCCATTGGAAGCGGCGAACTCTTCGGCATCGCCTTCGACCAGCCGGATGCCGCGCGCCTTCAGCGCCTGATAGAACGGGGCCGGTAAAAGCGGCGAATAGACCAGCGCCAGGTCGTCGGCCAGCGGGCTGATCACCGACATCAGATGCAGGCACGCCTCTTCGCCCTGCCACAGCGGCAGATCGAAGCCGTAGACGGAAATGCCCAGCGGCGTCAGCAGATTGGAAACCTGCTGGATGCCTTCCTGGTTGGAGCGGACACCGCGCCCGATCGCCAGCGTGCGGGCATCGACCCATACACAGTCACCACCTTCGACCTGGCCAGGAGCCTCGACGCGGCCGAGGATCGGAATGCCCAGTCTTCTGTAGGTTTCCTCATGCAGCGAAGGCTCGCCGGCCCGCAACGGCTTACCCATGGACAGGATCAGCGCGCCGCGGTCGGTCATCAGCGAGGGGTCGTGCGTGAACACCGAATCCGAAAGTCCGTCGGCCTTGTCCTCGATCCATTCGATCTCGGCGCCTGAAGCGGCCACCAGTTCAGCAAGGACCGCGTGCTGCGAGGCTGCTTTCGCCGGGTTGAATCCCGGGCCATAGTGCCAGGCGGCCCTGTCGGCGTCGCGCATGGCGTTGGCCGCCGACCGCATCAGCACGCGCCGCAGCGGCGCCGCCATGGACTGTGATCCGAAAGCGCTCATCGATGCCCTTTTTAAGCTGAAAAAAATCGAGAAAATTTCATGAGAGGTTATTTATACACTTGCACAACAAGGCCGCAAGTGCCGTAATGAGCGGGATTGACGGGCTCGCTCTGTTGAGTCCATGCTTGAAATCTGGAGCAGGGCAGTACAGCGTATGTTGATTAGCCGGGTAGACGTTCGACGAACCGCCGGCGGCCATATGGAGGTCATTTGGTGAGCGCTCTGGCAGCTGCCAAGATCTCATCCGGCGAGGCGCAGGACTGCGCCGCAGAAGCCATCCATGTCGAGAACCTGCACAAGAAATTCGGTCAACTGCATGTGCTGAAGGGCGTATCGCTGTCGGCGCGCGACGGCGAGGTCATCGCCATCATCGGCGGCTCGGGCTCGGGTAAATCGACGCTGCTGCGCTGCATCAACTGCCTGGAAAATCCGACCAGCGGCATCATCCGTGTCAATGGCGAGGAGATCAAGCTCAAGGCGGACAGCCATGGCCACACCATTCCGGCCGACCGCAGGCAGATCGAACGCATCCGCTCCAAGCTCGGCATGGTGTTCCAGAATTTCAACCTGTGGAGCCACATGACGCTGATCGAAAACGTCATAGAGGTGCCCGTGCATGTACTGGGCATCAAGCGCGACGAGGCTGTCGCCCAGGCCGAAAAGCTGCTGGCGCGTGTCGGGCTCGCCGAGAAGCGCGATGTCTACCCGGCCTATCTCTCCGGTGGCCAGCAGCAGCGCGCCGCGATCGCTCGCGCCTTGGCCATCAATCCGCGTGTCATGCTGTTCGACGAACCGACCTCGGCCCTCGATCCTGAACTGGTCGGCGAAGTGTTGAAGGTGATCGGCGATCTGGCGCGCGAAGGCCGCACCATGGTGCTGGTCACCCACGAAATGAAATTCGCCCGCGAGGTCGCGACCCACGTCGTCTACCTCTACAACGGGCTGGTCGAGGAGGAGGGACCACCGGAGCAGATCTTCGGCGCGCCCAAATCCGAAAGGCTCAAGCAGTTCATCCGCAACATCGGCTAGGAACGGCCGGGACGGAAGAAAACCGGGAACCAACAACAAACTGGGAGTTCTGAAAATGAAGACTGTTCTGAAGACATTCGCCACGGCGCTGCTGCTCGGCGTCGCCGCCATGGGCGTGGCCAAAGCCGATCCGGTCAAGATCGGCGTCGCCGCCGAACCCTACGCGCCCTTCACCTCGCCCGACGCTTCGGGCAAATGGGTCGGCTGGGAGATCGACTTCATCGACGCCGTTTGCGCCGAGGAAAAGCTCGATTGCGTCATCACCCCTGTCGCCTGGGACGGCATCATCCCGGCGCTGACCACCAAGAAGATCGACCTCATCGTCTCGTCGATGTCGATCACCGACGAACGCAAGAAGACCATCGACTTCTCGGACAAGTACTACAACACGCCGACCGCGATCATTGGCCCGAAGGACCAGAAGTTCGGCGCCACGCCTGACGACCTCAAGGGCAAGGTCCTCGGCGTCCAGGTGTCGACGGTGCATGCCGTCTACGCCAAGAAGCATTTCGGCCCCACGGCATCCGAGATCAAGGAATACCAGACGCAGGACGAAGCCAACAACGACCTTGCCGCCGGCCGCCTCGACGCGGTGCAGGCCGATTCCATCGCGCTCAAGGAGTTCCTCAAGACAGACCAGGGCAAGGCCTGCTGCGATCTCAAGGGCATGGTGGCCCCTGACGACGAAGTGCTCGGACCGGGCGTCGGCGCCGGTGTGCGCAAGGAAGACACCGATCTGAAAGAGAAGATCAACGCCGGCATCAAGGCGATCCGCGCCAACGGCAAATATGACGAGATCTCGAAGAAATACTTCGATTTCGACATTTACGGCGGCGCCACGCAGTCGAACTGACGACCCTCGCATGGGCTGGAGGACAGGGCGCTGACGTCCCCATCCTCCAGCTAGCCAGTCCACGCATGCTTGCCGCCGGCCGCTGGTGCCGGCGGATCGAGCCAGCAATCCGGGGGCGACGCTGATCGAATCCTTTCTTCCGGCCTCCGCGGCCGGCATCGTCGAACTCCTCTCGCCGGCGCCCGTCGGCTGGGGTGGGACCCTTTTGCTCGGGCTCTTGCATTCGCTCGAGATCGCAGTCGGTGCCACGATCGTCGGCCTGCTGATTGGAACCTGGGGTGCCTATGGCAAGCTCTACGGCGGGCCCGTGGTGCGCGACCTGTTCGCGGTCTACACCACGGTGGTGCGCGCCGTGCCGGAACTGGTGCTGATACTGCTGCTCTATTATGCCGGTACCGACCTGATAAACCAGGTGCTGGCCGCGATGGGTTACCAGCGTGTCGATATAAGCGGGCTGGTGGCCGGCATTGCCGTGCTCGGCTTCGTCCAGGGCGCCTATTCGACGGAAGTCATCCGCGGCGCGATCCTCGCCATTCCGCAGGGCCAGATCGAAGCCGCTCGCGCCTTCGGCATGTCTCCCGGCCTGCTGTTGCGGCGCATCACACTGCCGGCGATGCTGCCTTTCGCCATTCCGGGCCTCGCAAATCTGTGGCTGATCGCCACAAAGGACACCGCGCTGCTGGCCGTCGTCGGCTTCTTCGAACTGACGCTGGCGACACGACAGGCGGCGGGCGTCACCAAGGCCTATCTGGTTTTCTTCCTCGCCGCCGGCGTGCTGTATCTCTGCGTGACGCTGGTTTCGAACTTCCTGCTTGGCCGCGCCGAGAAATGGGCGCGGCGCGGCATGCCTTCCATCAAGGAGGCACGCTGATGACCAGCGAAACAGCCGTCATCGACACGGCGGCGCGCGCTTCGCTCTGGCTGCAGCCACATCGCATCGTGCTGATCCTCATCGCGTTGGGGCTCGTGGCCTCGGCCGCCTATTTCATGCGCTGGGACTGGCTGCCGCAATATTGGGAAATGGGCCTGATGGGCATCTGGCGTGCCCTGTGGATCCTGGCCGTCACCTGTACGCTCGGCTTCATGATCGCCTTGCCCGTCGGGCTGGCGCAGGCGGCCGGTTCGATCTGGGTCGCGGCACCGGCGAAAGTGTTCTGCACCATCATTCGCGGCACGCCGCTGCTTCTGCAGCTATGGCTGCTCTATTACGGGCTGGGCTCGCTGTTCCCGCAATATCCATGGATCCGCGAATCCTGGATGTGGCCTTATCTCAGGCAGGCCTGGCCGTACGGCGTGCTGGCGCTGACCTTGTCCTTTGCCGGCTATGAAGGCGAAGTGATGCGCGGCGCCTTTGCCGGCGTGCCCAAGGGGCAGCTGGAAGCCGCGCGCGCCTTCGGCATGAGCCGCTGGAAGATCTTCCGCCGCATCTGGCTGCCTCAAGCCTTCTACCGGGCGCTGCCGACGCTGACCGGCGAGACCGTGCTGCAGCTGAAATCGACGCCGCTGGTGGCGACCATCAGCGTGATCGACATCTTCGCCGTCTCGTCCAAGGTGCGGCAGGACACCTATCTCACCTACGAGCCCTTGCTGCTCCTGGCGTTGATCTATATGGCGATCACCGGCATTCTGGTCTTCGCGTTCAGCCGGATCGAGGCGCGGATTCCGGTCAAGATCGGGTAAGCGAGTAGTGAATAGGAAATAGTGGGCTGCTTGCCGGTTTTTTCCTACTGACTACTCCCTATTTCCTACTCACTCAGGAGCAGCCCTGATGCAACTCAGTCTCGACCAGGCAAAAGGACTGTGCCGGATGGCGGCACTTGGCGCCGGCGCCAATGAGGAAGCGGCGCAATCGCTCACCGCCTCGATCATCGCGGCCGAGGCGGAAGGACTTGCCACCGTCGGGCTGTCGCATTTCATCGATTACCTCGAGGCGTTCGAGGCCGGGCGCATCGACGGCAATGCCGATCCGGTGATCACGCGGCCGGCGCTGGCCATCTATCTCTCGGACGCACGCCGCGGGCTGGCGCACATCGGATTCGACCGCACCATCGACGACCTCGCCAAGGCGGCAAGACTGTTCGGCGTCGCCATCTTTTCGCAGAAAAACGCCTATACGTGCGGGGCGCTCGGCTACTTCACCGGCCGGCTGGCGGCGCAGGGACTGGTGTCCTTCGCCGCCACCAACGGCCCGGCCGTCCTGGCCGGCTCGGGGTCGGTCAAGCCGGTCTATTGCACCAATCCGATGTCGTTCGCCGCGCCCGCCGCCGACGGCGCGCCGCTGGTCATCGACCAGTCGTCGAGCGCCACCGCCTTCGTCAACATCCGCAAGGCGGCGGAAGACGGCAAGAAGATTCCCGAAGGCTGGGCGCTGGACGCCAGCGGCAATTCGACGACCGACCCGGCCGCCGCCATGAAGGGCGCCATGCTTGCCTTTGGCGGCCAGCGTGGCGCCAACATCGCGCTGATGGTCGAAGTGCTGGCGGCGGGCCTGTCGGGCGCCAACTGGTCGCTCGACGCACCGTGGTTCAGCGGCGGTCCCGACAGTCCGGGAACCGGCCTGTTCGTGCTCGCGGTCGAGCCGAAGCTACTCGATCCGGATTTCGAGCAGCGCATGAAGGACCAACTCGACCGGCTGCGCCGACGCTATGGCGTGCATGTGCCCGGCCGCGCCCGGGCCGAAGCGGTCGAGAAGGCGCAGGCGCGCGGCATCACCGCGCCCAAGGCGGTGATCCAGCGCATCTCCGAATTCGCCGAGCGCTATTCGGTCTGAAGAAACTGACGAAATTTCCCGCGCGTCGGTGAACCTTCCCGCGCCTCGCGACGACCAATGGCTGTCCGGGTCGGGTTTGCCCGGTCGGTGTCTTCTGTCGGATGCGTTCAGGGCTGGGGCGGGCGTACTTGCTTCACGCCACGCTGATACCGTCTCAGGTCAGGCCGCCTCGTTGGACCCTGCTTTCGGCGCGAACGTCACCCGGAAAACCCCGCTTCGGCGGGGTTTTCTGCGTCTGTCGTTCGCGGCGCCAAAACATGATGAAAGTGCCATGCGCTTTCGCGGAAAACCGCTTCACACTTTTTCTGGAATTGCCCAAGAGACAAGGATGACGCGACGACGCGTCACCCTTTGCCTTTAGCGCAAAACGGACTATGAAACGGCTCAGCCAAGCCATCTGGAACGCGCGCCGGAGCCCGCCATGACCGAAATCCTGCAGACCCCAAAGCTCGTCGTCGTCTTTGGCGGGTCAGGCTTTGTCGGCCGTCATGTCGTGCGGGCGCTGGCCAAGCGCGGCTATCGCATCCGGGTCGCCTGCCGGCGGCCCGATCTTGCCGGCCATTTGCAGCCACTCGGGAATGTCGGTCAGATCCAGCCGGTGCAGGCCAATGTGCGCGTACGCTGGTCTGTCGACCGCGCCGTGCAAGGCGCCGACCACGTCGTCAATCTCGTCGCCGTCCTGCATGAGAGCGGCCGTCAGAAATTCTCCGCCGTGCACGAATTCGGTGCTCGCGCTATCGCCGAGGCCGCGCGCGCCGTCGGCGCCGGCCTCACCCATATTTCGGCGCTCGGCGCCGATCTGGACTCCAAATCGGATTATGCGCGCACCAAGGCGTTGGGCGAGAAGGCCGTGCTAGAGACGATCGCCGATGCCGTGATCCTCCGGCCGTCGATCAATTTCGGGCCCGAAGACAGCTTCTTCAACCGCTTCGCCAACATGGCGCGTTATTCGCCGGTGCTGCCGCTGATCGGCGGCGGCCAGACCAAATTCCAGCCGGTCTATGTCGGCGATGTTGCTGAAGCTGTTGCGCGCTCGGTCGACGGCAAGATCGATGGCGGCCGGGTCTATGAGCTTGGCGGCCCCAACGTGCTCACTTTCAAGGAGTGCATGCAGGAAATGCTCACCGTAATCGAGCGCAAGCGCCTGCTGGTGCCGGTGCCGTGGTGGGTGGCCAACATCCAGGCCTCGATCCTCGGCCTGCTGCCCAACCCGATGCTGACCAAGGACCAGGTGACGCAGCTGCGCGAGCACAACATCGTTTCGGACGAAGCCGCCAAGGCCAACCGGACACTGGCGGGGCTCGGCATCCAGCCGCAATCGATCGCGACGATCCTGCCCAGCTATCTCTGGCGCTTCCGCGCCGCCGGCCAGTTCCAGCAGCGCAAGCCCGCGGTATAATCTCCAGAAGCGTCAGCCCTCAACGATGACGAGGCGTGATCCGCATCGGCAGCCCGCCTTGCGGCTGCGTGGTTAATTTCTGCACCGGCCAAGGTTTTGTTTCAGCGGTCGCGTCGAAGCGGAAGCGTGACAAAAGGATGGCGAGCGCGATGATCGCCTCCTGCATGGCGAAACTGGCGCCTATGCAGACGCGCGGTCCCGCGCCGAAGGGCAGATACTGGAAGCGGTCGATCTTTTCACGGTTTCCCGGGTGGAAGCGTTCGGGCAGGAAAGCGTCGGGCCGGTCCCACAACTTCCTGTGGCGGTGGACGACCCACGGCATCACCAGCACGGCGGCGTGCTTGGGAATATAAAGGTCCCTCCACATTTCCGGCACGATCGGCTCGCGGTTGATCGATGGCGCCGGCGGGTAGAGCCGAAGCGCCTCGTCGAAGGCGGCGCGTGTCAGCGGCATGGCGTCGAGCCACTTCGTCGGATCGGGCTCGCGCGCCAGCACCTGGTCGATCTCCTGTTCGACGCGGTCGCGCTCCCAGGGCGATTCGGCCAGGCAATAAAGCGTCCATCCGAGCGCGCGCGCCGTGGTCTCGTGGCCGGCACCGATGAAGGTGATGATGTTGTCCTCGACTTCCGGGCGTGTCAGTCCGTCGGGGCCTTCGGCCTTGAGCAGCAGCGTCAGGAAATCCTGGGGCACGGCATCGGGGTCGCGCCTGAACTTCTCTTCGCGCATCTTGACCGTGTCGGTCACGATCTTGCGGAAATAGGCCATCGTCTTGCGGCCGCGGATGCGGGTCAGCCGTGGCAGCCAGTCGGGCGCACGCAACAGGTCGAGCGGGTCGACGCGGCCCATGGTCTCGAACAGGCGGTCGATCTCGTTTTCGAAACTGCCCGGCTCGCCTGCGATCTCGCCGGAAAACAGCGTCTCGGCTAGGATGTCGTAGGTGAGCAGCGTCATGTCATGGGCGATATCGGACGCGCCGCCTGCCTCGTAACGGGTGACGAACTCCAGCGTGCGTTTCAGCATCGGCTGGGCAAAGCCGAAAATGTGGCGCGGTGTGAACACCGGCGCCATCGCCTTGCGCGACCGCTTCCACACCTCGCCCTCGGCGGTCAGCAGGCCATCGCGCAGGATCGGCCTCAGGATCTTCTGGCGCACCGTCGCCATCTTGTAGTTTTTGGCGTTGTCGACCAGCACATGGCGGATCAGGGCGGGATCATTAGCGATGACCAGCGGCCCGCCGGCGCCCTTGGCCGAAATCCAGGGTTCGTTGTAGGTCAGCTCGCCCCAGAGTTCGAGCGGGTTGCGATAGACGATGCGGATCATCTCCAGCGTCGAAGGCGGCGACGTGCGCGGCTTCGGGGCGGGAGGAACGAAGGGGGCGGGCTGAGTATCCATGGAGTGCTCCGCTGTTCCCATCAATGTAGTGGCTGGCACACCGGGCGTCCATGTGGCCAAACGGCAGAGCGGACCATGACTTCAGGAACGCAGGGCAGACGGTCTGTTCATCCGATCGTGACCGTTCCGTCAGGGCTCCGACCTTGTCCGCTGGAACGCTCTGCCGTAGTGACGGTCACCAACGGATACCGCCTGACAAAGGAGCCTGCCTTGAAGCACCAGTTGAACATCATCATCGGCAGCACGCGGCCCGGCCGCGCCGGCTCGGTTTTCGCCGAGTGGCTGGAGACGTTCGCGCGCGAGCACGGAAAATTCGAGCCGGTGCTGACCGACATCGCCGCGTTCGGTCTGCCGGTGCTGGACGAACCCTATCATCCAAGGCTCGGCAATTATCAAAACGACCACACCAAGGTCTGGTCGAAGGCGATCGACGCTGCAGACGCCTTAGTCTTCGTGGCGCCGGAATACAATTATTTCGTGGCGCCCGCGATCGTCAACGCGGTCGACTATCTCGCCCGCGAATGGAGATACAAGCCAGCCGCCATCTTCAGCTATGGCGGTGTTTCCGGCGGCCTGCGCGCGGCGCAGGCGCTGAAACCGCTGCTGACCGCGGTCGGGATCATGCCGATCCCGGAAGGTGTCGCGCTGCCGCTGTACCAGAAACTGCTCGACGAGAATGGCGCCTTCGATGCCAGCGAGCAGGTGCGGGGCGGAACCAAGACCATGCTGGACGAACTGTTGCGCTGGAGCGAGGCGTTGAAACCAATGCGCGCTGCCTGAGAGAGCCGCTCTCAGCGCGGCTTGCTCGCGCCATAAAGAGGTGGAATGGTCGGCAAATGACCGAGCCGGGGCGGTTCGACTTGCGTTTGCTGTTTGCCTTGCTGCTGATGCTTGCGACCACCGCCGCGGCGGTGGCGGAGCGGCGCGTGGCATTGGTCATGGCCGATGACGACTACCGGCTGGTCCGGCCGCTTGCCAACCCCATCCATGACGGCGAGGCGATGGAGGCGGCGCTGAAGAAGCTTGGTTTCGAGGTGGTGCTCGAAACCAATCGTGACCTCAGGCGCATGCGCCGCGCGCTCGACGATTTCCGCGAAGACGCCAAGGGCGCCGACGTGGCGCTGGTGTATTTCTCAGGCCATGGCGTCGAAATATCGGGCGACAACCGGCTGCTGCCGGTCGATGCCGACGCGTCTTCGCTCGATGCGCTGGACAAGACCAGCCTGCCGCTGGAAGAGGTGCGCGACGCGGTCGCCGCCACCGCGAAAGTCGGGCTGATCGTGCTCGATGCCTGCCGCAGCGATCCGTTCTCGGGGAACGGCGGCACCGGTCGTGGCGCGACCTCGCTGGCCAAGGATGTCGCCGACAGCGTAAAACCGGGTCTTGGCCGCATCGGGCGGGCGGAAAACATCCTGTTCGCGTTCTCGGCCGCACCTGGCGAGACGGCCGCCGATGGCACCGGCCAGAACTCACCCTTCACCACGGCGTTGACCAAATATCTCGGCACCGACGGGCTTGAGATTCGCTCGGTGCTGACGCTGGTGCAGCAGGAGGTCTACGACGTGTCGCGCGGCAAGCAACTACCCTATGTCGAGAGCGGCCTGCCGAAGCTGTTTTTCGCCGCTGCCGCCAAGGAGCAATTGCCGGAGCGCGAAAGGCTGCTGCTGGCCATGGCCGACGTGACGCCGGAGATGCGGGGCGAGGTCGAGCGGATCGCCAGCGATGCCGACATGCCGCTGGCGCCGCTCTATGGGGCGTTGATCAGCGCCGACACCAGCCATCTGTCGGCGGAGAGCCTGAATGCCCGGCTGCGCGAGGCGGCGGACGCCTTCGTCAAGGTGCGTGCCGAGATGAAGACGCTGGCTGCCGACGATCCGCGTGTGACGGATCTGCGCCGTCAGGCCGAGGAGCAGCTGGCCCTGGGCGCCTTCGGCACCGCACAGGCGAAGTTGGCCGAGGCGGTCGGCATCGACGAAGTGTCGCGCAAGGCGCTGAAGGTGAATTTCGTCGATCGAACGCTGTCGCAGGCCGCGACGCTGTTCCTGTCGGCGGGCACGGCGCGCGCCGACCTCGATTATGCGGCGGCCATCAAGGGCTATGAAACGGTGCTGTCGCTGTATGGCGAGGCCGGGCAGACCTCGCTCAGCCTGGAACAAGCCGACCGCCAGAGCAGCACGCTGGACGAGCTCGGTCTGCTCTATACGACGGTCGGCAATGTCGAGGCGGCCGGCCGGGCCTTCACCGCCCTGTTGGCCAACCTCGAGCAGCGGTCGCTTCTGGAAACCGATCCGAGCGTCAAACGCGATCTCGCCATCAGCCACATCAAGCTCGCCAACATAGAGATGGCGCAGGGCGATCTGCCAAACTCGCTCGAAAACTATGAGGCGGCCAGGGGCATGCTGCAGGAGCTGACCGCAAGCGTGCCGGACAAGAAAGACTGGCTCGGTGATCTTGCCATGGCCAATGACAAGATCGGCAACGTGCTGGCGACGCAAGGCGATGTGGGTGCGGCGGCCCAGGCCTATCAACAAAGCCTGTCGATCAAGCAGAAATTGGCCGACGCCGAGCCGAACAGCGCTTATCTGCTGCGCGACCTGACCATAACCTATGACGAAATCGGCGACCTTGCCCGTACCGCCGGCCAGTTGAACAGCGCCCAGACCGCCTTTGAAGAGAGCCTGAGACTCCGGCTGGCGCTGGCCGAGAACAAGCCCGACGACCTTGAGCGCCAGCGGGCTGTCTCTGTCAGCCACGAGAGGATCGGCGACGTGCTGCGCGAGCGAGGCGACGCCGCCGGCGCGCTCGTGGCCTACAACAAGAGCCAGGCGATCGCCGGGAGCCTGGTGCGCCGCGACCCTAACGATACCGACTTGAAGCGCGACCTGTCGATCAGTTACGCCAAGATCGGCAACGCGCTCAACGACCAGGAGAGCTGGCCGGCAGCACTGGTCTCCTATCAGAAAGCGCTGGCCGTAGCGCGTGACCTTGCCCGGAGTGACCCCGGCAACACCGGCTGGCAGCGCGACCTGTCGGTCTGTCTGGAAAAGGTTGCCGGTGTGCTTGATGCGCAGGGCAATGTCAGCGAGGCGCTGCAAAACTACCAGGACAGTCTTGCCATTGCCGACCGGCTGGCCCAGCTCGACCCAGGCAATTCCGACTGGCAACGCGACCTGTCGATCACTCTGTCGGAAATCGGCATGCTGGAGACCAAGCAGCGCCACTTCGAGGGCTCCGAGAGGGCCTTCGAAGCCAGCCTCGGCATCCGCCAGCAACTGGCTCAGTCCGATCCGAACAATGCGGTTTGGCAATTTGATCTGGTGCAGGCTTACATCAACTATGCGTATGTGGCCAAGGATCCGAAGGCGGTGCTGACCAAGGCGCTGAACCTGACGCTGGAGCTCGACCGCACGGGCCGGCTGGCGCCCAGGGACAAATCCACGATCAAATATTTGCGCGGCCTTCTCGCCAAAATCAACGCCCGAAAAAAATAGCCGGCCGCCGGCTTGGGATTTGCGCCGGAAATGCCTGCAAACCTTGGAAAAACCGCCTTTAGCGCCTATATCTAATCGATCTCAGAAGCGCGATTCGGGGCAATTTTTCGCGCTGCAAAAACGGCATCTAGACAATAGGTTTTCATGAGCGACCAGACCGAGAACACCAACGGCGCTGAAGCCGAATACGGCGCCGATTCCATCAAGGTTTTGAAGGGGTTGGATGCTGTCCGCAAGCGACCGGGCATGTATATCGGCGACACCGATGACGGCTCGGGCCTGCATCACATGGTCTACGAGGTGGTCGACAACGCCATCGACGAGGCGCTGGCGGGCCATGCCGACCTGGTTTCGGTGACGCTCAACCCCGATGGCTCGGTGACGGTTATCGACAATGGCCGTGGCATTCCCACCGACATTCACCCCAGCGAGGGCATTTCGGCGGCCGAAGTGATCATGACGCAGCTGCATGCCGGCGGAAAATTCGACCAGAACTCCTATAAGGTGTCTGGCGGCCTGCATGGCGTCGGCGTCTCGGTGGTCAACGCGCTATCGGCCTGGCTGAAGCTCAAGATCCGCCGCAACGGCCAGATCTTCGAAATGAGCTTTACCCATGGCGATGCCGACGCGCCGCTGAGGGCGACCGGCAGCTACGAACAGAACAAGCGCCCGGGCACCAATGAGGGCCGCAGCGGTAGTGAGATCACCTTCTTTCCGTCCGCCGAGACCTTCACCATGGTCGAGTTCGATTTCGGCACGCTGGAGCACCGGCTGCGCGAGCTCGCCTTCCTGAACTCCGGCGTGCGCATCGTGCTGACAGACGCCCGTCATGCCGACGTCGTGAGGCATGAACTGCACTATGACGGGGGCCTCGAAGAGTTCGTCAAATATCTCGACCGGGTCAAGAAACCGCTGATCGAGAAGCCGATTTCCATCAGGGCCGAGCGTGACGGCATCACCGTCGAAGTTGCGATGTGGTGGAACGACAGCTACCACGAGAATGTGCTGGCCTTCACCAACAACATCCCGCAGCGCGATGGCGGCACCCATCTGGCCGGTTTTCGCGGCGCACTGACCCGCCAGATCACCGGCTATGGCGAATCTTCGGGCCTGACCAAGAAGGAAAAGGTCTCGCTGATCGGTGACGATTGCCGCGAAGGCCTGACGGCGGTGCTGTCGGTCAAGGTTCCCGACCCGAAATTCTCGTCGCAGACCAAGGACAAGCTGGTCTCGTCGGAGGTTCGTCCCGTGGTCGAGGGACTGGTCAACGAAGCGCTCGGCACGTGGCTCGAGGAGCATCCGGCCGAGGGCAAGGTGGTCGTCGACAAGGTGATCCAGGCCGCGGCGGCGCGCGAAGCCGCGCGCAAGGCGCGCGACATCACCCGCAAGACCTCGCTCGGCGTCACCTCGCTGCCCGGCAAGCTGGCCGACTGCCAGGAACGCGACCCGGCGAAGTCCGAAATCTTCATCGTCGAGGGCGACTCGGCCGGCGGCTCCGCCAAGGGCGGCCGTTCGCGCCAAAACCAGGCGATCCTTCCCCTGCGCGGCAAGATCCTCAATGTCGAGCGGGCCCGCTTCGACCGCATGCTCTCGTCCGACATGATCGGCACGTTGATCACCGCGCTCGGCACCTCGATCGGCAAGGACGAATTCAACGCCGACAAACTGCGTTATCACAAGATCATCCTGATGACCGACGCCGACGTCGACGGCGCCCATATCAGAACCCTGCTGCTCACCTTCTTCTTCCGGCAGATGCCGGAGCTGATCGAGCGCGGCCATCTCTACATCGCCCAACCGCCGCTCTACAAGGTGACGCGCGGCAAGAGCTCGCAATACATCAAGAATGAAAGCGCCTTCGAAGAATTCCTTATCGATTCGGGGTTGGAGGAAGCGTCCCTTACGCTCGGCTCAGGGGAAGTGCGGACCGGACAGGATCTGCACGGCGCCGTCGCCGATGCGCTTGCCGTGCGCCAGCTCATCAACGGCTTGCACACGCGCTATAACCGCGACGTCGTCGAGCAGGCGGCGATCGCCGGCGGGCTCAATCCCGATGTCTTCGCCGATCTCGGTCGCGCCAACGCGATGGCCGAGCGGATCGCGCAACGCCTCGACATCATTGCCGAGGACACCGAGCGCGGCTGGACCGGCCGCATGTCGACCTCGAACGAGGGCATCGGCGGCTATGTCTTCGAACGCACCGTGCGCAGCGTCAAGGAATACGCCCATCTCGACATGGCACTGATCAATTCCGCCGACGCACGCCAGCTCGACCGCTACGCGCAGCGCCTCAGCGAGGTCTACGGGGCGCCGCCGGTGCTGCGCCGCAAGGAGGTGTCCGAGACAGTCTCGGGACCGCTGGCGCTGCTCAACGCGGTCTTTGCCACCGGCCGCAAGGGGCTGACCATGCAGCGCTACAAGGGTCTCGGCGAGATGAATGCCGAGCAGCTCTGGGAAACCACGCTCGACCCGAATGTGCGTTCGCTGCTGCAGGTCAAGGTCAACGATGCGACCGATGCCGACAGCCTGTTCTCGCGGCTGATGGGCGACGAGGTGGAGCCACGACGCGAATTCATCCAGGACAACGCACTGTCGGTTGCAAATCTGGATATTTGAGGTTTCGCCCAGCCTTTTCGGTACATTGGCGTAGCTCGGGCGCGCGCCAATAATGAGGACCTGCCGGAACAGAAGGCTTTCAGAGACATTGTGACAGTGTCGATCACAATTTCTTGCAGGAGGCTTTCATGGGACGCGGCATTCTACTCTGGTTGCTCGGAGTTCCGATTCCGATCATCATTCTTCTCATGCTTTTCATGCGATAGGGGGCCGCTATGCAGTCCGCCACCCTATCGGCTGTCGACGTATCAGCTTCAACGGAATCGTCCTCCACCGCCGTCAGCTGGGGACCGATCATTGCCGGCGCCTTCGCGGCCTCGACGCTGACGTTCATCCTCATGCTGCTCGGCTCGGGCCTTGGATTGAGCATGGTCTCGCCATGGTCCGGGTCCGGTGCATCGGCGACCACTTTCGCGGTATCGACCGCCATCTGGCTTATCATCGTGCAATGGCTGTCGTCGGGCGTCGGCGGCTACCTCGCGGGCCGGTTGCGCACCAAATGGGTCGGCATCCACACCGACGAGGTCTATTTCCGCGACACCGCGCACGGCTTCCTCGCCTGGGCATTGGCCACCTTGCTGGTCGTCGGCGTGCTCGGCTCGGCGCTTTCCGCCGCGATTGGTTCAGGCGTCCAGGCCGCGTCCACCGTGGCCTCGGGAGCCGCCATGGGTGCGTCGGCCGGTGCCTCCGCCAATGCCAGCGCCACCTCGGCCGATAATGCGACGTCCTATCTGGTGGATTCGCTGTTCCGCCCGGCCGATCCGGCCAAGCTCGCGACCGCCAATCCAGGCGACGAAGCGGCCGCGGCCGGGCAGGCCTCGCGCATCCTGATCGCCGGTGCTGTCGCCGGCGAGGTCCCCGCGGAAGACAAGACCTATCTTGCCCAATTGGTCGCCGCGCGCACCGGTCTTTCCGAGGCAGACGCCAAGACGCGTGTCGACACGGTGCTGGCGAAGGCGCAGGACGCGAAGGTCAAGGCAAAACAGGCGGCCGACACGGCAAGGAAGGCAAGCGCCACCTTTGCGCTCCTCGGCGCCTTGTCGCTGGTCATCGGCGCCTTCATCGCCAGTGCGGCCGCCGCGCTCGGCGGCCGGCAGCGCGATGAAGAGGAAGCGGTCTTCCTGACCAACGGTTGAACGCAGCACCACGCCAGAATCACAGAGCCCGGATCGACCGGGCTCTTTCTATTCGACGGTCAAGATCGGCCGGTCAGTGATCCATGGCCTTGACGATTTCCTCGGTCATCTTCTTGGCGTCACCGAGTAGCATCATGGTGCCGTCCTTGTAGAACAGCGTGTTGTCGATGCCGGCATAGCCGGAACCGAGCGAGCGCTTGACGAACAGGCAGGTGCGCGCCTTGTCGACGTCGAGGATCGGCATGCCGTAGATCGGACTGCTCTTGTCATCACGCGCGGACGGGTTGGTGACGTCGTTGGCGCCGATGACATAGGCGACGTCGGCCTGGGCAAACTCCGAGTTGATGTCCTCGAGCTCGAACACTTCGTCGTAAGGCACGTTGGCTTCGGCGAGCAGCACGTTCATATGGCCAGGCATACGGCCGGCGACCGGGTGGATGGCGTATTTGACGTCGACGCCATTGGCCTTGAGCTTGTCGGCCATTTCACGCAGCGCGTGCTGCGCCTGGGCGACCGCCATGCCGTAACCCGGCACGATGATGACCTTCTGCGCGTTCATCATCAGATAGGCGGCGTCGTCGGCCGAACCCTGCTTGACCGTGCGCTCGATGCCGTCATCGGCGGCAGCCGCCGTTTCGCCGCCGAAGCCACCGAGGATGACCGAGATGAAGCTTCGGTTCATGCCCTTGCACATGATGTAGGACAGGATCGCGCCCGACGAGCCGACCAGCGCGCCGGTGATGATCAGCGCCAGATTGCCGAGCGTGAAGCCGAGTGCGGCCGCTGCCCAGCCCGAATAGGAATTCAGCATTGAGACGACGACCGGCATGTCGGCACCGCCGATCGGGATGATCAGGAGGATGCCGAGCACCAGCGAGGCGGCGACGATAAGCCAAAAGACCAGCTTCGATTCCGTGGTGACCAGCAGCACGATCAGCATAATCAGGGCCACGCCAAGCGCGGCATTGATGAAATGGCGGCCGCCGATCATGATCGGCTTGCCCGACATGCGGCCATCGAGCTTCAGGAAGGCGATGACCGAGCCGGTGAAGGTGACGGCGCCGATGGCGACGCCCAGGCTCATCTCGATCAGGGCCTGGGCATGGATGTCGCCCATAGTACCGATGCCGAAGCTTTCGGGCGCGTAGATGGCCGCGGCCGCGACCATGACGGCGGCGAGACCGACGAGGCTGTGGAAAGCGGCGACCAGCTGCGGCATCGAGGTCATGGCGATGCGGCGCGCGGTCACGGCGCCGACGCCGCCGCCGATGGCGAGACCGAGCACGATCAGACCGTAGCGGCCGGCCGACGGGACCAACGGGACTGCCAGCGCCAATGTGGTGGCAATGGCGATGCCCATGCCGATCATGCCGTAGAGATTGCCCTGGCGGCTGGTGGTCGGGTGTGACAGGCCGCGCAACGCCATGATGAACAGGACGCCGGAAACCAGATAGAGGAAGGACGCGAAGTTGGCGTTCATGGCGCTCTACTTGTCCTTCTTCTTGTACATGGCCAGCATGCGCTGGGTGACGAGAAAGCCGCCGAAGATGTTGACCGAGACCAGCATCAGCGCGACGAAGCCAAAGCCGGCGGCGACGCCGGAGGCCGCTATGCCGACGGCGAGCAGCGCGCCGACGACGATGACCGAGGAAATAGCATTGGTGACCGCCATCAATGGCGTGTGCAGTGCGGGGGTCACTGACCAGACGACGTAGTAGCCGACGAAGATCGCCAGGATGAAGATGGCAAAACGGAAGACGAAGGGGTCGATGGCGCCGCCCGACAGCGCGTGCGCGGCGTCACCGGCGGCCTCAGTGCCACCCGGGGCATTGGCCAGGTTCTGCACCGCGAGCCTGACGGCGGCACTCGCCTGGTCGAGCTGGTCCAGGGCTTTCTGCAAGGTCTGATCCATCACGCGGTCCCTTTCGGCTTCGGCGAGGGTGACTTGGATGCGGCGGTCTTCCGGGTCGATGACTTCTTCGGCGCAGCCGAAGCATCGGCGACCATGGTCGTGGCCGGGATCGCGGGCGGCTCGATATAAGGCTGCTGGTCGGCCTTGGCGAAGGCCGGATGGACGACCTTGCCGCCATCGGTCAGCATCGTCGCCTTGACCAGATCATCGTCGCGGTTGATGGCCAGCGTCTTGGTGGTCTTGTCGACCAGCGTCTCGAGGAATGCGAACAGGTTCCTGGCATAGAGCAGCGAGGCGGATGCCGCGATGCGACCCGGCACGTTGAGATGGCCGACGATCTTCACATTGTTGGCGGTGGTGACGATCTTGCCCGGCTCGGCACCCTCGACATTGCCGCCACGCTCGACGGCGAGGTCGACGATCACCGAGCCAGGCTTCATCGAGGCAACCATGGCCGCCGAGACAAGCTTAGGCGCCGGCCGGCCTGGGATCAGCGCGGTGGTGATGACGATGTCCTGCTTGGCGATATGTTCGGCGGTGAGCGCCGCCTGCTTGGCCTGATACTCCTTCGACATTTCCTTCGCGTAGCCGCCCGCGGTCTCGGCGGCCTTGAACTCCTCGTCCTCTACGGCCAGGAATTTTGCGCCGAGCGAGGCGACCTGTTCCTTGGCGGCGGGCCGAACGTCGGTGGCGGTGACGACCGCGCCGAGACGGCGCGCCGTGGCGATCGCCTGCAGGCCAGCGACGCCGACGCCCATGATGAAGACCTTCGCGGCCGGCACCGTGCCCGCGGCCGTCATCATCATCGGCAGCGCCCGGTCATATTCGGCGGCTCCGTCGATCACCGCCTGGTAGCCGGCAAGATTGGCCTGGCTGGACAGCACGTCCATCGATTGCGCGCGGGTGATGCGCGGCATGAACTCCATCGAGAAGGCAGTGACGCCGGCTTTGGCAAGGGCCGCGACTTCAGCATCGTTGCCGTACGGATCCATAATGGCGATCACCGCTGCGCGGGCTTTGTAGCCCTTCAGCTCCGCATGCGTTGGCCGGCGAACCTTCAGCACGACATCGGCCTTGGCGACATCCGCCGCCTTGCCGATGGCAGCGCCTGCCTTGGCAAACTCCTCGTCGGGGATGCGCGAGCGGGTGCCGGCACCGGCTTCGACGATGATGTCGAATCCCAGCCCCGCCAGCCGCTTCACCGTATCGGGCGAGGCGGCAACGCGCGGCTCGTTCGCATCGAGCTCACGAGGGATGAAAACCGTCTGTCCCACCGCATGATCCTTTCGGCTGGAACCTGTCTGCGCGAAGTTTCGGCCGGGATATCCGGCTACTTCAACCGCAAGAGGGTTTTTGGAAGGTCTATCGCAGAATGAAGGCGCCGACGGCCAGAATAAGCACGAACAGGATCAGCGCAGAGAAGAACCCGCCCGCGAAGAAGCCGAAAGCCATCGCCAGAAGAAGCGCACCGCAGAAGAGCGAACCATATTTGGCCAGCGCCAGGAAGCCCGCATAGGTGCGGTCATGCTCGGCATAGTCCATCTTCGCGCCCAGTTCTGCAGGACCGCTCGGCGTATGCTCAGCCATAGGAATACCCCTTCGAAGACATCTTTCAGGCACATACCGAAAAGCCGCGCGGAGAGCAATGGCGCTATTGCCGCATCGCAGCCGACAACTGCCTCAAGGGAAAATTGAAACTGGCGGGCCGCTGCCCGCAGGGATGGGTTTTGCGCGAGGCCTGCCCAGCGTCTCAGCCAGCAAGGTGAGGAAAAAGCCCGAGCAGCCCAACGATGATCAGATAGAGCGCGACGATATAGTTCAGCAGCCGCGGCATGATCAGGATCAGCACGCCGGCGATCAGCGAGATCAGCGGCGTGAGCGCGAGCTGGGATAGATGCATGTCGTTGTCCTTTCAAGAAGCGATAAGCATCAACTCGCGTCGACGCCGCCAGTCACAACGCGGTCAGGCCTGGAAAGCTCCATCGACCCGCAGGAGGCATAAGGCCCGGAAATGGCGTGGGGTCAGGCCGCCTCGAAATACTTGGCCGTGGGCAAAATGGTCAGCGGCGCCAACTCGCCCCGCCTGGGGCGTTGGAAAAGCATGCGCTGCTCGAACGCCGTGGAATTGAAGAAAGGGAAACGATCCAGCGTCGCCTGCATGTTCTCGGAGCATTTCGACTGGAACAGATGCACGGGAACGGTAAGTCCGGGATAATTCCGCGGCGGCACCGCCTGCTCGGAACGGAAGATGCGGTGATAGAAAGCGGAATGCTCTTCCTTGATCGCCGTCAGGCAATAGGTTGGCTTGAAATGGCTGCAGGCGACCACCGCCAGCCTCAACGTGATGTAGGGCAGCACCCGCAGGCTGCTCGACCACTCGAGATCGGCGGCGAACCGGCTCGGGTCGACGAACGTCTCGCCAGAAGCCAGACGCCGTGACAGCACGTCGCCGAAAACATCGGTGCTGGGTGAAACAGGATACCTCGCGCTGGCGTAGTGAATTCTGATGGTGCTGACGAGCGTGCCGTCGAAGAAGACGCCAAAGCGGTAAGAATTGGGCAGATCGTCGAAGCTGTCCTTCACCATGTGGGAAGCATCTGATTTGACCATGCCGGCGTGAAGGTAGGAATTGTAGCGAAGCTTATAGATCGCTTCCAAATCCTCGGCGCCATCGCAAAGGCGATACTCCACGTGCTCCAGAACGTCCATGATGTGATCTGTAAACACCGAAGGACGATTCTTGTCCCTGCCCGCAGCCGCCGCCAGCGGCCTACTCACCAACTTATTGTCCATTTGACCCTCGTACCGCCGCACAAACGACCATAGCGAAGCGCTGGAGGAACAAGAAGCAAAATTGCGAGCTTTCGCGTTTACCCTAAATTAACGTTAACAGATCGTAAATACCGAGCACGGGAGCATCATGCCCCTCGACGAACGACTTCATGACGATGTCAGGTGGTGGCGCGCTTCTTGAGCGGCCGCAATTCGGCAGCGAAGGGCCAGGTCACGTTGGACATGGTTTCGATGCCCGACGCGCTGAGCGCGGCGCCGAAAAGGAAGCCCTGGACAAGATCCGGCTTCACCGATTGCATGAGGATCTTGAGCTGCTCGAATGTCTCCACGCCTTCGATGGTGACGGAGAGTCCGAGGATGCGGATCAGGTCGACGACGCCCTTCAACAGCTCGAGCGAGCGCGGATTGTGGGTGATGTCCATCACGAACGACCGGTCGATCTTGATCTTGTCGAGTGGAAGCTTGTGCAGATAGCTCAGACTTGAATAGCCGGTGCCGAAATCGTCGAGGGCGATGCGGACGCCGAGCTGCTTCAGTTCCTCGATATATTGGCGGGTCAAGGACTTGTCGTCGAGCAGCGCGGTTTCCGTGACTTCGATTTCCAGGCGGCTAGCGGGGAGCCCGGAGTTCGCCAAGGCATCGCGCACCTTCTGGATAACGTCCCGGCTGCGGAAATCCCTGGCCGAGAGATTGACCGAGACACTGGTCTGGTCAGGCCATTTGGCGCATTCGGTGCAAGCCGCATGCAGCACGAAGGTGCTGATCTCGGAAATGATGCCCATCTCCTCGGCAAGCGGAATGAAGATGCCGGGCGAAATCGGCCCGAGATCGGGATGATCCCAGCGGCAAAGCGCCTCGCAGCTGGCGATGCGCATGGTGTTCATCGCCACGATCGGCTGATAGACGACCCGCAGATCCCTGCTTTCCACGGCGGTGCGCAGGTCCGCCTTCATCAGCTGGCGGTTGCGGAACGCAGCGTCCATCGCCGCCTCGAACAGCCGCCAACCGTTCTTGCCCAGTTCCTTGGCCTTGTAGAGCGCCAGGTCCGCCTTGACGATCATGGCGTCGACATCGATTTCGTCGACCTTGGACAGCACCGCGCCGGCGCTGGCCTGAATCCGCAACCCATGGCCCGCGACGTCGACCTCTCCCTGCAGCTCGGCGAAAATCTCGTCGAGCAGGCTCGCCAGATGGCTCTCATCATCAATGCGATCGAAGAACAGCATGAACTCGTCGCCGCCGAAGCGGCTGACGGTAAGGCCTTGTCCGGCAATGGCCGCCAGCCGTTCGGCGACGGCGTAGATCAGGCCATCGCCGACAGGATGGCCGAGCGTGTCGTTGACGCTCTTGAAATCGTCGAGGTCGACCACGGCCAGGCCGCACATGCGATCGCGGTCGCCCGAGGCCATCAATTCGCCGACCAGTTCGTGGAAATAGGCGCGGTTCGGAAGGCCGGTGAGGTTGTCGTAGCGCGCCATGAACCGGATCTTTTCCTCCGCTTCGACACGCGCCGTGACGTCCTCGAAGGTGATGACGCCCAATTCCTGGTTGCCCTCGCGCGCCGAAAATTCGAAGTTCTGCCCGTTGGAAAAGGAAACCAGCACCTTGCGGTCGCGCCCTTCGCGCAACGCGCGCGTCAGCTGCGCCTCGACATAGCGGCAGTCCTTTGGTGCGAGCATGCCGCCGGCGACGCCGCGCAAGAGCAGCGAATGGATCGACCGTCCGAGCAACTGGTCCGGCGATTTGAGCGACATCAGACGGGCGGCTTCCGCATTGCCGACGACCACCTTGCCATCGGGGCCGAGCATGACGAGGCCATGCGACATGGTGTTGAGGGCGCGATTGAAGCGCTGCGCGATCTGCCTCGCCTGCTTGTGTCCGACAACGGCCGAAAACAGCACGTTGCGGACATGGTCGGCGCTGCCCTTGATGATGAACATGAACGGAATGATCAGCAGGCCAAGCACGACGTAGGGAATGTCGAACCTGAGAATGAGGGCGGCGGCGATCGGCCCGACGAAGGTGACCGCGAAGATCATGACCATGCGCGGCGAGCCGTAATTTCGGCCCACGACAGTCACCAGCGAGGACAGCGTTACCGACAGCGCGCCGATCTCGGCATAGGAATCCGAGTAGACATAGATGGAAATGAAGCAAAAGAACCCCAGCAATAACCCCTGAAGGCTTCCCTTCAGGATGTATTCGCGCTCCCACCTGGTCGCATCGGCGGCGTCGCGCATCACGCCACCCGAGCGGTGGAACCGCCGCAGGCTGAAGTAGCGCCAGACGCCGATGGCAAGCAGCGCGCCTGCGAGAACCAAGAAGATGGGTTGGCCGTTGCGCCAGTACACCATGAGGCTGATGACGGCATGGCAAAGCGCGCCGATAACCAGCATATGCGCGTTGTCGAACAACGAGCGCACAAACTGGATATAAACATCCACCGGGATGTTATCGGTTTTTGTTCTGCCCATTACTGGCGCCCAATGAGCCCCAGCCTTGGCATAGTCCCATTAAAAAACCTTTAGCTTGGGCTCAAACGCCTGATTTTCGGGCGCTTTTGGCTCACTCGGCGGCCTGGAGTTCAGGCCTTGCCGGTGCCGCCGCAAGACGGTCGAGCAACCTGCGGCGCTCGCCCGCCGCCTTTTCGGCGCTTGCCCGCCGGACATGGCCATAGCCGCGGATCAGCGTCGGGACCGAGGACAGGGCTACCGCGGCCTCGATTTTGCCCGGCGCCAGCGAGCTGGCCACGAGCTGCAGATCGGCTTCGTACTGCGCCAGCAATTGCCGTTCCGTGCGCCGCTCGGCGGTGTAGCCGAACAGGTCGAAAGCCGTGCCGCGCAGGCCCTTCATCGCCGCCAGCAGGCGAAAGCCCTTCATCATCCAAGGCCCGAAGCTCGATTTCCTCGGCTTGCCGTCGTTACCGCGACGCCCCATGATCGGCGGCGCGAGATGGAATTCGAGCTTCTCATAGCTCTGGAACTGCTTGCCAAGCTCGGCGGCGAAGGAGCCGTCGGTGTAGAGCCGCGCCACCTCGTATTCGTCCTTGATCGCCATCAGCTTGAACAGGCTTTTGGCAGCGGCCTCGGTCACGGTCGTCGAACCCGGCATGGCCTTGGTTTCCGCCGCTCGCAGCGTCGAGATCCTGTCGGCATAGCGCTTGCCGTAAGCAGCGTTCTGATAGGCCGTGAGGAAAGTGACGCGGCGGGCGATGATCTCGTCGAGCGTCTCGGCGGCCGGCGCGGCGTGCCCGGTCTTGTCGGCGAAGGTTGAGCCCGGCTGGGCGACGAGGCCGCGCACAAAATCCGGCTGATGTGCGGCGCGGCGGCCCCACTGGAAAGCGGCGATGTTCATCGCCACCGCTTCGCCGTTCAATTCAATGGCCTTTTCAACGGCTTCGGCCGAGAGCGGCAGACCACCGTGCTGGAAGGCAAAGCCAAGCATGAACATATTGGCGCCGAGCGAATTGCCGAACAGTGCGGTGGCGGTACGGGTGGCGTCGAAGAAATGGGCCTTGTCGTCGCCGGCGGCGGACCGGATCGCCTTCTTCAGGCGCTCGACCGGCAGCGAGAAATCGGCCGATCGGGCAAATTCGCCCGGCATGATCTCGGCGGTGTTGGCAAGGAAGATCGTATGGCCCTCGCGCACCGCCGTCAGCACCTTCTTGGCCCCCGATACGACGAGATCGCAGCCGAGCACGAGGTCGGCCTTGCCCGCCGAAACGCGGATGGCATTGATGTCTTCCGGTGTGCGGGCGATGCGGACATGGGTGAACACAGAGCCGCCCTTCTGGGCGAGGCCGGCCATGTCGATCATGCCGCAACCCTTGTCCTCCAGATGCGCCGCCATGCCGAGCACGGCGCCGACGGTGACGACGCCGGTGCCCCCGACGCCGTCGATAATCGCCGCCCAACCCTCGACGCCGAGCGGGAATTCCACTGGTGTCGGTACGCCTTCGAGCGGGTCGGTCTTGCCGGCCAGGCCTTCTGCCTTGCGGATCTTGGCACCGTGCACGGTGACGAAGGACGGGCAGAAGCCGTTGACGCAGGAGAAGTCCTTGTTGCAGCTCGACTGGTCGATCTTGCGCTTGCGGCCAAATTCGGTCTCGACCGGCTGGATCGAGACGCAGTTCGACTGCACGCCGCAATCGCCGCAGCCTTCGCAGACCAGTTCGTTGATGAAGACGCGCTTGTCAGGATCGGGAAAAGTGCCGCGCTTGCGGCGGCGGCGCTTTTCGGCAGCGCAGGTCTGGTCGTAGAGCAGGATCGATACGCCCTTGACCTCGCGCAGCTCGCGCTGGACGAGATCGAGGTCGTCGCGGTGGTGGATAGTCGCGCCCGCCGGAAACTCGGCCTTCCCAGCATATTTGTCGGGCTCGTCGGTGACGATGGCGATGCGGTCGACGCCCTCCGCCCGCACCTGCCTGGCGATCATGTCCACGGTCAGCCCGCCTTCATGCGGCTGGCCGCCGGTCATGGCGACGGCGTCGTTGTAGAGGATCTTGTAGGTGATGTTGGCTTCGCTCGACAGGGCAAAGCGGATCGCCAGCGTGCCCGAATGGTTGTAGGTGCCGTCGCCGAGATTCTGGAAGATGTGGCCGCGCTTCGAGAACGGCGCCTGGCCGACCCATTGCGCGCCCTCGCCGCCCATCGCGGTGAAGCCGAGCGTGTTGCGGTCCATCCAGAGCGCCATGAAGTGGCAGCCGATGCCGGCGGCGGCGATCGAGCCGTCCGGCACCTTGGTCGAGGAATTGTGCGGACAGCCCGAACAGAAGAAGGGCGTGCGCGATCCGATGTCGGTAGCGTCCTTCAGCATCGCCTGGAACTGGCGCAACTTCGCGACCCTTGCCGAAATCTCTTCGGACGGGCCGATGGTCTTCACGATCCTCTCGCCCAGTGCAATGGCGATCTCGTTGGGATCCAGCGCCCCCTTGGCCGGGAACAGCCAGTCGCCGCGCTCGTCCTTCTTGCCGACGATGACCGGCTGCGTGGCGGTGCCATAAAGGCTTTCGCGCAGTTGCACCTCGATCAGCGAGCGTTTCTCCTCGACGACGACGATGGTGTCGAGACCGCGCGCGAACTCGGCGATGTGCTGCAGGTCGAGCGGCCAGGGGCAGCCGACCTTGAACAGCCGCACGCCGATGCGGTTGGCTTCCGCCTGGTCGATGCCGATATCCTCCAGCGCTTGGCGGACGTCGAGATAGCTCTTGCCCAGCGTGATGATACCGAGCTTCGGATTGCGGCCGCCCGAATAGACGATCCTGTTCAGCCCATTGGCATGGATGAAGGCGGAGGCCGCGGCACGCTTGTGCTCATGCAACCGCTCTTCCTGGCCGAGCATGTCGATCTCGTGGCGGATGTTGAGACCACCCGGCGGCATGTCGAAATCCGGGACGACGATGTTCAACCGTTCAAGCGAGGCATCGACCGAAGCTGTCGATTCGATATTGTCCTTGACGCATTTGATCGCCGCCCAGGTGCCGGCGAAGCGCGACATGGCAAAGCCATACAGGCCGTAGTCGATGATCTCCTGGACTCCGGCCGGGTTCAGGATTGGCACCATGGTGTCGACGAAGAGGAATTCGGTGGCGTGCGCATTGGTCGAGGATTCGGCCATGTGGTCGTCACCCATGAGCGCGAGGACGCCGCCATATCTAGACGAGCCGGCGAGATTGGCGTGGCGGAACACATCGCCTGAACGATCGACGCCCGGACCCTTGCCGTACCAGACCGAAAACACGCCGTCATGGGTACCCTCGCCCAACAGTTCCGTCTGCTGCGAACCCCAGCAGGCGGTGGCGGCAAGCTCCTCGTTAAGGCCAGGCTGGAAAACGATATCGGCCTCGCCGAGCTGCTTTTTCGCCTTCCAAAGCTGCATATCCAGGCCGCCGAGGGGCGAGCCGCGATAGCCCGAGACAAAGCCTGCCGTGTTCAGGCCGGCGCGGCGGTCGCGCTCGCGCTGCATCAGGAGCATGCGGATGACCGCCTGCGCGCCGGACAGGAAGATGCGCTCCTTACCAAGATCGAATTTGTCGTCGAGCGCGACATCATGCAGCGTCATCAGGCATTTCCTCTGCGAAGGCCGCGCGGGGCAGCGGCCAACGTCGGGATCGGATGACGCATCCTTTCTTCCCTTGCAAGACAGGTCAAACAAAATCGAAAGGACCAGCCAACGCGCAACAAACAGTCCGGCGGGTGCTGGGCCGCGCATGAAAGGGTGCGCCGACAGTGCGACGGCGCACAAAAATTCCGGGCGAAATCGATGCCGTCGGAAGGCGTCAGCCGGCTTTCGAGCAGTTCGGCTTTGGCTCGCCCGGCAGCTTGCCGTCGGGATGGCCGGCGAGATCGGGATTGGCCGTGTAGAGCTGGTCGATGACCAGCGGCCGGTCGGGCAGGATGGACTGGTCTTCCGTCGACATCAGCGTGGTGTCGATGGTCTGCAGGACGGCACCGTCGGCGCCCTTGATGCTGATGGCGATGGCATAGGGCTTGTTCTTGACGACGCAGGTGAGCGCCGGGCTTTCCAGGCTCACCTTGTCGAGCTTCGGCCAGATCTTCTGTTCGACCACGAAGGGCGCGCCGCCGGCCGGATTCTGGAAACTGGCGACCGCCACCTGACCCTCGCCCATCGGCCGCAAGGGCCGCAGCGTCACGACATAAGTCGCCCTGGCGAGACGGTAATTGAAGATGAATATCTTGCCGGAAACCTCGAACAGCTTGCCCTCGCCGCCGGTATCGCGACAGGCGCCGAGTGCCATCGCCGCTACCAGCGCCACGCCAACAACGATCAAGCGGGAAAGAATTCTAGGCATTCCTGACCTCATTGGCCGCGATACGGCGACGGTAGTGACGGCTTGCCTTCTGCCGGTTGCCGCACACCGCCATGTCGCACCAAAGGCGGCTGGAATTGCGGCTTCTGTCGACGAACAGCCAGGTGCAGTTGGGGCAAATCCTAAGCCTCGCGACCGTGTCGCCGCGCAGCAGTGAAAGGGCTGAAACCGCCAGCGCCGCCTCGAAGGCGATCGGCGTCGCCGGATCGCCGAATGGCCGTCCCGGCGCCCCGATCTCGGTCCGGCCGGCGACTAGGCCGTCGGCGCAGGCCCGCAGGAATTCAGGCAGGTCGGCGGTGGCGACCGCGCCCTTCGAGACCGCGCCTCGAAACAGCCGGTCGGTCGTCTCGCGGATCGACAGCACGACGGGCGCGATTGCAGCCGGCGAGGACACCGCCAGCCGCCTGTCGCCAAGCTCGACGGCGCGAAAGCCGCTGGCCGCGTCGGCGAAGCGGGCGATTTCGACCGGATCGTCGAAGCGGTCGAACGTGCGCTCCGGATCGCCGCGCAGCACGACGGTGTTTGCCGTGTCGAGCGCGAGCAGGCCGCCGGCGAAGCGGTGTGGGGTCCAGGCGACTGTCATTCCGAAAATCTAACCGATAAATCGCATTTGACAAGTTAGATTCGGCGGTGCAAACCTCAGATGCGCACAGTATGATCGCCTTTATCCGATCCGCTCCTGTCCGATCCGCTCTTGGGCGGATGATTGTGGTGTTGTCGAGCATGCTCTATTTCTTCCAGCAGGTGCTGAACGGGCTGCATTCGGGCGCGCTTTATGCCCTGCTTGCCTTCGGCTACGTGCTGACTAACGGCATCCTGCACCGCACCAACCTCGCCTATGGGGCGCTGTTTGCCTTCTGCGGCCAGGCAATGATCCTGAGCGTCGCCTTCGGCTATCAGGTGCTGTGGCTGACGCTGCTGGCTTCGGTGCTGTTCGGCGTTGTCGCGGCGTTCCTCTATGCCGCGCTCATCAGCCATGTCCTGTCACGCAGCGTCTTTGAACCATTGGCCGACCGCTCGCCCAATGCCATCGTGGTGATGACTCTCGGCATCCTGATCATCCTGTCGGAAGCAAGCCGCATCGCGGCCGACACGCATGATCTGTGGCTGCCGCCGATGCTGGCCGAGCCCATCGTTTTCGCCGAAGGCTCCGGTTTTAAGGCGACGCTGACGCTGATCCAGGTGCTCGACTGCGTCGTGGTCCTGGCGGCGGTCGCACTCGCTACATGGGCGTTTGCCCACTCAAACTTCGGCCGATGCTGGCGTGCCGTCTCCGACGACCCCAGGGCCGCCGCCCTGTGCGGCGTCGACGTGCGTGGCGTGTTTAGGCGCGCCGTGCTGTTCGGAGGCTTCTGCGCCGCGCTGGCCGGGGTCATGGCCAGTCTCTATTACGGCAATGTCAGCTTCGGTTCCGGCCTGGTCTACGGCCTGAAGATCCTGTTCGTGACGGCTGTCGGCGGCTATCTCTCGCCGCCAAGGGCCGCGCTGGGCGCGGCCGCTTTCGGCATGGCCGAATCACTGTGGGCGGGCTATTTTCCGGTCGAATGGCGCGATGCGTGGATGTATCTGTTCCTGGTGACCATGCTGATCCTGATCGGCGCCGGCCGCGACGCCGGCAAGGTCGTCTGAACCCATCAGACTTTGGTTGCATGACGTGTCGTCAGGCTGCGGTTTTCCACCGTGCCGCAAGAGCCGATGGCCTGCATCCTTCCTTCTCGTGTTGACCAACCGGGCCACGCACTGCATACGGTTGGGCCAGGCGGCGCGACGAAAAAAGGGGGATCGCGCGTCACCGCATCAGGGAGGAATGCATGGCAGGGCTTCTCGCTCTATCCAGAACGATCGATCGTATGAACGAGTTCATCGGCAAATCGGTATCCTGGCTGATCCTGCTGGCGATCCTGGTGAGTGCGGCCAACGCGGTCATCCGCAAGGTGTTCGACACATCGTCGAACGCGTGGCTCGAGCTGCAATGGTACCTCTTCGGCGCCGCCTTCATGCTGGCCGCCGCCTATACGCTGAAAAAGAACGAGCATATCCGCATCGATATCGTCTACGGCCTGTTTTCACGCCGCCTGCAGCACTGGATCGACCTCTTCGGCCACCTCTTCTTCCTGATGCCGTTCGTGACGCTGATGGTGTTCTATTTCGTGCCCTACGTATCGCTGTCGTTCCACAGCGGTGAAATGTCGACCAACGCCGGCGGCCTGATCGTGTGGCCGGCCAAGGCCATCCTGCTGGTCGGCTTTTTCCTGCTCGCGCTGCAGGGCATTTCCGAGATCATCAAGAAGATCGCCATCATGCGCGGCATCATTGACGATCCCAACCCGTTCATTTCCGTGCACGAACAGGCTGAACTCGAAGCCAAGGCGCTCGCTGAAGAAGCCAAGGCGCTCGCTGAAGAGGTGCGTTCGTGATGGAGTTCATCGCCCAGAACATGGCGCCGATCATGTTCGCCTCGCTGATCCTGTTCATGCTGATCGGCTATCCCGTTGCCTTTTCGCTCGCCGCCAACGGCCTGATGTTCTTCTTCATCGGCGTGCTTTTGACGCCCTATTCGGGCGGCGCGATCAATCTCGCCTGGCCGCTGCTCTATGCGCTGCCGGACAATTTCTACGGCAGCCGGGTGATGTCGAACGACACGCTGCTGGCCATTCCGTTCTTCACCTTCATGGGCATCGTGCTTGAGCGATCGGGCATGGCCGAGGACCTGCTCGACACCATCGGCCAGTTGTTCGGACCGATCCGCGGCGGCCTCGCCTATGCGGTGATCTTCGTCGGCGCGCTGCTGGCGGCGACCACCGGCGTGGTGGCGGCATCCGTCATTGCCATGGGGCTGATTTCGCTGCCGATCATGCTGCGCTATGGTTATGACCGCCGGGTCGCATCGGGCGTCATCGCAGCGTCGGGCACGCTCGCCCAGATCATTCCGCCATCGCTGGTGCTGATCGTTCTCGCCGACCAGCTCGGCCGCTCTGTGGGCGACATGTATGCCGGCGCCCTGATCCCCGGCCTGGTGCTGACCGGCCTATACACGCTCTACATCGTGATCATGTCGATCGTCCGGCCAAAGTCGATGCCGGCGCTGCCGCTCGAGGCGCGGACACTTGGCCATGGCGTGGTGTCCTTGCTGATCGCGTTGATAGCGGCCGTGGCCATCGCTTACGCGGCCTACCGTTACCTAGTGCCAGCTCATGGCGACAATGCCGACATTCTCGGCGCGGCCGTCGGCGTTATCTTCATCTACGTCGTCGCGATTCTCGACCGCGGCCTGAACATCAACATGATGTCGCGGCTGGCGCAGCAGGTCGTGATCGTGCTGATCCCGCCGCTGGCGCTGATCTTCCTGGTGCTCGGCACCATCTTCCTCGGCATCGCCACCCCAACCGAAGGCGGCGCCATGGGCGCGGTCGGCGCACTGGCGATGGCGGCGATGAAGGGCCGGCTGTCGATGGACGTGATCAAGCAGGCACTGGCCTCGACGACGCGGCTGTCGTCCTTCGTGCTGTTCATCCTGATCGGCGCGCGGGTGTTCTCGCTGACCTTCTACGGCGTCAACGGCCAGATCTGGGTCGAGCACCTCTTGACCTCGCTGCCGGGCGGCGAAGTCGGCTTCCTGATCGGCGTCAACATCCTCGTCTTCTTCCTCGCGTTTTTCCTCGATTTCTTCGAACTCGCCTTCATCATCGTGCCGCTGCTGGCGCCGGCCGCCGACAAGCTCGGCATCGACCTGATCTGGTTCGGCGTGCTTCTGGGCGTCAACATGCAGACCAGTTTCATGCATCCGCCGTTCGGTTTCGCGCTGTTCTACCTGCGCTCGGTCGCCTCGCGCGTGCCCTATCTCGATCGCTTGACCGGCAAGAAGATCGCGCCGGTGACGACGGGCCAGATCTATTGGGGCGCGGTGCCGTTCGTCTGCATCCAGGTCATCATGATCGGCCTGACCATCGCCTTCCCGCAAATGGTGATGCGCTACAAGGGCGCGGCCGTCGATTCCGGCACGATCGACTACAAGGTGCCGGAAATGCCCAGCCTGTCGCCGCTTGGCAGGCCGGAAGGTGGCGGCGCGCCTGCCAATGGCGGTGGCGCACCGGCGGCGCCCGGCACGCCCGACCTGTCGCAACCGCCAAATTTCGGCGATACGCCGCCGGCCAAGCCGGCGACGCCGACGCCGGACCTGTCGCAGCCGCCGAATTTCAATTGAGATCGGAGGGGAAGACGCCATGAAAGCCGTGCGGCTGGAGAGAGTGGGCAGCATCGCGCTGCGCGAGGTCGCCAAGCCGGCCCCCGGTCCGGACGAGCTTCTGGTGCGGATCGAGGCCTGCGGTGTCTGCGGCACCGACCGGCATCTTTTTCACGGCGAGTTTCCCTGCAGGCCGCCGGTGACGCCGGGGCACGAATTCTCCGGCATCATCGAGGCGATCGGCACCGCCGTCTCAGGCTTTGCTGTCGGTGATCGGGTCACTGGCGATCCCAACATCGCCTGTGGACGCTGCGGCCACTGCCATGCCGGCCGCGTCAATCTGTGCAGCAATCTCACCGCCATCGGCATCCACCGCGACGGCGGCTTTGCCGATTATGTGGTGATGCCGCAGAAACAGGCCTTTGTCCTTCCCGCGGATATGAAGCCGACACATGGCGCTTTCTGCGAGCCGCTCGGCTGCTGCCTGCACGGCGTCGACCTTGCCGAGATCAAGCCAGGCAGTTCGGTTGTCGTGCTCGGCGGCGGTGTCATCGGCCTGCTCACCGTTCAACTGGCGCGGCTTGCCGGGGCCACCACCATCATCCTGTCGACAAGGCAAGCCTCGCGGCGCGCGCTTGCCAGGGAACTCGGTGCGACGGCGACGGTCGACCCCACAGCCGCCGATGTGATCGATGCCATCGCCGGTCCGACCGGCCTGATGCCAGACGGCGTCGACGTCGTGTTCGAATGCGCCGGTGTGCGCGAGACCGTCGAGCAGTCGATGCGGCTGGCAAGGGCCGGCGGCACCGTCGTCATCGTCGGCGTGACGCCGCAAGGCATGAAAGCGGAATTCGAGCCCTTCGACCTGTTGTTCCGGGAGCTGAAGGTGCTGGGCTCGTTCCTCAACCCCTACACACACCGCCGCGCCGCCGCGCTCATCGCGTCGGGCGCCATCGAGATCGACCAGCTGATCTCCAGGCAAGTCACGCTCGAAGAGGCGCCGGCGGTGATCGCCAACGCGCCGGCTCCAGGCGAAGTGAAGGTGCTGGCGGTGCCGGGTTTGGGCTGAGGCGCGGGCTTCGGGCGTCTGGCAATTGCCGTCGCCGTTGAGGAAAAGCCCCGGGACAGAAGAGCCCCGGGGCTTCGAACAAATAAAGTGCGATCGCCTACAGCTTGCTGTTGCGCTGCTGGACCATCATGAAGGTGTCGTAGTTGTATTCGGCCACCTGCGCCCAGAGATAGTGCTCCTTGCGGAAGCCTTTGATCGATTCCCAGATCTTCTTGAACGGCGCGTTCGAGGTTTCCATTTCGGCATAGACCTCGTTGGCCTTCTCGAAGCACGCGGCCATGATCTCCTGGCTGAACGGACGCAGTTTCGCCCCGCCGGCCACCAGCCGCTTCACCGCCGGAGGGTTCACGTAGTCGTATTTCTGCAGCATGTTGGCATCGGCGGCCTGGGCGCACGTGCGCAGCAGCGATTTGTAGGTCGGCGAAAGCTCATCGTATTTCGCCTTGTTGAACATCAGGTGGACGGTCGGGCCGCCCTCCCACCAGCCTGGATAGTAGTAATAGGGCGCGACCTTGTAGAAGCCGAGCTTCTCGTCGTCATAGGGGCCGACCCATTCAGCGGCGTCGATGGTGCCCTTTTCCAGCGCCGGGTAGATGTCGCCGCCGGCGATCTGCTGCGGCACGACGCCGAGCTTCTGCACCACTTTGCCGGCAAAGCCGCCGATGCGCATCTTGAGGCCGGAGAGGTCGGCGACGGTGTTGATCTCCTTGCGGAACCAGCCACCCATCTGCACGCCGGTGTTGCCGCCCGGCAGGCCGAACAGACCTTGCGTGGCGAGGAACTCATTGAACAGGTCGATGCCGCCGCCATGGTAGTGCCACGCATTCATGCCGCGCGCGTTGAGCGAGAAGGGCACCGCCGCACCCAGCGCCCATGTCGGATCCTTGCCCCAGTAATAATATGCCACCGTGTGGCAGGCCTCGACCGTGCCGGCCGTGGTGGCGTCGGCGGCCTGCAGGCCGGGAACGAGTTCGCCCGCGGCAAAGACCTGGATCTGGAAATTGCCGTCGGTGGCTTCAGACAGCATCTTGGAGAACACTTCGGCCCCCCCATAGATGGTGTCGAGCGACTTCGGGAAGGAGGACGCCAGCCGCCATGTCACCTTGGTATTGGACTGGGCTATTGCCGGTGCGGCGAGCGTGGCCGCTGCCGCGGCTGCGCCGACGCCGGTGACGCCGGCCTTGCGTATGAATGAACGACGATCCATGCAGTTCCTCCCTTTTGGATCAACAGACCGACGTTCGGGAAATCCTCGGCCCCCGCATCGGTTCGCACGAAACAATACACGGGCAAGGAGTCGAGTCCAGCACCGCGGCCGGATTTGGTGGCGAAGCCGCGCGATCCTGCAACTATAGTCTAACAGGCGGTTTCCTGGCCCATGCGGCACGCCGAAACTTGGCTGGAAAAATGCCCGGGGATCGCTTATTTTAAAGGCAGGACATCCCTTGCCAGATGGAAAACAGACCCAAAATGCAGCAGCCGCTCGTCGCCATATCGACCGACGTCCGTCAATTCGACAACTACACCTGGCATGCCGCGCCCCAACAATATCTGGAAGCAGCAATCGTAGGTGCCGGCGTTTTCCCCTTGCTCGTGCCTTCGTTCGGCGACCGGCTGGACTTCGACGAACTCCTGTCGTCGGTCGACGGCGTCATGCTGACCGGCTCGAAATCCAATGTCGATCCCTCACTCTATGGCGGCGATGCCAGCGAAGCCAATGGCCCCTATGACACCGCGCGCGACTCCACGACGCTGCCGCTGATCCGCAAGGCGATCGAGCGCGGCGTGCCGCTGCTTGCCATCTGCCGTGGCATCCAGGAGCTGAACGTGGCGCTTGGCGGCACGCTGGGCACCGAGATCCAGGAGCGCGAGGGGTCGCTGGACCACCGCGCGGCGGTGAGCGACAAACAGGATGAGCGCTTCGCCATTCACCAGACCATTTCGATCAAGCCAGGCAGTTGCCTCGCCGGCGTGTTCGGCGCGGGCGACATCAAGGTCAATTCCTTGCATCGCCAGGCGATCGACCGGTTGGGCTCGAAGCTCGAGATCGAGGCTGTCGCCGCCGACGGCACGGTCGAAGCGGTTTCGGTCAAGGGCGCGCGCGCCTTCGCCGTCGGCGTCCAGTGGCATCCCGAATACTGGGTCAAATCGGACAGCAATTCCGCCAAGATTTTTCGCGCTTTCGGTGATGCGGTGCGTTTGCACGCGGCGGCGAAAGCCGGCGCACGGGCCGCGGCTGAGTAGTCAGTTTCCGCGCTTCAAGCCACCGTCTGATGCCAGCGACAGCAACGGCAGCGCCGGGGCGTAGGATTCGTAGCCGTTGCCGTCAGCCACGGCGAAGGTGACGATCGGATCTATGCCGTTGGCGCTGAAGGCGACCGTTCCGTCGTTTTGCTCGCGCCAGAATTTCGCCTGCTCGAGGCCCGGCAGGAGCCGTCGGCAATTCGGAGCCACGGTCAACAGCGACAGGCCATCCGAGACCGAGGCACCGCGCGTGACCGCGCAGGCCCCCTCGTCGCCATTGGCAACCAGCCTGTAGGCATTGGACTGCGTGGCCTCATTGGCAGTGCTTTCCCCGCTGCCGTCATGAAACAGTTGAATGCCGCCCAACAGCGCGGCGGCGGCGATCAATGCGGAAAGCGTTTTCATCATTCTTCATCCAGCATACAGGATGAAGAATGATTTCAAAGGGTTAAGCCGACGTTAATAGGGATGGCAGCGCCACCGCTCAAGGGCGAGCCTTCACATGCGCCGTCTCGGGCACCGGTGTCAGCGGCCGGCGTTCGCTGAACCACGACACCAGATTGTCGACGCACAGATCGGCCATGGCGCGGCGCGTGTGCTCCGAGGCCGAGCCGACATGCGGCAACAGAGAGGTGTTTGGCAAGTCGAGCAACGCCTTGGGGACATTCGGCTCGTCGGCGAAGACATCGAGCCCGGCTGCGGCGATGGTGCCGTCGGCGAGAGCGGCCGCGAGGGCCGCCTCGTCGACGGTGCTGCCGCGGCCGATGTTGACGAAGACGCCGTTCGCGCCGAGCGCCGACAGGATTTCGGCATTGACCGCTTTCTGTGTCGATGCACCGCCGGGCGCCACCGAAATCAGCGTGTCGACTGCCTCGGCCAAGCCCTTCAGCGTCGCGTGATATTGGTAGGCAAGACCTTCGACACGACGCCGATTGTGATAGGCGACCGGCAGTCCGAACGCCTCCAGCCGCCGTGCAATGGCCTGGCCAATGCGGCCCATGCCGAAAATGCCGACACGGCGCGCGCGCAAGGTCAGCCGGCTCAGCGGATAGTTGCCCTTGCGCACCCAGCTGCCGTCACGCAGCCAGGTCTCGGCGCGCGGCAGGTCGCGGATTGTGTTGATCAGCAGGCCGATCGCGGTGTCGGCGACCTCCTCGGTCAGGACGTCGGGCGTGTTGGTGACCATGATGTTCTTCGCCGCCGCATGGTGGACGTCGACCGAATCATAGCCGACGCCGAAGGAGGCGATGAGTTCGAGATTGGGCAACGCATCCATCATCGCCGCACTGATGCCGGCAAAGGATGCGATGCCACGCACGGCGCGGCGCATCTCCTCGGTGACCAGCGCCGGATCGGCGCGCTCGATGCCGACGCGCCTGAAGGTCCGTTGGATACGCCCGACGGCGTGATCGCTGAAATCCGCCGGCACCAAAATGGCAACGGCTTGCAGATCCTTGGCCCTGGTCATGCACGCTCCACCGGCTTGCCGGTCGACTGGCGCACATGCAGTTCCGGCTTGATCAATTCCTGCGAGGGCCGCACCGTCTGCCCGTTGAGCTTGTCGAGCAGCGCGCTGGCGGCGCGGCGACCGACCTCGCGCTGGCCGTTCCAGACGGTGGTCAGCGCCGGCGTTGCGATCGCCGCCTCCTCGAGATCGTCATAGCCGGTGACGGAGATGTCGATGCCCGGCACCAGGCCGGCGCGCGCTATGCCGTTCATCAGGCCGATGGCGACGAGGTCGTTCCAGCAGCAGGCGGCGGTCGGTCTGTCCTTCAGCGCCAGGAACTGCCCGGCCGCCTCGAAGCCGGCTTGCTTGGTGCGCGGGCCGGCAATGCGCCAGGACGGTCTGACTTCAAGCCCCGCCGCCTCCATGGCATTGACATAGCCCTGGTAGCGATCACGCCCGGTCGAGGTCTGGTCGGTGCCGCCAATCATGGCGATGCGCTTGTGGCCGAGCGAGATCAGGTGGTTGGTGGCGAGGCCCGTGCCATAGGCATCGTCACCGCGAAACACCGGCACGTCGGCGCCCTCCACGGTGCGTGCGATCAGCACCGCCGGCAAGCCGTTGTCCTCGGCCATGACGATATCTGATGCGGGCGTGCCGATGGCCGGCGACATGATGACGCCGTCGGCGCCGAGCTGCAGCAGCGTATCGATGAAGGTGCGCTGCTTTTCGAGCTGATCATAATGATTGGACAGGATGAAGGTTTGCCGGCTGCGATCGAGCTCGCTCTCGATCGAGCGCAGGATCTCGGCGAAGAACGGGTTCATTATGTCGTGCACGACGACACCGACAATGCCCGAGCGCGAGGTGCGCAGACTGGCGGCGCGGCGGTTGTAGATATAGCCGATGGCGCGGGCGTGTTCCTTGATGCGGTCGCGCGTCGAGCCGGCGACCAGCGGACTGTCGCGCAGCGCCAGCGAAACCGTGGCCGTGGACACGCCGAGCGCATCCGCGATCGTCGACAGCTTGATCTTCTGTGCCAGGCTTTCGCTCCCCGTCGTTTTTTAAACTGTTTAAGGGCGGCCTTATGCCATCGATCGGGGCCAAATCAAAGTTTTTTTGCCAGCGCTTCGGCCTCGACATCCGAGGCCGCGCGGCTGCGGAGCCGAAGCCGGTGTTCGCGATGGACGATGTAGAGGCCGCTGGCGACGATGATGGCGGCGCCGACCAGCGTCCAGCGGTCGGGGAACTGCTTGAAGACAAGCCAGCCGGAAATGATCATCCACACCATCTGCGAATAGGGATAGGGCGCCAGCGCCGTGGTCGTCGCCAGCCGATAGGCCTGCACCAGCAGCCAATGGCCGACGCCGCCGAACACACCAAGCATGAGCAGGACGAACCAGTGCCACCCATCGTGCGGCAAGGAAAAGGAGAACGGCAGCATGGGTAAAAGCAGCACCGCCGGCGCCAGCGCCGAGAACAGGATCAGGCTTTCCGACGTCTCGGTCGCCGACATGCGGCGCGTCATGATGACATAGAAGCAGTTCGACAGCATCGAGCCGAGCGCGAAGAGATGTCCGACGCCGAAAACACCGACACCCGGCCTCGTGATGATCAAGACCCCGGCGAAAGCGGCCAGGATCGCCAGCCAACGCCGCCAGCCGGCCCATTCGCCCAGCAGCGGGCCGGCAAGCGCGGTGATCACCATCGGCCCGAAGAAATAGATCGATGTCGTCTCGGCCAGTTGCAGGGAGCGCAGCGCCAGGACGTTGAACATGGTCGAGCCGAACAGGAAGGCGCCGCGTATCACATGCGCGGGCAAGTTGACCGGGCGAAACCGCACCGGCTCGCGCCAGCCGCGCAGCAGCGCCCCGACCAGCACGACATGCACGGCAAAGCGCACCCAGGCGACGATCAGGACGGAGACGCCTGCAAGGACGAGATATTTGCTGCTGGTGTCGAGGAAGGTGAAAAAGACATAGGTCGTCAGCATGCACAGGATCGCCGCCGGCGGCGTCGCGCTTTCTGCATTTCTTTGGGAAGGATTCACGTGCAGGCCGGGGGAAAAGCTGGGCTGGAGCCCACCTTTTGCGGGAATTGTCGCTTGCCGGCAAGCCAAAAGCGTCTGGCACAACAAGACGCCTGGACAGGCTTAGCCTCTTCCGGCATTTCACGGCCCAAACCGCCATCCGCTCAGGTCAAGTCTGAGTGCAGGCTCCATGGTCTTTTTTGTTGATCGACGTCGAAGCATGCCGACTTGACGACATGCACCTTTCCGCCTAGCCGTGATGCCATGAACATCGCAATGATTTTCATCGTGGTAAGCGAGCGCATGGGCAGGATGGTGTAACCATCGGGCGAAAGCACCCATGCGCGGTAAGCAGGCTCCTGACGGGGCCTTTTTTTATGCCCGGAATTCGGGCCGCCCCGTCAGACCCTCACTTCAATCCCACTGACCAGGCGAACGAGATCATGGCGAGCGATAACCCCATTCCGAGTCCGAGCACGGACACAATCAGGAAAACGATATTCTCCGAACCGGCGGCTCCACCCCGACTAATCACTCTTATCTTGCTTTCAGCTCTTGCAGTGTTGCCGGTGAACATGATCTTGCCGTCGCTGCCGAACATTGCCGCAACGTTCCAAGCTGATTTCGCATTGGTCAATCTGTCGATTGCCGGCTTTGCGATCATCACCGCCCTCATAGAGGCCGTCGGAGGCGCAATATCGGACCGATTTGGGCGAAGGCTGGTCGTCTTGGCATCTCTCTCGATCTTCGTCGCCGCGTCCATCGGCTGCGCCCTGGCCCCCAACATCGGCATTTTTCTTCTGTTTCGCGCTATGCAAGCGTGCATTGGCCCCTGTTACTCGGTCGCTCTGGTCATCATCAAAGAGACATCAGGTGAGCGCGAAGCCGCCAGCAAATTTGGTTATCTCGCCATGGGGTGGGCGCTCGCACCAATGGTCGGTCCTTTGTTTGGCGGGTCCCTGGACGAACTGTTCGGATGGCGGTCAAGCTTCATTGTCTTCGCGATCCTCGGCGCGGCCGCCTTGGCCTTGTCCGTGCGCGAAATCAGGAGAACGGCCACCCCATTGTCGAGATCCAATGGGAACTGCGTTGCCTCATATGGACTGCTCCTCCGGTCAGCGCGGTTTTGGGCCTACACCCTGTGCATGGCCTGCTCAATGGGCGTGCTTTATGTGTTCCTGGGAGGAGCGCCATTGATCGTCGGTGATGCGCTCGGTGGATCAAGCATGAAGCTCGGCTTTTACATGGGATTAGTCCCGACCGGCTTCATTCTCGGCAGCTATTTGGCCGGGCGTTACGCCTCGAAGATCTCGCTGAGCGCCACACTTGTTTTTGCACGCCTCCTGACCTGCGCGGGTCTGCTGGTCGGCCTGGTCCTGTCAAGCTTTGGCACCACGCACGTTCTGGCCCTCTTTGGACCTTGCGTGTTCATCGGTGTCGGCAACGGGTTGACCATGCCCGCCGCCAACAGCGGCGCATTGTCGGTACAGCCGGATCTGGTTGGCACCGCCGCAGGACTGGCCGCCGCCGTGAGGATCGGCGGCGGGGCACTCATCGCCTCCATCGCCGGCCTGTTTCTTGCAGATTCAGCTCCAGCGCTTTTTTCCATGATGCTGGTGTCGGCGGTATTCGCATTGCTGGCGGCACTGTATGCCGCTCTTCTCGATCGTCGGCAGCCAGCCGATTGAGTTTGTGAGTTTGCCTCTATGCATGCATGCGGGCACCCTTGGTGATCTTGTCGACGACCTTCTTGTCGGCGCGCAGCGCGATGCCGACCACCTTGGCGTCTTCGGGCGCGAATTCGGCAAAGACGGCGCGATTGGCGGCGTCGAAGCCGGTCGAAAACATCTCCTCGACATAGAGCGAGGTGGTGACGCCGCGTTCCAGCGCACGCCGGTGGATCGCACCAAGCGCCGCATGGTCGGCCGAGAGCACGATGACCGGCTGGATCGACAGGGGATTGTAAAGATTGTCGGCGCGGTCGCGATAGGGCTCGCCGATGATGTCGGGGAATTGCGCGACGACGCCGCTGGTCAGGAAGGCGGTGACGTTGAGTTTCTGCCAAACGGGCAAGTCTTCCCGCAGTACGATTGCAAATTTCGTATCGAACATGAGAAAATGCGCCATTCGAGGTTAGGGCCCCGTATTGCGAGGCTGAAGGAGACGATGTCGTTCGAACTAGACCGTCAGGCCTTCGAGGGTCTTGGACGTTTGTGCGCCGATGCCGCTGAAAGCTGCATCATCTCCGCTACCGACCCTGCGGGGATGGAGCGCATCGAGGCGCGGTTTCACGGCAGCGCCTTCGATCCGCATCGCCACGACACCTATGCGATCGGGGTGACGCTGCGCGGCGTGCAGACCTTTCGCTATCGAGGTGCCGCGCGGCACAGCCTGCCAGGCCAGATCATCGTGCTGCATCCGGACGAATTGCACGATGGCGGCGCGGGCACCGAGGAAGGCCTGCGCTACAGAATGCTCTATCTCGAGCCGTCACTGATGCTCGACTGTCTCGGCGGCACAGCGCTGCCGTTCGTCAGCGACGGCGTGGTGAGCGACGATGCCTTCCGCGCGACGCTGCTTTCGGCGCTTGGGCCATTGGAGCAGGAACTCGACGAGCTATTCGTCGACGACTTCCTGGCTCAACTGATGCAAAGCCTCGCCCGGCATGCCGGTCAGCCGGCAAAGGCACTAGCCGGGACGGCGTGGCGAGCGGTGACACTGGCGCGTGAATATCTCTCGGAAAACCTCGACCGGCCCGTGCGTTCGGACGAGTTGGAAGCCATCACGGGTCTCGACCGCTATGCCCTGTCGAGACATTTCCGCGCGGCCTTCTCGACCAGTCCGCATCGTTTCCTGGTGATGCGCCGGCTTCAGAGCGCGCGCAGGATGATCGCCGCCGGCGAGCCCTTGGCACAGATCGCGGTCGAGGCCGGCTTCAGCGACCAGAGCCATTTCAACAGGCAATTCAAGAAAGCGTTCGGCATGACACCGGGACGCTGGTCGTCCTTGATCCACGGAGCTACCGCGGCGGCTTGATAGCCGAAGAGATCATTCGTCCGCCTCGGCGTCGTCGTCGATCAGCACCAATTCCTCGTTGGAGAGGTTGGCCTCGATACGGGCGAGCAGCTTGAACAGCGCCTTCTGGTCTTTCTTGTCGAGGCCCTTCAGCGCCTGCTTTTCGGTCTTCTTCACCGACTTCTCGATAGCACGGATGGTTTCACGGCCGATATCGGTGAGGAAGATATGGGCCTGGCGGGCATCGGAGTTCGACGCGCGTTTTTCCAGAAAACCCTGTGCCTGCAGCCGGTTGATGGTCTTGGTGATGGTCGGCGGACGCACGCCGAGACGCCCGGCAAGGTTGCCCGGTGTCTGGCCGTCCTCGCGGTCCAGCGACAGCATGATCTGGTCCTGGCCGGCGTAGAAGCCGTGCGCCAGAAGCCGTGCCGCCAGCGCGGTCCTTGCCAGCCTTGCCGCCGAATGCAGCCGGCTCATCGTTGCAGTCTTGTCCGCCTTGGCCATGGTCATCCCTCTTCGGCCGTACCGGTGCGCACAGCATAGACGCAGCCGGCCGGTTGGCAATCAACGATCGAAAAAAATCCGGCATCCGAAACAGCTTTGCCGGCAAGCATTTGCGGTGTCCGCCGTGGTGATGCCAGATGTTTATTTCAGTTAGATGACAAACGAGTTTCGCGTGCAGGACATTCGGACCAACCGCTGCGTGAATGCGGTCCGACACCCGGCAGCCCGGGCAAGGCGCCCCCCTGATCATTCCATCGCGCGGCGGCGACCGCTTTTCGCGGCCACGATGTCAGAACGAATCCCAGCCGTTAAATTTGGCCCATGGTTTGCCCCGTGCAAAAGCCCGGCGCACATCCTATATGGAGCCGACAATCCCTTTCGCGGCCTGGATTTCAGGGCCCAGTCATTTCGAGGCAAGCCATGAGCGACGCACAGACGCAGATTCCCGTAACCGTTCTTACCGGCTATCTCGGCGCCGGCAAGACGACGCTGCTCAACCGCATCCTGTCGGAGACCCACGGCAAGCGTTACGCCGTGATCGTCAACGAATTTGGCGAGATCGGCATCGACAACGAGCTGATCGTGGAATCCGACGAGGAAATCTACGAGATGAACAATGGCTGCGTCTGCTGCACGGTGCGCGGCGACCTGATCCGCGTCGTCGAGGGCCTGATGCGCCGGCCCGGCCGCTTCGACGCCATCGTCGTCGAGACCACCGGGCTCGCCGATCCGGTACCGGTGGCGCAGACCTTCTTCATGGATGACGACGTGCGCTCCAAGACCAAGCTCGATGCCGTGGTGGCGCTGGTCGACGCCAAGCATTTGCCGCTGCGGCTCAAGGATTCCAAGGAAGCCGAGGACCAGATCGCCTTCGCCGACGTCGTGGTGCTCAACAAGACCGACCTTGTGACCCCGGAAGAACTCGCCAAGGTCGAGGCGACGATCCGCGCCATCAATCCGGCGGCCAGGATCCATCGTACGACCCGCGCCGGTGTCGAGCTGTCGGAAGTGCTCGACCGCGGCGCCTTCGACCTGTCCCGGGCATTGGAAAACGATCCGCATTTCCTCGAGTCGCATGACGATCATGATCACCATGACCATGATCATGATCATCACGACCATGATGGCCACGATCACCACCATCATGATCATGATGGGCATGACCATCACGCGCATCCTTCCGACATCCATGACGTGACGGTGCAGTCGGTGTCGCTGCGCGGCGGCGAGATGGACCCGAAGAAATTCTTCCCTTGGATCGAGAAGATCACCCAGATGGAAGGTCCCAACATCCTGCGACTGAAAGGCATTATCGCGCTCAAGGGCGATGATGAGCGCTATGTCATCCAGGGCGTGCACATGATCATCGAAGGCGACCACCAGCGCGCCTGGAAGGACGGCGAGAAGCACGAAAGCCGGCTGGTGTTCATCGGCCGCGAACTCGACGCCGAGCGGCTGAGGAAGAGTTTCGAGGCCTGCCAAGCCTCGTAGGGCTGTATTGAAGGGCTCTCGAGATTGACTATGGATCCATGTACACATATCATGTGTACATGGACCCGAGGAGATTTCCGATGCCCAGGTCGGCCGACAACAAAACGGAGCGCTATCAAATCCGCATCGCGCCTGCGCAGAAGGCGATGATCGCGCGCGCTGCCGCGCTATCTCATCAGGACGTTACCGACTTCATTCTCAACAAGGTGGTTCCGGAAGCACAGGCCGTAATCGAAGCAGCCGAGGTTGCGAAAGTGTCCGACCGCGATTTCACACGTATACTCGATCTGCTGGAGAACCCGCCGAAACCCAATGCCAAGCTCCGAGCAGCGATCGCAGCCTTGCCGGATACTCTGTGACGCTTCCCGCCTGGCACGAGGAGCCGATTGCGAAACGCCATGATCGGGCCTCGTTCGATTGCGGCGATGCGCAGATGAACGATTTTCTGCGGCGGTTCGCGCGGCAAAGCCACGAACAAAATGCCGCCAAGACTTTCTGTGCGATCGACGACACGGCTTTGGAGCGGATCTTTGGCTTCTATACGATCGCGCCGTCAGCCATTGCTCATGAAACCGTGCCGGAGACGATGACGAGAGGCTTGGCGCGGCACGAGGTTTCCGGCTTCAAGCTTGCCCGGCTGGCGACCGACCGCAGCGTCGCCAGGCAAGGACTCGGAGGTCAACTGCTTGCCGCCGCCGCGTTGCGCTGCTTGCGACTTGCTGGCGAAGGCGGCGGCATCCTGCTCATCATCGATGCCAAGAGCGAGCGGGCCGCAAGATGGTATGCCAGCTACGGGGCCGAGCGTCTCGATGGATCGGATCTGACCTTGGTGATGCCATTGGCGACGTTCGCAACCGATCTGCGGGCGAAGGGGCTGCTTTGATGACAGCCTCTCGCCATCTGATCTGCCGGTTGCCGGAACCGCAAACGTCGAGTAAGCCGCCTCTGTAATCTCATTCAGTTGAAAAAAGACAATCATGCCCACAGTCGCCCCGCTTGATCTCGAAGGCCATTGCGTTACCGCCGTCTTCCTTGGCGATGTGCCGCATTTCGCGCTGGCCGATGGTGCCGTCCATCGGCTCGACAATGGCCACAAGACTGTGCAGGCCAATGATGGGCTGCTCGCGGCTTTCCATGACGCGGCCAACGACCGGCTGATCACCGGCGGCGAGGACGGCAAGGTGTTTGCCGTCAAAGCCGGCGGCGAGACCCAGGAGGTGGCGAGCGCCGGCAAGAAATGGATCACCAGCGTTGCCGCCGGGCCGCAAGGGGCCGTCGCCTATGCCACGGGCAAGACCGCTTTCGTGCGCTTCGCCGATGGCAAGACCCGGGAATTTGCCCATCCGCGCTCGGTCGAGGGGCTGGCGTTCTCGCCCAAGGGCATGCGCTTCGGCGTTGCTCGCTACAATGGCGCGACGCTGCATTTCCCGGCCGCCGAAGGCAAGCCGGTGGAACTCGAATGGGCGGGCGCCCACACCGGCATCACCTTCTCGCCGGACGGCGCCTTTCTGGTCACCACCATGCAGGAAAACGCCCTGCATGGCTGGAAACTCGCCGACGGCAAGCACATGCGCATGAGCGGCTATCCCGGCAAGGTTAAAAGCCTGTCGTGGAGCGTGAAAGGCAAGTGGCTGGCCAGTTCCGGCGCGCCGGCGGCGATCGTCTGGCCGTTTTCGGCTAAGGACGGGCCGATGGGCAAGGCGCCGCTGGAACTCGGCACGCGCGGCAACGCCATGGTGACGGCGGTCGCTTGCCACCCGAGCCAGGATGTCGTCGCCGTCGGCTATGACGACGGCATGGTCATGGCCGTGCGCTTTTCCGACGCCAAGGAAGTGCTTTTGCGGCGCCCGGGCAAAGGCGCCATCACCGCGATGATGTGGGACAAGGAAGAACGCCGCGTCGCCTTCGGCAGTGCCGCCGGCGACTGCGGCGTCATCGACATCACTGCGTAGTTTCGAAACAGCGGATTACTCGGCGCCGCAGGAAACCTTGCCGGTCAGATCGACCGGCTTGCCATCGCTGTCCTTGTCGGCCGTGCTGTCATAGACGGCGAGTTTGTAGTCTCCATCATAGACGCCCTCGTCGCTGGCCCTGGTCAGGATCGTGAGTTCGACCGAACTGTAGGTCTTGGCCACCTCCTGCTCGTGGTAGATGTTCAGCCGCAGCTCCTTGTTGTCGAGCCAGTATTGGGTGAGGTTGGAGTTCTCGAAAGTGGCCTTGCGCAGATGATCGCCGGCCGGCCCTGCCTTGATCTCCAGGTCGCCGCGAAAATTGAAGGTCGGGCCGCCCATGCCAGTGGTGACGCCAGCATCGACCTGGAATTTCACCTGTGAATCATCGACGGAGCACCAGATGCCGCCGGTCGCAAAAGCCGTACCGGCCGACAGGAACAGTGCCGTCACGCAGATGATCGTCCGCATTTCCCTTGCCCCAATTCCGTTCCATTGGCGCCGACTTCGCGCAGAGCGTCAAGCGCCGCCAGCTAGAGCTGAGCCAATGCAGAACGGCCGCGCGGCCAATTGCCGTTGCGGAGGTGGATTGGCTAAGAGGAACGTGCCAGAGGGGGTTTTCATGCACAGCGACAGTTCAAAAACCATCGGCGGTATCAGCCGCGACCGCATCGCGCAATTGCGCGAGACGGAAGGTGCCGTATTCCGCAAGGCGCGGCCAAAATCGCAGGCCAAGGTCGGCAACGGTGTCCCCGGCTTCTTCGGCGGCGTGCCGATGCACTGGATGAACGACTGGCCGACGCCGTTTCCGATCCTGGTCGATAGTGCCCGCGGCGCCACGATCACCGATATGGACGGCAACAAGCTCGACGATTTCTGCCTCGGCGACACCGGTTCGATGTTCGGCCATTCGCCTCCGCCGGTGGCACGCGCCATTCGCCGCCAGGCTGGGCGCGGCTTGACTTACATGCTGCCTTCGGAAGACGCGCTCGCCATCGGGCCGCTGCTGCAGCAGCGCTTCGGCCTGCCTTTCTGGCAGATCGCGACGACGGCGACCGACGCCAACCGGTTCGCGCTACGCGTCGCCCGCGCCATCACTGGGAGAGAAAAAATCCTGGTCTTCAACGGCTGCTATCACGGCTCGGTGGACGAGACGATGGTGCGGCTGATCGACGGCAAACCAATCAACCGGCCCGGACTGGCGGGCGAATTCCGCGACCTGACCCGAACGGCCAAGGTCATCGAATTCAACGATGTCGCCGCTCTCGAAGCGGCGCTGAAGGACAGGGATGTCGCTTGCGTCATCGCCGAGCCGGTGCTGACCAATTCCTGCATGGTGCTTGCCGATCCCGGCTACCATGATGCGCTGCGAAAGTTGACGCGCGAAGCGGGCACGCTGCTTTTGATCGACGAGACGCACACGATCTCGACCGGCCCGGGCGGCTACACCAGGAAATATGGCCTGGAGCCGGACTTGTTCGTGCTGGGCAAGCCGATTGCCGGCGGCGTGCCGGCGAGCGTCTGGGGGATGAGCGAGGAGGTCGCGTCGCGCTATGCCGACTACAACAGGACGAAAGAGCCTGGCTATTCCGGCATGGGCACGACGCTGTCGGCCAACCCGCTGCAGTTCGCGGCGATGCGCGCCACGCTCGAGGAGGTGATGACGCAGGAGAATTACGACCGCATGGATCATCTGGCGCGGCGGCTCGATGCTGGGCTGACCGGCGTGATCAATCGCTATCGTCTGCCCTGGCATGTCTCCCGTGTCGGGGCCCGCATTGAGTTCATCTGCGCGCCCGGCCCGCTGTGCAATGGCGCCGAGGCCGAGGATGCACATGCACCGGAACTGGAGGCCGCCATCCATGTCGCGCTGGTCAATCGCGGCGTGCTGATCGCACCCTTCCACAACATGATGCTGATCTCACCGGCAACGTCAGGCGCCCAGGTCAACCGGCTGATCACCGCTTTTGGCTCGGTTGCGGCAAAGCTTGCGGCATGAGACAAGCCACCAAGCCAAACCCGAGTTCCATCATGACTTCACCTTCGGGCTCGACGCCCACCGAGGCGCAAGCCTTCCTCGACGCCCATCCCGAGGTCGAGGCCTTCGATATCGTGCTGACCGACGCCAATGGCGTCGGGCGCGGCAAGATCGTGCGCCGGCATGAGCTGAAAAGCATTTTCGAAGGCGGCCGGCATATGCCGATCTCGATCCTCGGCCTCGATATCACCGGCGAGGATGTGCACGAAACCGGGCTGATCTGGGACAGCGGCGATGGCGATCTCAGGGCCTGGCCAATTCCCGGCACGCTGGTGCCGCTTTACGGCACGAACCCGCCCCGCGGCCAGGTGCTGATGGCGATGCACCATCTCGACGGCCAGCCAATGTCGTCGGACCCGCGGCTGGCGCTTGCCCGGCAGGTCGACATACTGGCGGCCAAGGGCCTCCATCCGGCTGGCGCCTTCGAGCTGGAGTTTTTTCTGCTGGCCAATGAGCGCGATGTCGAGGGCAAGGTGCAGCCGGCGCGCGCGGTGCTTGATGGCCGCGTCTCGGGCAAGACGGAAGTCTATTCCGTCGACCATCTGCACGGCATGGAGCCGCTGTTCTCCGACATCTACGCCGCCGCCAAAGCGCAAGGCATTCCGGCCGAGACGGTGATCTCGGAATATGCGCCTGGCCAGTACGAATTGACGCTGAACTACCGCAAGGACGTGATCCGGGCGGCGGACGATCTGGTCATGCTGAAGCGGCTGGTGCGGGCGCAGGCGCGCCGCCACGGCGTCACCGCCTGCTTCATGGCCAAGCCGATCGAGAAATATGCCGGCTCCGGCATGCATTTCCATGTCTCGCTGCAGGACAAGGACGGCCGAAACGTCTTTTCGGAAGCAGCCGGCGAGAATTGGTCGTTGCCGCTGCTGCGTGGCCTCGGCGGGCTGATCCAGACCATGGCGGAATCGATGCTGGTGTTTGCGCCGCACGCCAATTCCTGGCGCCGCTTCGTCTCGCAATCCTATGCACCGGTCGCGCCGACCTGGGGCGTCAACAACCGCTCGGTGGCGCTGCGCGTGCCGGCGGGCGATGCGAAAAACCGGCGCATCGAACATCGTCCGTCCGGCGTCGACGCGAACCCCTATCTGATTGCGGCCACGGTACTCGCCGGCATCGTCAAAGGCCTCGATGAAGGGCTCGATCCAGGCCCCGAAACGACCGGCAATGGCTATGAGGCGTCCGTCACCCGTACGACGATGCCGGCCGATTGGCGCGCCGCCATCGAAGCAGCCAAGGCGTCCAGCTTTCTGAAAGGCGCGCTCGGCGAGGACCTGCACCGCACCTTCGTGGCGATCAAGCAGTCCGAATACCTGCGCGTGGCGCGCACGGTCAGCGAACTGGACTATCATCTTTACCTGCACGAAGTCTGATGGCTGCGGGACCCGGCGACGATCACTTTTTCGCCGTTGTCATCAAAATGAGGTGGCGTATCGCCCTACCCATAGAAATATTGGCGGAACCTTCCCGAGGGCTCGCTCATTCCTGACTTGATCGCGAGAGCGGACAAGGCCGCCAGAGATATGATTGCGAAGATGCCAACAACGCCGGCGCCGCACCACGCCAAGGTGCAGGCGAGGCACTGGCCGAAGCAGCAGCCAGCCGAAACACCTGATGACGATGCCGCGGACACGGTTTCCGAATTGCGAGAGGTCGCCAAGGGATGCCGCCGCTGTCCGCTTTGGCGCGATGCGACGCAGACGGTATTCGGTGAAGGGCCTGACAATGCCAAGGTGATTTTTGTCGGCGAACAGCCGGGCGACCAGGAAGACATCGCCGGCCAGCCATTCGTCGGCCCGGCGGGCAAGGTGTTCGATGCCATATTGGACGATGCCGGGGTCGATCGCCTGAAGGTCTACGTCACCAACGCGGTCAAGCACTTCAAATTCGAGCCGCGCGGCAAGCGGCGCATCCATTCCAAGCCGAATGTCGGCGAGGTTCAAGCCTGCCGCTGGTGGCTCGACCAGGAGTTTGACCTGATCAAGCCGAACGTCGCCGTGGCGCTCGGCGCTACGGCGGCGCTGTCCCTGCTTGGCAAGGCGATACCGGTGACCAAGATGCGCGGCCAGGTGATCGAACGCGAGGATGGCTTGCGGGTCTTCATCACCATCCATCCCTCCTTCATCCTGCGCATTCGTGATCACGCCGACAAAGAGGCCGAACGCGAGCGGTTCTTGCAGGATATGAAGCAGGTGAAGCGGCTTATGGCCGCGTGATTACGGTCTAAAGCGCGTCGCGTCGAAACGGACTCATGCGACGCGCTTTAGGTCTTTGTTTTGATGAATGTCCTTCCCCCAAAACCGAGGTCACTTGGGCGACATGCATTAGCGGACGAGAATTGCCCTGAGATCATTCACGTTCGTGCCGGTCGGGCCGGGCACGAAGAGATCGCCGACGGCATTGAAGGCCGTCCAGGCGTTGTTGCCGGCGAGCATCGCCTTGGCATCCACGCCCGCCGCGCGCATGCGCGAAACGGTCGAGCCGTCGGCGAAGGCGCCGGCATTGTTTTCCGAACCGTCGATGCCGTCGGTGTCGGCCCCCAAGGCATGAATACCCTCCATGCCATTGATGCCGATGGCGAAGGCGAGCAGGAATTCCGAGTTGCGGCCACCCTTGCCTTTGGCCCGCAAGGTCACGGTGGTCTCACCGCCAGAAAGGATCAGAACCGGCTTTTGGAAGGGCCGGTTGCGCGTCGCCACTTCGCGGGCAATCGCGGCGTGGACGCCGCCGACCTCGCGCGCTTCGCCTTCAACGGCATCGGAGAGGATGACGGCTTCTATGCCTTGCCGCCTCGCTTCCACTGCTGCCGCTTCCAGCGACACACCGGCGGAGGCGATCAGATGCACTTCGTTACGCGCAAAGCGCTTGTCGTCGGGATCTGGCGCGTCGGCCGCAGGCGACCGGATGTGCGCCATGACCGCGTCCGGCAGTTTCATGCCATAGGCTGATATCGAAGCCAGGGCATCTTCACGGCTGCCGGTATCGGGAACGGTTGGGCCGGACGCGACAAGGGCCGGATTGTCGCCGGGGATGTCGGAGACCACCAGCGACACCACCTTGGCCGGCCATGCGGCGGCAGCCAGCCGGCCGCCCTTGATGGTGGAGAGATGCTTGCGGATGGTGTTCATCGCCGCGATCGGCGCGCCGGAGGCGAGCAGCGCCTCGTTGACGGCGATCTCGTCGGCCAGCGTCAGGCCGGCGGCTGGAGACGGCAGCAGCGCCGAACCGCCGCCGGAGATCAGCGCCACGACCAGATCGTCCGCTGTCAGCCCTTGCACCTTGTCCAGCAGCCGCCGCGAGGCCTCGAGCCCGGCGACGTCCGGCACCGGATGCGCCGCCTCGATGATCTCGATGCGCTCGCATTTGGCACCATAGCCGTAGCGGGTGACGACCAGCCCTTCGATCGGGCCATCCCAGACCTTTTCGAAGGCCGCAGCCATCTGCGCCGAGCCCTTGCCGGCGCCGATGACGATGGTGCGGCCCCTTGGCTTGGCCGGCAAATGGTCGCGGATGGTACGCTCCGGATCGGCGGCGGCGACGGCGGCATTGAAGATCGAGGTAAGAAAAACCTTGGGATCGGGCACGGTCATTCGGGGTCCGGGGACAGCGCCAGCTCGCGCCTGTCCATGCCCAGGTGATCGCACAGCGCATCGACCACCACGCCATGATCCTGGCGCTCCGGCAGGCCAGACACCGCGATCACACCGATGACACCGGCGCCCTTGACCGTGACCGGGAAGCCGCCGCCGGCCAGCACGTAGTCAGCAATATCCAGCCCCTCGCCGATCTTGAAGGTGCGGTCAGGACGTTGCTGTTCAAGCACCAGACGGTAAGTGCTTCTGAGATAGCGCTTCACGACATTGATCTTGCGCCGCGCCCAGTCGGGGTTGGAAGCGTTCGAACCCGGCATGGCGGCATAGAAAAGCGGCCGGTCCCATAGCCTGATGTCGACGATGATCGGCAGGTTCTCGGCCATTGCACGACCACGGATGGCTGCGCCTATCTCGAAGGCGACGGCCTCGTCGAAGGCTGCGAAGACAAGTGTCTCTTCCTGTCTCTTGATCAGAGCGATGTCATCAGCAACGGCCATGTCTCTTTTCTCCGAAAATCGTGACGTGTCGTTTGTACGACAACATCGGCCGGGTCAAGCTTGCATCGCGGCGCGCCCTCATCCGGCCGCTGCGCGGCCGCGTTCTCCCGGTTGGGAGAAGAGCCTGGCGCCAGCGCCGGCGGCCTCCTCTCTCCTTGGGGAGAGGCCGGATTGCCCCGAATTGCCCTTCGCAATTCGGTTGGCAAGACGGGGTTCACCCCGCGATCATGTCGCTCTTGGCCGCGCGCCCCGCCACATAGACCTCGCGCACGGCGCGGTCGTCGCCAAGCGTCTGCAGCAGAAACAATTCCTGCGCCAGCGTCTCGACCGTTTCCATCCTGAGCCGCATGGCGGGCGTCGCCCTGGCATCGAGCACGACGATGTCTGCATCGGTGCCTTCCTCCAGCGTACCGATCTTGTCCGCCACCGACAGTGCCTCTGCATTGCCGCGCGTGATCTGCCAGAAGGACTGGAACGGGTTCAGCTTCTCGCCATTGAGCGCGATGACCTTGTAGCCCTCGTCCATGGTGCGCAGCATCGAATAGCTTGTGCCGCCGCCGACATCGGTGGCGGCTCCTATGCGCAACGGCTTGTCGCGGCGACGAAAGCGCTGATAGTCGAACAGGCCGGAACCGAGGAACAGGTTCGAGGTCGGGCAGAACACAGCCACCGAACCGCTGTCCGACAGCGCGTCCGCCTCGCGCTCCGACAAATGGATGCAGTGGCCGAACAGGCTCTTTTTGCCCAGCAGCCCATAGTGCTCGTAAACATCGGTGTAGTCGCTCGACCAGGGGTAGAGTTCCCCGGTGAAGGCGATCTCGGCGTGGTTTTCCGACAGATGCGTCTGCATGTGCAGGTCGGGATGTTCGCGGCACAACGCGCCGGCCATCTCCATCTGCTCCGCTGACGAGGTGATGGCGAAACGTGGCGTGATGGCATAAAGCTGGCGGCCCTTGCCGTGCCATTCGGCGATCAGCGCCTTGGTGTCGTCATAGCCTGATTGCGGCGTATCGAGCACGCCTTCGGGCGCGTTGCGGTCCATCATCACCTTGCCGGCGATGTTGAGCATATCGCGCGCATGCGACTCGGCGAAGAACGCTTCCGCCGACGCCTTGTGCACCGAGCAGTAGGCGGCAACCGTGGTGGTGCCATGGCGCACCGTCTCATCAAGGAACAGGCGCGCGATGCGGCGGCCATGCTGGGCGTTGGCGAATTTTGTCTCCTCGGGAAAGGTGTAGGTGTTCAGCCAATCGAGCAGTTCGGCGCCATAGGACGCGATGACCTGCATCTGCGGGAAATGCACATGGGCATCGATGAAGCCCGGCAGCAGCAAATGCGGCCGGTGGTCGATTTTTTTCGCCGTCTCACCGGCCTGTTTCTCGACATCGGCATAGGCGCCTGCTGCAACGATCCTGCCGTCGCTTATCAGCAGCCCGCCGTCCTCCTCGTAGCGCCAGGCGGAGTGGTCGTCGATGGTTTGCGGCCAGCGCACGAAGGACAGCGTGCGGCCACGCAGAAGTGTCAAGATCATACTTATTTCCCCGCGCCTTCGAACCACGCCACCAGCAACGCCCGTTCCTTGTCGGTGATCTCCGTGACATTGGCTGGCGGCATGGCGTGGCTGCGGCCGGCCTGCAGATAGATCTCGCGGGCATGCTCGGCGATGCCGGCGTCCGTATCCAGCATCACCCCCTTGGGTGCGTGATAGATGCCTTCATAGACCGGCTCCTGCGCATGACACATCGAGCAGCGGCCGAGCACGGTGTCACGCACCGCCGGAAAATGCGCCGATGCGATATAGACCTCAGCCGCGGCGGAGGCCTTGGGCTCGCCAGTCAGCACCTTCGGCACGGTCGACAGCCAGATGATGATGAGGAACAGGACAAGGGCACCCAGCCACGTCCAGTGCGGATTGCCGGCACGCTTGTGCACGGTGTTGAAATAATGCCGGATCAGGACGCCGATGATAAACACCAGCGAGGCGATGACCCAGTTGAACTCGGTGCCGAACGCCAGCGGATAATGGTTCGACAGCATCAGGAACAGCACCGGCAACGTCAGATAGTTGTTGTGGAGCGAACGCTGCTTGGCGATCTTGCCGTATTTCGGGTCCGGCTTGCGGCTGGCGATGAGGTCGGCGACGACGATCTTCTGGTTGGGAATGATGACCATGAAGACATTGGCCGACATGATCGTCGCGGTGATGGCACCCAGATGCAGGAAGGCGGCGCGGCCGGTGAACAGATGCGTCAGCCCCCAGGCGATGAACACCAGCACGCCATAGAGCACCAGCATCAGGCCGGTATCGCTTTTTCCGAGCGGCGAGCGGCACAAGAGATCATAGACCACCCAGCCGACGCCGATCGTCGCCATCGACAGCAGGATGCCGACCGGTACCGACATCGGCAGCACGTTGGGATCAATCAGGAACAGGTCAGCGCCGGCGTAATAAACCACGCACAGCATCGCGAAACCGGACAGCCAGGTGGCGTAGGATTCCCATTTGAACCAAGTCAGGTGTTCCGGCATCTCGGACGGCGCCACCAGATATTTCTGGATGTGGTAGAAGCCGCCGCCATGCACCTGCCATTCCTCGCCGAAGGCGCCGACCGGCATGTCCGGGCGCTGGCGCAGGCCAAGATCGAGTGCGACGAAGTAGAAGGACGAGCCGATCCAGGCGATGCCGGTAACGACGTGCAGCCAGCGCACGGCGAAGCTCAGCCAGTCCCAGAAAATCGCGAAATCCGTCATTGAAGTCGTCCCTGCCGATCCGGTGACTTTACGGTGTGGTGCGCAAACGAAAAGAGGCGAGGTGTACGATGACTTTCAAAAAAAATTGGAAAATACTAGGTTGATGGCCACAAACCGGCGAAGGTGCTCCGCATGGCCTATCTCGACAACATCGCCGTCTTCGTCCGCGTCGTCGAGCTCGGCAATCTGTCGGCGGCCGGCCGCGACATGCGTATTTCACCGGCTGTCGCCTCCAATCGCATCAAGGAACTGGAGAAGCATCTCGGCGTGCGGCTGTTCAACCGCACCACCCGACAGTTGATGCCAACAGAACACGGCACCGTTTTCTATTCCGGCGCCAAGCAGGTGCTGGAAGCGATCACCGAGGCGGAGGCTGCCGTCTCGGCGCTGTCCGGCCAGCCGCGCGGCACCATCCGCGTCACCGCGCCGCTCGGTCTCGGGCGACGGCTGGTGGCGTCGGGCATTCCCGATTTCCATGACAAATACCCTGACATCGAGGTGCGGCTCAGGCTCTCGGACCACAATGTCGACATCATGAAGGAAGGCATCGACGTCGCCTTCCGGCTCGGCATCATCGAGGATTCCAGTCTTCGGATGCGTGGCATCATGGAATGCGAACGCGTGCTGGTCGCCGCACCAAAATATCTGGAGGCGCGCGGCGAGCCGATGGAGCCGCAGGAGCTGATCGGCAGGAAACATGACTGCCTGATGCTGCGCTATTCCGGCGCGCGCGAATATGTCTGGACCTTGCAGACCCCAACCGGACCACAAAAGTTCGAGGTACACGGCCCCTACGACACCGATGATGGCGACGTGCTGACCGGTTGGGCGCTGTCAGGACGCGGCATCATCAACAAACCGCGCTTCGAGGTCGAGCCTTTCATCCGCGACCGCCGGCTGAAGGTGATCCTGAGCAATACGCCACCAACGCCGGTGCAGTTCGCGGCCGTTTATCCGCACAAGAAGCTGCAGGATCCCAAGGTGCGGCTGCTGCTCGATTTCATGGCGGAGCGCTGCCAGCGGCTGATCAAGGACATTCTGGCCGGCAAGTAGGCGGAAGAGCGAACTGGCCTGCAAGTGATCGCCTCGTGGCTTATCCGATCCGGTTGCCTTGCGTGAAAGCCAGCCTAGGCTGGTCTAGCCGGGCCATCACCCTGCCCTGCAGAGCCCGATAATCCGCGGTCACGTAGCTGACCAGCGCCGTCATGATCTCGGCGGCGGCCAGCGCGGCGATGACGGGCGGGCGCTTGTCCTTGACCGCATCGCCGATCGGCGAGACGAGGCGGGCGAATTCAGCCTCCGTACCGTCCGCCGACTTCAGGAACCAGCTCCTGAACGTGGCTTTCTTGGTCTTCGAGCCGATCATGCCGACATAGGCCGCGTCGTCGCGTTTCAGCGCTTCGGCGACGATCAGGAAATCGAGCGCATGGTCATGAGTGAGGATGGCGAAGGCGGTGCCGGCCGGGGCGTTGCGCACCTCGGCCTCCGGCATGGGGGTCAGCCGTGTCTCCACGGTTTCCGGCATTCCTTCCAGCGCCTCGGCGCGTGTTTCGATGACGACGCCGCGCACGGGAAGGAGCGCAATGGTCGACGCCAGCGCCTGGCCGACATGACCGCCGCCGAAAATATAGACATGCGGCATATGAGCTTCCTCGGCTTCCGCCGCCGCGACCAGTTCGGCGGCCAATGCGGTATCGACCAACCGGATCAGCACCTCGACCCGCCCGCCACAGCACTGGCCGATTTCGGGGCCGAGCGGGACGTCAAGCGTGGTGCGGACTTCGTCGACCGCGACGCGGGACGTCGACTGCAGGCGGTTGGATCCACCCGATGGCGCCACCATCTGCCGCGCCTTGTCGATGGCCATGTATTCGAGTTGACCGCCGCCGATCGTGCCGAAGATCGCCGTTCGCGAGACGAGCATGAAGGCGCCCTTCTCACGCGGTGTCGAGCCCTTGGTGCCGGCCACTTCGACCAGGGCAAGACGGCCGGCGCCGCCGAGAAAGGCTTTCAGGTTTTGTACTTTCGAGGTCATAGTTTCACGTTCCCGAATGGGAAATATAGGCTTTTTCGGTCCGAATTGCACGTTCTGCCCGATTCAGGCGCCAGCCTTGATCGCTTTCTTCAGCCGCTCGATTGCCATCAGCACGCGTTCCGGCGTTGCCGGGGCGTCGAGACGCGGGCAGATCTTGTGGTCGGCGACGCTGGCCACTGCGTCCGACAGGGCGTGCAGCACCGCCATGCCATGCGGCAGCGGCGGTTCGCCGACCGCCTTGGAGCGATGGATGGTCGGTTCATAGGCCTGCGACCAGTCAGTCAGCGCCACGTTGAAGATCTTCGGTCGGTCGGACGCCAGCGGGATCTTGTAGGTCGACGGCGCATGCGTGCGCAGCCGGCCCTTGTCGTCCCACCACAATTCCTCCGTGGTCAGCCACCCCATGCCCTGGATGAAGCCGCCCTCGACCTGGCCGAGGTCGATGGCCCGGTTCAACGAACGGCCGCAATCGTGCAGGATATCGGCGCGCTCGACGACATATTCGCCGGTTAGCGTGTCGACCGACACTTCGGCGCAGGCCGCGCCATAGGCGTAGTAATAAAAGGCGTGGCCCTGGCCCTTGCCGCGGTCCCAGTGGATTTTCGGTGTCTTGTAGAAGCCGGCTGCCGAGAGCTGCACACGCGCAATATAGGCCTGCTTGACCAGATCGTTGAAGCTGACCTCCTGGTTGCCGACGCGCACCCGGTTTGGCAGGAACACCACCTGGTCGACAGGGATCTGGTATCTCTCGGCGGCAAAGTCGGTCAGCCGCTGGCGGATCTGGCGCGCCGCGTTCTGTGCCGCCATGCCATTGAGGTCGGCGCCCGAGGACGCCGCCGTCGGCGCGGTGTTGGGCACCTTGGCGGTGGTGGTGGCGGTGATCTTCACGCGGTCGAGGTCGATCTGGAATTCCTCGGCCACGACCTGCGCCACCTTGAGGTGCAGGCCCTGCCCCATTTCGGTTCCGCCATGGTTCATGTGCACCGAGCCGTCGGCATAGACATGCACCAGCGCGCCGGCCTGGTTGGACTCGGTCTTGGTGAAGGAAATGCCAAACTTGACCGGCGTCAGTGCCAAGCCGCGCTTGATGAAGCGGCTGTTGGCGTTGAACGCGGAAATCTCGCGACGGCGGCGTGCATAACTGGCGCTCTCTTCCAGTTCCGCCACGATGCGCTGAATGATGCAGTCCTCGACCTTCTGGTGATAGGGCGTGACGTTGCGGCCGCCGATCGCTTCCATCGGATCGTAGAAATTCAGCTTGCGGATCTCGAGCGAATCCTTGCCGACCGAAAAGGCGACCTCGTCGATGACGCGCTCGGCGCCGATCATGCCTTGCGGGCCGCCGAAGCCACGAAAGGCGGTGTTGGAGACGGTGTTGGTAAAGAGCGGCGCCGATTTGGCCAGCACCGCTGGATAGAAATAGGCATTGTCGCAGTGGAACAGCGCACGATCGCCGACCGGGCCGGACAGGTCGGCTGAAAAGCCGCAGCGCAAAGCGTAGGTGAAGTCGACGCCAAGGATGTTGCCCTCGTCGTCGAAGCCGACCTCGTAGTCGATGGCGAAATCATGCCGCTTACCGGTGGCGGTCATGTCCTCGTCGCGGTCGAGCCGGATCTTGACCGCGCGCTTCAGCCTCTTGGCGGCAATGGCGGCGATCGCGGCGCACTGATTGGCCTGCGTTTCCTTGCCGCCGAAGCCGCCGCCCATGCGGCGCACCTCCACCGTCACCGCGTTACTCGGCACGCCGAGCGTGTGGGCGACCAGATGCTGCGTCTCGCTCGGCCCCTGGGTCGAACAGTAGACGGTCACCTCGTCGTCCTCGCCGGGGATGGCGAGCGACACCTGGCCTTCGAGGTAGAAATGGTCCTGGCCGCCAAGCCACATGCGGCTCTTGATGCGGCGGGGCGCTGCCTTGATTGCCGCGGCCGCATCGCCGCGCTTCAGGACCAGCGGCGTGGTCACCTGCTTGTCCCTCGTTGGATCAAGGTCCCAGATGTCGATCACGGCGGGAAGCTCGTCATACTCGATCCTGGCCAGGCGCGCGGCGCGCCGGGCTGCCTCGCGCGTCTCGGCAATCACCGCAAAGATCGGCTGGCCGAAGAACTGCACCTTGCCTTCCGCCAGCACCGGATCGTCATGCATGTTGCTGGGCGAGACATCGTTCTCACCCGGTACGTCGGCATAGGTGAGCACGTCGACGACACCAGGGGCCGCGCGTACCGCCGAGAGATCGACGCTTTTCAGAACGCCATGCGCCACCTTGGACAGGCCAAGGCCGGCATGCAGCGTGCCGGCCGGTTCCGGCATGTCGTCGATATACACGGCGCCGCCGCTGACATGCTTGTGGGCGGAATCATGCCGCTGGTCGGTAGCGATGCCGCCGACGATCTTCTCGGCTTTGAGGTTTGATGTGGCGTGCTTGTTCATCAGGCCGCCTCGCTGCGCGATACCTGCACCGGCACCTTGGTGCCCGTGGTTTCCACATAAAAGCGCAACAAAAGGTTTTTCGCTGCCAGCGCTCGATATTCGGCGCTCGCGCGCATGTCGGTGAGCGGCGTAAAGTCCTTGGCGTATTCGGCCATCGCAGCCTCCACCGTCGCTTCGCTCCAGGCCTTGCCGATCAAAGCCTGTTCAACGGCCGTAGCCCGCTTCGGCGTTGCCGCCATGCCGCCATAGGCGATGCGGATATCGGCCACCGTGCCGTCCTTAGCCAGAGCCAGGCAGAAGGCCCCAAGGGTCGCGGTGATGTCCTCGTCGCGGCGCTTGGTGACCTTGTAGACGGCGAATTTCACGTCCTTTGCCGGCACCGGCACATGCACGGCCTCGACGAACTCGCCTGGCTGGCGGTCCTGCTTGCCATAGGCGATAAAGAAATCCTGCAATGGGATCGTGCGCCGCGTCTTGCCCTTGCGCAAAGTCAGCCGTGCGCCGAGTGCGATCAACGGCGGCGGCGTGTCGCCGATCGGCGAGCCGTTGGCGACGTTGCCGCCGATCGTGCCCATGTTGCGAACCTGTTCGCCGCCGATGCGGTCGAACAACGGCCCCAACGCCGGGATGCGTTTCGACAGTGTCGAAAAAGCTTCGGTATAGGTGACGCCGGCGCCGATCGATATGACACTATTGTCTTCCGTGATGGTGCAAAGCCCCGGCAGATTGCCGATGAAGATCGCCGGCGAGATTTCGCGCATATGCTTGGTCACCCACAGGCCAACGTCGGTCGAACCGGCGACGACGGTGGCTGTGGGTTCTTTTTCGAAGACGGTCGCGAAATCGTCGGCATCGGTCGGCACGACCAGCCGCGTCCTGCCGGAGCCCATCTCGATCCTGGCGCCATCGCGCAACGCCTGCAGCCGTGTCGTGATGTCCCGGCGCTCCGCCGCCAGCGGATCCTTCGCCGCCTTGCCATAGCTCGAGATGGCGTGCGCGGCGCGCATGATCGCCTCGTAACCGGTGCAACGGCAGAGATTGCCTTGCAAGGCTTTTTCGATGGTCGCGTTCGAAGGGTCCGGTGATTTCATCCACAGGCCATAGAGCGACATGATGAAACCCGGCGTGCAGAAGCCGCATTGCGAGCCGTGGAAATCGACCATCGCCTGCTGCACAGGATGCAACTGGCCAGCTTCGCCACGCAGATGCTCGACCGTCACGACATGGGTGCCGTCGAGCGAGCCGAGGAAGCGGATGCAGGCATTGACGCTTTCATAGACCAGTCCGGCGGCCGAAAGCTTGCCGATGAGCACGGTGCAGGCGCCACAATCGCCCTCGGCACAGCCTTCCTTGGTGCCGCGCAGCGAACGGTCGAGCCGCAGCCAGTCGAGCAAGGTCGCATCGGGCGCCACGGACGACAGCGCGATATCCCTGCCATTGAGAATGAAGCGGATTTCGTTGCGGATGTTGACCTTGGCCATGCCTCAGCTCCCCCTGTAGGTGGAATAGCCGTACGGCGAGATCAGCAATGGTACATGATAATGCACCGCCTCCGCCATGCCGAAGCGGATCGGCACGCTGTCCAGGAAGGCAGGCGCGGGCAGCTTCGTGCCCTGGCCGCGCAGATAGTCGCCAGCCGCGAACACCAGTTCGTATTCGCCGGTGCGGAAGTCGGCACCCGCCAGCAGCGGCGCGTCGCAGCGGCCGTCGGCGTTGGTGACGACCTCCTTCAGAAGCGTGCGATCGGCACCGTCGAGACGGTAGAGCGCGATCGACAATCCCGCCGCCGGCCTGCCGGTCGCGGTATCCAGGACATGGGTCGTCAGACGCCCGCCATCGGCTTTCGACGTTTCTGCCATTGGCCGCCTCCCATTTTCCAATACGAATAAATTGGTCGGTACAATCGAGCACTAACGATGAATTGTGCGCCAATTAAAGGCGATGCATAAGTCCCGGTCGAGCGGAGTGCGACAAAAACACTTTCAAAAATTTTGAGGGGAATGCGAGAAGCACCCTTTCGATATCCTGATCATACTTCCGGTGATGCCGGGCGCGGAGGGACGATGCGTTACACCAGGGACATGCGTGGCTACGGAGCCAATCCGCCGGATCCGAAATGGCCTGGCGGCGCGCATGTCGCCGTGCAGTTCGTCGTCAACTACGAAGAGGGCGGCGAGAACTGCGTGCTCCACGGCGACAAGGCTTCGGAAGCCTTCCTGTCGGAAATCGTCGGTGCGGCGCCCTGGGTGGGCCAGCGCCACTGGAACATGGAATCAATCTACGAATATGGAGCGCGGGCCGGCTTCTGGCGGCTGCTGCGCCTGTTCAGCGAAGCGCAAGTGCCTGTGACCTGCTATGGCGTCGCCACGGCGCTCGCGCGCTCACCCGACCAGGTCACGGCCATGCAGGAAGCCGGCTGGGAAATCGCCTCGCACGGGCTGAAGTGGATCGATTACCGCGACCACGACGCCGAGGACGAGCGCCGCGACCTCGAAGCGGCGATCAAGCTGCATTACGAGGTGACCGGCCAGCGCCCGACCGGCTGGTACACGGGCCGCACATCGGTCAACACGGTGCGGCTGGTGGCCGAAGAAGGCGGCTTCGATTACGTCTCGGACACCTATGACGACGAACTGCCTTACTGGTTCGAGCATGCGGACGGCACGCAGCTCATCATCCCCTACACGCTCGACGCCAACGACATGCGCTTTGCCACGCCGCAGGGTTTCAACTCGGGCGACCAGTTCTTTGCCTACCTCAGGGATAGTTTCGATACGCTCTATGCCGAGGGCGAGGCAGGCAGGCCGCGCATGATGAACATCGGTCTGCACTGCCGCCTCGTCGGGCGGCCGGGCCGGGTGGCGGCGCTGAAACGCTTCGTTGATTATGTCAAATCGCACGACAAGGTCTGGCTGGCACGGCGCATCGACATCGCCAAGCACTGGCAAGAGAACCATCCCTATAAGCCGGCCGCTCTGCGCCCGTCGAAAATGGAATTCGAGACGTTCGTTCACACCTTCGGCGGCGTGTTCGAGCATTCGCCGTGGATTGCCGAACGTGCCTACGAGCTGGAGCTCGGCCCGGCGCACGACACGGCCGGCGGCGTGCACAATGCGCTCTGCCGCATCTTCCGTTCCGCCAGCGAAACCGAGCGGCTCGGCGTGCTCAACGCCCATCCCGACCTCGCCGGCAAGCTGGCCAAAGCCAGGCGGCTGACGGCGGAATCGACCAGGGAACAGGCTTCCGCCGGTCTCGACGCGCTGACCGACAAGGAGCGTGAATTGTTCTCCAAGCTCAACGCCGCTTACGTCACCACCTTCGGCTTCCCCTTCATCATCGCGGTGAAAGGCAAGACAAAGGAGGAAATCCTCGCCGAATTCGAAGCCCGCATCGGCAACGGCCGCAGCGTCGAATTCGAAACCGCCTGCAAGCAGGTCGAGCGCATCGCGCTGCTCCGCCTCAAGGACATGCTTCCACAATAGGTTTGAACCATGGATACGATCAGGATGCCCGAGCGCACCTATTATGCCCCACAGGGCGGCCATCCCGGCCAGAACGAACTTCTGACCGGACGCGCCGTCTTCACCGAGGCTTATGCCGTCATTCCCAAGGGCGTGATGCAGGACATCGTCACCAGCGCCTTGCCGTTCTGGGACAAGACGCGTGTCTGGATCCTGTCGCGGCCGCTGTCCGGCTTCGCCGAGACGTTTTCGCAATACATCGTCGAGGTCGCGCCCGGCGGCGGCAGCGACCGGCCCGAGCCCGATGCCGGCGCCGAGGGCGCCCTGTTCGTGGTCGAGGGCGAACTGACGGTTCTGCTCGACGGCAAGAAGCATAGCTTGAGCCCCGGCGGCTTTGCTTTCCTGCCGCCTGCCAGCGGCTGGACAGTCCGCAACGAAAGCAAGGCGGCTGTCCGCTTCCACTGGATACGCAAGGCATATGAGGCGGTCGACGGCCTCGAGATTCCCAGGGCCTTCTTCGCCAACGAACAGGAGATCGCGCCGACGCCGATGCCGGGCACCAAAGGCCGCTGGGCAACGACGCGGTTCGTCGATCCCGCCGATCTGCGCCACGACATGCATATGACCATCGTCACGCTCGAGCCCGGCGCGGTCATTCCTTTCGCCGAGACACATGTCATGGAACACGGGCTCTATGTGCTCGAAGGCAAGGCTGTCTACCGGCTCAACCAGGACTGGGTCGAAGTCGAGGCCGGCGACTATATGTGGCTGCGCGCCTTCTGCCCGCAGGCCTGCTATGCCGGCGGCCCCGGCAAATTCCGCTATCTGCTCTACAAGGATGTCAACCGGCATGCCAAGCTCGGCGGGGCTGGCATCGCGAAGCGGACGTCATGACCCGCATCGTCGCGCGGCCGCTTACCCGTGAGGCCTTTGCCGAATTCGGCGACGTCATCGACATGGACGGCGACAATCACTATCCGATCAATGGCGGCAAGGCCGAGCGCTACCACGCCCTCGCCACCGCTGAAGCTGCAGGACATAACGCCCGCGTGCTGATTTCCATGGTACGCGGCACGCCCTACGAGATGCCGCTGAAGCTGACCATGGTCGAGCGTCATCCCTTGGGCAGTCAGGCGTTCATCCCGCTGTCGCCGCGTCCGTTCCTGGTCGTCGTCTGCCATGACGGCAAAGAGGGGCCGGGCGAACCACATGCCTTCATCACCGCACCGGGCCAAGGCATCAACTATTCCCGCAATCTGTGGCACGGCGTGCTGACGCCCATCGGAGAGCCTCAGGACTTTTTGATCGTCGACCGTGGCGGCGACGGCGCCAATCTCGAGGAATTCCATTTCTCGCACGCCTACGAGATCCATATCCCCGACGAGAGCTTGTGATGACCGACATTTCGCTGATCGACCGCCTGCTCGACGTGATCGAGCACGAAATCGTGCCGAAGACGGCAGAAGGCGTCGCGCACGGCAACAAGCTGTTCGGCGCGGCGATCCTGCGCAAGGGCGACCGGTCGCTGGTGCTGGCCGAAACCAACAACGAGATGGAAAACCCGCTCTGGCATGGCGAGGTGCATTGCCTGAAGCGCTTTTACGAAATGCCCAAGGCCGAACGTGTCGACACGAAAGATGCCATCTTCATTGCCACGCATGAACCCTGTTCGCTCTGCCTGTCGGCGATCACCTGGACCGGCTTCGACAATTTCTACTATTTGTTCAGCCACGAGGATTCGCGCGACAGTTTCGCCATCCCGCATGATCTCAAAATCCTGAAAGAGGTCTTCACCCTCGACCCCGGCGGTTACAACGCCGAGAACGCCTATTGGAAAAGTTTTTCGATTCGCAGGCTGGTGAGAGCGCTGCCCGAGGTCGAGCGCCAGCGGCTGGAGGAGCGGATCGGCAGGATTTCCGGACGCTATGACGAGCTGTCCGGCGCCTATCAGGCGAACAAGGCCGAAAACGACATTCCGCTAAATTGACGCGGACCTCATATGAATGGAACTTGAGTTGCCACCTTTATGGTGGCAAATTGAGATATGGAGAATAGGACCATGATTTCCCCCGAACCGGGGAGATGCTGATGCGCGGGGTCCGTTCATTCACCGTAACCTATAAGGGCGAGAGCATGATCATCGACCTGCCCGGTTATTATCCGCCATCGGATCGCGAGGGTGTGCATGTCGGCGACGACATGGCCGCTGTCGATGCCGCCTTGCGCGCGCTCAAGGAGAAGGTCGACGGCGTGCCGGCGCCGTCAACCATCCGCCGCATGCGCACGAAGCTCAAGCTGTCGCAACGCGAGGCCGGATCCCTGTTCAAGGTCGGCGAGAACGCCTTCGACAAGTATGAAAGAGGCTTGATCGAACCGAGTGGCCCGACCATTCAATTGATGACATTGCTGGAGAAACATCCCGAACTGCTCGACGAATTGCGGTAGCGGCACAGGTCGCATATTTCGCTGCTCCAGTCGCGAATGACGATTGAAAGTTCTCGTGCCGCGGAGCGTTATGCCTGCCATGAAAACCATCACCGAATTTCCCCGCAAGGTCGTCGAATTTCCCGACATGGGCATCGTCATGCCCGATGGCTGCCGGCTGTCGGCGCGGGTATGGATGCCGGAGGATGCGGGCGACGATCCAGTACCTGTCATCCTTGAGCACCTGCCTTACCGCAAGCGCGACGGCACGATCTTTCGCGATCAGCTTACCCATCCCTATTTCGCCGGCCACGGCTACGCCTCGATCCGCGTCGACATGCGCGGCAACGGTGATTCCGAAGGGCTGATGGACGACGAATATTCCGAGCAGGAACTGCAGGACGCCTGCGATGTCATTGCCTGGGCGGCGGCGCAGCCCTGGTGCAACGGCAATGTCGGCATGATGGGCATCTCCTGGGGCGGCTTCAATTGCCTGCAGGTGGCGGCCAAACAGCCGCCGGCGCTGAAGGCAGTGATCAGCCTGTGCTCGACCGTCGACCGCTATGCCGACGACATCCACTACAAGGGCGGCTGCCTTTTGAACGAAAATTTCGGCTGGGCCTCGACCATGCTGTCCTATTCGTCGCGGCCACCGGATCCGCTGATTGCCGGCGACGACAAATGGCGCGATCTGTGGCTGAAACGGCTGGAGAACCAGTCGTTCCTTTTGCCGCTGTGGCTCAGCCACCAGCATCGCGACGCCTATTGGAAGCGCGGTTCGATCTGCGAGGATTTTTCCGCTGTTCATGCTGCAGTGCTCTCGATCGGCGGCTGGCACGACGGATACCGCAACACGATATCGCACCTCGTCAGCAACATCGAGGCACCAGTCAAGGGCATCGTCGGACCGTGGATTCACAAATACCCGCACTATGCCGAACCCAAGCCCGCGATCGGCTTCCTGCAGGAAGCGTTGCGCTGGTGGGACCACTGGCTGAAGGGCGCCGAGACCGGCGTCGAGGCCGATCCCGACTACCGCGCCTATGTGATGGACAGCGTGCGTCCCGCCCGCTGGCATCCGGAGCGGCCTGGCCGCTGGATAGCCGAGCAGGAGTGGCCATCGTCCAACATAACGATTGAAGCGATCGAACTCATTTCCCCTGATGCGGGGCCTTCAACCGTCGCTTCGCCGCAGACCTGCGGGCTTGCCGGCGGCGAATACTTTCCGTTCACCTTCGGGCCGGAATTGCCTGGTGATCAGCGCCCTGACGATGGGCTGTCGGCGTGTTTCGACCAGCCTGAGCTCACCAAGCCGATCGAGATCGTCGGCGCGCCGGAGTTTGAGGTCCTGCTTGCCTCCGATCGGCCCCAGGCCAACATCGCGGTCCGGCTTTGCGACGTGCATCCCGACGGCGCCTCGGAACTGATCTCTTATGGCGTGCTCAATCTGACGCACCGCAACTCGCATGAATTCCCCGAGGCGCTGGTCCCCGGAGAAACGATTTCGGTACGTATCGTGCTCGATCAATGCGCCTACCGCGTGCCGGCCGGCCATCGTCTGCGCATCGCCGTTTCGACCGCCTACTGGCCCGCTATCTGGCCCTCGCCCGAGCCGGTACGGCTGACCGTGTCGGGGGCCACGCTATCGGTGCCGTTGCGCCTGCTGGCAACAGGCGACGAAGCCGTTTTCGCCGAGCCGGAAGGGGCTACGCCGTGGGCGACCGAGACGGTTCGGCCCGCCAATTCCGAACGCCATGTCGATCGCGACGAGAAGACCGGGATTGTCACGCTGTCGATAACGGACGACTTCGGCGAAGTGCGCGATCTCGACCACGGACTGGTCAACGGCAGCATCGCCCGCGAAACCTGGACCATCCATCCCGACGATCCTCTGTCAGCCTCGGGGAAAACACACTGGACGCAGACCCTGTCGCGAAATGGATGGTCGGTCCGCACCGAAACATGGGCCCAGATGCGGTCGGACGCACAAAACTTCATCGTCAGCGCCAGAATCGAGGCCTACGAAGGTGAAAACCTCGTCTTCGAGCGCGATTTCGACGAAAAGGTCCCGCGCGCGCTGGTTTGAGTGCTGAAATCGTTGGTCCAAATGCGACGTGCGATTTACGCCACGGCATGTCGCATTCGGTCTTGCTTACCGCTTTCCCTTGCGGTCATTATTCCCTTTAACAACAAGCAAGAAAATCGACCGCAGAGTCGAACCAACAGAGTGAGGAACTCAAATGTCAAATGAACTGGAATTCCTTAGCCGGCGGGTTGCGTCGGGCAAACTGAGCCGTCGTGATTTTCTCGGCCGGGCGGCCGCGCTCGGCATCGCCGCACCCTTCGCCAACGCGCTGCTTTCAAGCGCTGCGCGCGCGGCGGGTCCGGTCAAGGGCGGTACGCTGAAGGCCGGCCTGGTCGGCGGTGAATCCACCAACAGCCTCGATCCGGCGCTGATGATGACGCAGGTGCCGTTCGCTTTCGGCAAGTGCTGGGGCGAATTGATCGTCGAGCTGTCGCCGGACGGCAAGCTCGAGAACCGCATCGCCAAAGAGATCGGCTCCTCGGACGATGCGAAGACCTGGACGTTGAAGATCCGCGACGGCGTCGAATTCCACAACGGCAAGACGGTGACCGCCGAAGACGTCGCCGCCACGCTCGAGCGCCATTCGGACGAGAAATCGAAATCCGGCGCGCTCGGCTATATGAAGGGCATCGAGACCATCAAGGCCAGCGGCAAGGAAGTGGTGCTGACGCTGAAGGAAGCCAACGCCGACCTTCCGTATTTGCTCAGCGACTATCACCTGATCGTGCAGCCCAATGGCGGCAAGGACAAGCCCGACGCCGGCATCTCGGCCGGTCCATACGTGGTCAAGACCAACGAGCCGGGCGTGCGCCATGGCGGCGAGCGCTTCGCCAATTACTGGCAGGGCGACAAGATGGGCCATGCCGACCAGATCGAAGTCATCGTCATCAACGACGCGACGGCGCGCACGGCAGCACTGCAGGGCGGCCAAGTCAACATGATCAACCGCGTCGAGCCGAAGATCGTCGACCTGATCAAGCGCGTGCCGGGCGTCACCATCCGCAACCACGCTGGCCCCGGCCACTACGTGTTCATCATGCATTGCGACACGGCGCCGTTCGACAACAACGACCTCAGGATGGCGCTGAAGCTGGCGATCGACCGCGAGGAGATGCTGACCAAGGTGCTGCGCGGCTACGGCTCGCTCGGCAACGACTTCCCGATCAACGCGTCCTATCCGCTGTTCAGCGAGATCGAGCAGCGCAAGTATGATCCCGACAAGGCCAAGTTCCACTACAAGAAATCTGGCCATGACGGCACCGTGCTGCTCAGGACCTCGGACGTTGCCTTCCCGGGCGCTGTCGACGCGTCACAGCTCTTCCAGCAGAGCGCGGCCAAGGCGGGCATCAAGATCGAGCTCAAGCGCGAGCCCGGCGACGGCTACTGGAACGAAGTCTGGAACAAGCAGCCCTTCTGCGCTTCTTATTGGGGCGGCCGCTCGACGCAGGACCAGATGTACTCGACCGCCTATCTGTCGACAGCCGACTGGAACGACACGCGTTTCAAGCGCCCGGATTTCGACAAGATGGTGCTGGCGGCTCGTGCCGAACTCGATGAGGCCAAGCGCAAGCAGATGTACCACGACATGGCTGTCATGGTGCGCGACGAAGGCGGCCTGATCCTGCCGATGTTCAACCAGTTCATCGACGCCACCGGCGCCAAGGTCGATGGCTGGGTGGACGACCCGCATCAGGAGCTGATGAACGGCTACGCCCTGGCGAAGTGCTGGCTGCAGGCCTGAGTCCGGCTTTGCAGAGATGTCTTCACCCATCCTGAAACTAATTGCCCAGCGCATTGCGCTGGGCATCCTGCTTCTGTTGGCCATCTCGGTCTTGATCTTCGCCGGCACGCAGATCCTGCCCGGCGACGTCGCGCAAGCCATTTTGGGACAATCGGCGACACCCGAGTCGCTGGCCAATTTGCGCGAGCAGCTTGGGCTGAACGACCCGGCCTATGTCAGGTATTTCCATTGGCTCGGCGGCGTCTTGACCGGCGACCTCGGCACTGCGATGTCGAGCGGGCAGGATATCGCGACCTCGATCAAGTCGCGCTTGTGGAACACACTGTTCCTCGCCTTCTGGGCGGCGATCGTGGCTGTACCGCTGGCCATCATTCTCGGGCTGATCGCGGTGCGCTACCGCAATGGCTGGGTCGACAAGCTGATCTCCGGCCTGGCGCTCGCCTCGACCTCCTTCCCGGAATTCTTCATCGGCTATGTGCTGGTCTATTTCTTCGCCGTGAAGTGGCAGATCTTTCCCGGCATCTCGACCGTCTATGAAGGCATGCCATTCGGTGAGCGGATGCAGGCGATCGCGCTGCCGGCGACGGCGCTGACGCTGGTGGTGCTCGCCCACATGATGCGCATGACGCGAGCTGCGATCCTCAATGTCATGCAGTCGGCCTATGTCGAGACGGCGGAACTGAAAGGCCTGTCAGCGTTCAACGTCATCCGCAAGCACGCCTTCCCCAATGCCATCGCACCGATCATCAACGTCGTCATGCTCAACCTCGCTTATCTCATCGTCGGCGTCGTCGTGGTCGAGGTGATTTTCGTCTATCCCGGCATGGGACAATATCTCGTCGATCACGTGACGAAGCGTGACGTGCCGGTGGTACAGGCCGTCGGCCTGATCTTCGCCGCCGTCTACATCAGTCTCAACATCATCGCGGACATAGCGGCGATCGTCGCCAATCCGCGTCTGCGACATCCGAAATAGGGGGCGGGCATGCTCGATATCAAACGCATCCCCATCCCCGCGTTGATCGGCATTATCCTGACGGTACTGTTCGTGCTGGCGGCGATCTTCGCGCCGTGGATTTCGCCGCATGACAACGCCGAAATTGTGGGCGATGTCTGGGAGCCGATGTCGGCGGGGCATTGGCTGGGCACCGACAATCTCGGCCGCGATTTGCTGTCCCGGATGATCTATGGCGCCCGCATCACCTTGTTCATCGCGGTGCTGGCCACCGCGCTGTCGTTCTCGCTCGGCGCCATCCTTGGCTTTTCGGCTGCGGTGTTCGGCGGCTGGTTCGACACAATCTTGTCGCGCCTCGTCGACCTCCTGATGTCGATCCCGACACTGATCATGGGCCTGGTGGTGCTCTCGGTGCTGCCAACCAACCTGGTGACGCTGATCCTGGTGATGGGCATTCTCGACTCGACGCGCGTCTATCGTTTGTCGCGCGCGGTCGCCGTCGACATCAACGTCATGGACTATGTCGAAGCCGCCAAGCTGCGCGGCGAGGGCAGCGTCTGGATCATCTTCCGTGAAATCCTGCCCAACGCGTTGTCGCCGCTGATCTCCGAGCTCGGCCTGCGCTTCATTTACGCGGTGCTGTTCCTGTCGACGCTTTCCTTTCTCGGCCTTGGCGTGCAGCCGCCGGACGCCGACTGGGGCGGCATGGTGAAGGAGAACAAGGACGGCATCGTGTTCGGCATAGGCGCAGCGCTCATTCCCGCGGCCGCGATCGCGGCGCTGGCGATCTCGGTCAATCTTGTCGCCGACTGGGTGCTGAACCGCACGACAAGCCTGAAGGGAGGACGCGGGTGATGGCCGACGGCAAGGCAAAGTCCACCCCTCTGCTCGACATCCGCAATTTGCGCATCGAGGCGACGGTCTATCCGCCCGGTGAGGCGCCGAAGACCATCACGCTGGTGCACGACGTCTCGCTGACACTGGAGAAGGGCAAGGTGCTCGGCCTGATCGGCGAATCCGGTGCCGGCAAGTCGACCATCGGCCTGTCATCCATGGGCTATGGCCGTGGTGGCGTGCGCATCACCGGCGGCGAGGTGCTCCTCAACGGCCGCGACATCCTCAAGGGCGGCAAGGAGGACTTTCGCAAGCTGCGCGGTCGCGAGGTCTGCTATGTCGCGCAGTCGGCGGCGGCCGCTTTCAATCCCGCGCACAGGCTGATGGACCAGGTGGTGGAAGCCACGCTGCTGCACGGAACGGCGACACGAGCGGAGGCCGAGAAGCGCGCCGTCGCGTTGTTCAAGAAGCTCAGCCTGCCCAACCCGGAAGCCATCGGCGAACGCTTTCCGCACCAGGTTTCAGGCGGCCAGCTGCAGCGTGTGATGACGGCGATGGCACTGTGCTCGGAGCCTGACCTGATCGTCTTCGACGAGCCGACCACGGCGCTCGATGTGACGACGCAGATCGACGTGCTGGCGGCGATCAAGGATGCTATCCGCGACACCCATGTGGCGGCGCTCTACATCACGCACGACCTGGCCGTCGTCGCCCAGGTTTCGGACGAGATCATGGTGCTGCGTCACGGCCGGCTGGTCGAATGGGGAGGCACCCGCCAGATCATCAAGGAACCGCGGCAGGAATACACCAATGCGCTGGTTTCGGTGCACGAGATCGAACATGCCGAACAAAAACCCGGCACCGCGCCGTTCCTGTCGGTCAAGAACGTGACCGCCGCCTATGGCGGCGGCCACGTCAAGGTGCTGAAGAACGTCTCGGTCGACATCTACCCCGGCCAGACGCTGGCCGTGGTTGGCGAATCCGGCTCCGGAAAGTCGACGCTGGCGCGCGCCATAACCGGACTTTTGCCGCCCGAGCAAGGCACCGTTACATTCGACGGGCGCCCCTTGGCCAACCGGCTTGCCGACCGGCCGAAGGAAGACCTGCGCCAGCTGCAGATGATCTATCAGATGGCCGACGTGGCGATGAACCCGCGCCAGACCGTCGGCACCATCATCGGCCGGCCGCTCGAATTCTATTTCGGCATGCGCGGCAGGCAGCGCGATGCCCGCGTCGCCGAACTGCTCGACAAGATCGAAATGGGCAAGGGCTTTGTCGACCGCTACCCGGCCGAGCTTTCCGGCGGCCAGAAGCAGCGTGTCTGCATCGCCCGCTCGCTCGCGGCAAAACCCAAGCTGATCATTTGTGACGAGGTGACCTCGGCGCTTGACCCCCTGGTGGCGCACGGCATCCTGAAGCTTCTGCTTGAACTGCAGAAGGAGGAGAACGTCGCCTATCTGTTCATCACCCACGATCTGGCGACGGTGAAGTCGATCGCCGATTCGATCGCGGTGATGTATCGCGGCGAGGTGGTGCGCTATGGTTCGAAAAGCAAGGTGCTGACGCCCCCCTTCGATGACTACACCGACCTTCTCTTGTCATCGGTCCCGGAGATGGAGATCGGCTGGCTGGAAAAGGCGATCAAGGGGCGGCGCATGGCCAGCGCGGGGAACTAGCGCGGTTCACCGTTTCACGGAAACGATGAACTGCTCTATCTCTTTGTTTTTACGCAATTCCGGACGGAAACCGTTCACACTTTTGGAATTGCTCTAGCCAGCCGGCGATCCGCCAGCCAGGGGAGATGGCGGCCGTCATCCGCATGCAATACTAGGACGCCACACGTCCTTTGGACGGGCGCCACTGGTGCGACGTTGTTTTCAACAAGGGGTAGGACATGAAAACTGAACTCGACCATCTCGCTGAACTCGCCGGCCGGGGCCGGATATCGCGCCGCGACTTCCTTGGCCGTACCGCGGCACTGGGCATGTCGGCGGCGCTGGCCACGACGCTGGCCGGCAGGGCCTTCGCACAGACGCCTGTCAAGGGCGGCGTCCTCAAGGCCGGCCTGCAGGGCGGCGAATCGACCAACAGCCTCGATCCAGCGCTGAACCTCAGCCAGGTCACCTACAGTTTTTGCAAGCAGTGGGGCGAATATCTGGTCCGGCTGATGCCGGACAACAGCCTGACTCACCTGATTGCCGAGGAGATCGGCGCATCCAAGGACGCCAAGACCTGGACTATCAAGGTGCGCGACGGCATCGAATTCCATAATGGCAAGACCGTTGCCGCCGAAGACGTCGCCGCCACGCTCGAGCGCCATGCCGACGAGAAATCGAAGTCGGGCGCGCTCGGCGTTCTCAAGAACATCAAGGGCATCAAAGCCAGCGGCAAGGAAGTCATCGTCACGCTCGGCGACGCCGACGCCGATTTCCCCTATCTGATGGCCGACTACCATCTCGTCATCCAGCCGAATGGCGGCAAGGACAACCCCAACGCGGGCATCAGCGCCGGTCCCTACAAAGTCACCGTCAACCAGCCCGGCGTGCGCCATGGCGGCGAGCGCTTCGCCAATTACTGGCGTGGCGACAAGGCGGGGCATGCCGACCAGATCGAGATCGTCGTCATCAACGACGCCACGGCCAGGCTGGCGGCGCTGCAGGGCGGCCAGGTCCACATGATCAACCGTATCGAGCCGAAGGTCGTCGACCTGGTCAAGCGCATTCCAGGCGTCAGCATCGAGAACGTGTCGGGCCGGGGCTATTACCCGTTCAACATGTTCTGCGACACCGCACCGTTCGACAACAATGATCTGAGGATGGCGCTTAAGCTCGCCATTGACCGCGACGAAATGCTTGAGAAGATCCTGCGCGGCTACGGCTCGGTCGGCAACGACTTCCCGATCAACGAGGCCTATCCGCTATTTACAGCCATCGAACAGCGCAAGTTCGACCCGGAAAAGGCCGCGGCAGCCTACAAGAAATCGGGCCACAGCGGCTCCATCCTGCTGCGCACCTCCGACGTCGCCTTCCCCGGCGCCGTCGACGCCGCCCAGCTCTACCAGCAGTCCTGCGCAAAGGCGGGCATCAAGATCGAGATCAAGCGCGAGCCGGGCGACGGCTATTGGTCGGAAGTCTGGAACAAGCAGCCCTTCTCTCTTTCCTACTGGGGCGGACGCCCGACGCAGGACCAGATGTATTCCACCGGCTATGTCTCGACGGCGGACTGGAACGACACGCGCTTCAAGCGGCCGGAATTCGACAAGATGCTGTTCGCGGCGCGCGGCGAACTCGACCAGGACAAGCGCAAGGCGATCTACCACGACATGGCGGTGATGATGCGCGATGAAGGCGGATTGATCGTGCCCTTCTTCAACCAGTTCATCGACGCGGCCGCCACCAACAAGATCAGCGGATGGGTCAAGAACCCGATCGGCGAAATGATGGATGGGTACGCGCTGGGAGAATGCTGGCTGAACGCCTGACATCTGTCTCATAGCGAAAGCGCCGCGTGTCTGAACGACACGCGGCGCACTCGTTTCAACAGACAATCGCATGGAGCAACCCGTGGCGATCCAATCCAAGCTTCTACTGATCATCCTCGATGGCGTTCCCTACCGGAACTGGCGCCGGCTGATGGGCAATCTCGAAGGCTGGGTGCAGTCGGGCGGGGCACGAGTGTGGAAGATGCGCTCGGTGCTGCCGTCGACCTCGGCCTGCTGCTATGCCTCGATCCACACCGGCGTGTCGCCGCAGGTGCACGGCATCCTGTCCAACGAGAACCGCTTTCGCGTCGTGCAGCCCGACATCTTCTCGGAAGTCAGCAAGGCCGGCGGCAAGACCGGCGCGGTCACCCATTCCTACTGGTCCGAATTCTTCCGCTCCTACCCGTTCGACCTCGTCGAGGACATGGAATATGACGAGCCGGACGGCCCGATCACGCATGGCCGATTCCACACCATGACCGGCTACAATCTCAAGAACCAGATGACGCCGAGCGATGTCGACCTGTTCGCGACGCTGACCATGCTCACCCGGCGCCACGGCATCGACTATGGTGTCCTGCACACCTGCACGCTGGACTCGATGGGCCACCGTTTCGGCCATGACTGCCACGAGATGGACCATGCCTGCTACGCCATGGACGGCATGCTGGCGGCCTTCCTGCCGGGCTGGATCGAAGCCGGCTACGAGGTCATGGTCACCGCCGACCACGGCCAGACCGACCGCGGCCACCATGGCGGCCATGACGACCAGATGCAGGATTTCGCGCTGTATTATTTCGGACAGGGCGAAGGGCCGGAAGCCGATACGCTGCTCGACCAGTTGCAACTGGCGCCAACGGTTCTGAGCCGGCTTGGCGTGCCGGTGCCGGCGACGATGAAGGCGAAGGCTTTTCTGTCCTGATTGAGTGGCTGGCGCCGCCCCTCATCCGCCTGCCGGCACCTTCTCCCCGTAAATGGCGAGAAGGGATGCTCTGGCAACCGTCCCGCTCTTCGGTTAGCCTCCCAGAATTCCTTGGCGGAGGATGAACCTTTTTGGATCGATCGGCGACAGAGCGGACAGGAGCCAGGCGGCTCGACCGGCCATGACGGCGGCGACGGAAACCGATCGCGCGCTTGTCGACCGGGTCGCGAAGGGCGACCGAGCCGCCGTGCGGCTCCTGTTCATGCGTCATCACGCGCGGGTCTACCGCTTCGTGGCGCGCCAGACGGGATCGGAAATGATGGCTGACGATATCGCGAACGAAGTGTTCCTCGAACTGTGGCGCCAGGCGCCGAGCTTCGAAGGGCGGTCCGAAGTCTCGACATGGCTGCTCGGCATCGCCCGCTTCAAGGCGCTCTCGCTGCTGCGCAAGAAGAAGGAAGACTGGATCGACGACGAGGCCGCCGCGGCGGTGCCCGATAGCGCCGACACGCCTGAGGTCGTCACCATGAAGGAGGACAAGGCCGCCGCCTTGCGCCGCCTCATCGACGCCTTGCCCGAGGAGCACCGCACGGTGATCGACCTCGCCTATTATCAAGGGCAATCGGTGACCGAGATCGCACAGGTGCTCGGCATCCCGGTCGCGACCGTCAAGACCCGTATGTTCTACGCCCGCAAGAAACTCGGCGAAGCCTTGAAGGCCGCCGGTTACGACAGGGGGTGGCCATGAGCGCCGCTGAAAAGATGTCGCGCCGCGACGAAATGGAAACGCTGCTGCCGTTTTACCTGAACGGTTCGCTCGAAGGTTCGGATCTGGAAGCCATCGAAGAATGGCTGGCCACCGATCCGGCGGCACTTGTGGCGCTCGGCGAGGCGGAAGCCGAGTTCTCCGGCACGGCGGCGGCCAATGAGGCGATCCGCCCGCCGGCCGATGCGCTCAGCCGCTTCGCCAAGGCGCTCGACGCGGAGGCAGGGCCGGTTCGGGCGCCCGCAAGCGCGTCCTGGTTGGCGCAGACCTGGGGCCGTCTTATGGCGGTGCCGGTCGGCGTCGCCTGGGCGGCGGCAGCGGTCCTGCTGGCCTTGATCGCGGTCCAGTCTCTGGTGCAGCCTGGCGGCAAGGGCGGCAATTTCGAGATCGCCGGCGCACAAGACGATCTGGCCAAATTGCCGTTCGCGCTGATCAAATTCAAGCCGGATGCCAGGATGGCCGATATTGCGGCCTTTCTCGACGCCAACAAGCTCAAGATCATCGGCGGGCCGACCGCCGACGGCGTCTTCAGGCTCGCCATTCCGGCGACGACAGCCGCCGACTATGAGAAACTGCGGGGCCTTATTGCCGCCCAGCCTTTCGCGGAGGCTGTGATCGAGGGAAGGAAACCTGTTGATGGCGGTTGAGGCGGTCATTCGATTTGCGGCTATCCTGGCGGCGGCGATGACAATCGCCGCCGTGCCTGCCTCGGCGCAGAGCAACGATGCCACTCCCGACCGGACGAAAATCGATTGCAGCAACGAGGCCAAGGCGGCCGCGGCCGACTGCGTCAAGGACGGCGGCGATAAGGGTGGGTCGGGTGCGGCCCAGGCCGGCGCCGTTTTTCTGCCCGCCTTGATTGTCGACCTCTTCCCCAACCCGGTCGCCCTTCCTGCACCGGTTCCGACACCACGACCGGAGCCCGCGACAGCCCCCGCCGGGAACCAGGCAGGCTCGCCGTCCGGTGGCCCGATCATCTCGCCGACCGATCTCATCGCCGTCCAGTCGCGACGCGCCGTGACCGGCGACTTCGTACCCGACGAGGTGTTGGTGACCGTCGATGGCGATGCCGAAGCCGTGCAGCGGATCGCCGCTTCCTTCGGCCTTGAAGTGCGCTCGCAGCGCCAGTCCCGGCTGCTCGGCACCACGCTGGTGCGTTTCGGCATTCCCGATGGGCGCCCCGTCGGCGTCGTGCTGGCGCAGCTTGCCGCCGACGGCCGCACGCAGCGCCGCGAGCCCAATCATATCTATTCGCTGCAGCAGGCGGCCGGCATCGTCAACTATGCCTTCGACCGTATCGCGCTCGACGCCAAACAGGCCAGTGGCGAGAACGTGCGTGTCGCCGTCATCGATACCGGCATCGACGATACCAATCCGGCTCTGGCCGGGGTCATCGCCGCGCAGTTCGACGCGATGCCCGACGTCCCGATCGAAAAGCGCGACCACGGCACTTCGATCGATGGTCTGATTGCCGGCGTCGGCCCGCTGGAAGGCATGGCGCCGGGCGCGAAAATCTACCACGCGCGTGCCTTCGAGGGCGGCAAGTCGACCATGGACGTCATCCTGTCGGCGCTCGACTGGGCGGCGGACCAGAATGTCAGCATCATCAATATGAGCTTCGTCGGCCCGAAAAACGACCTGCTCGGCGCCGCCTGCCGTAATGCACGGGCGCTCGGCATGGTGCTGGTCGCCGCCGCCGGCAACAACGGCCCGAAGGCGCCCTATGGCTATCCGGCCGCCTTTGACGGTGTCATCGCGGTGACGGCCACCGACGCCAGTGACGGACTGATGCCGCAGGCCAATCGCGGCGCTTATGTCTTCATCTCGGCGCCGGGCGTCGAGATGGTGGCACCGAGCGGCGCCGGCTCGGACGTGGTGACGGGCACCTCGTTTGCCGCGGCGATCGTCAGCGGCGCCATCGCCAACCTCATCCACGCCACGCCCGACCGCTCGGCCAACGACATCGAGAAGGCACTTGCAGTGACGGCGAGAGATCTCGGGCCCAAGGGGCGCGACAATGATTTCGGCTACGGGCTGCTGGATCTTAAGGCGGCCGACGCCGTGAGGGAGTAGGTTTTTCGCTTCAGGCGTCGATTTCGTCGATCTGCGGCCGATCAACCTGTCGCCAGTTGCCGGGTTCGACGGAATAGCAGAAGCAACGCGACTCCAAGACAAAGCCCGACGACAGCCAAACCGATTATTGCCAGCCATCGCATTAATACCGCCTGCTCATCGCTGCCAATAACCCGGTAAAGGCCATTGATCTCGATCATTTCCGAGTTGGACAACCGCTTCTTGGGCAGCATTCGATCGGAATAGAAATATTTGGTCATGACGTTGAATTCGAGTTCACTTCCGATGAACATTTCGGTGGGGTTCAGGTCTGACGTGACATGGCCTTCATAGGTGAGTTCCTGTGTGGAACGGACATCAACATTGTTGAAGTCCGGGGTTGTGGCGCCCGGGTGAAACCAGCCTGGCGCAAATGCCGAGACCGGCCCGGAGCGGGGCAGATGCGTAATCGGCTGGTTGACGATCTCGACCACTTTCCGCTCTGCTCGCCCGGCTTCCAGATTCATTTTTTCGATGCCAGGCAACGTCCAGAAGACAGCGCCGGCCGGTGAGCAGGAACGCCACTAAGCCAAGCAGACACACAAGATGGCCTATGGTGCGCGTCGGTTCGACCGTGCGGCCTGCCAAGGCAGCCGGTACGCTGGCTTCGCGCCCGCGCCGGCCGAAAACCGCGTTTGGCTGATCGATTTTCATCCGGCCATGTTGGGATAAGCGCGCTAATGCGGGGTCAAGAGGGCACTCTGTCTTGGGGGCGACCCTAGGCCGGCGCGCCGGCGACCGATCCCCTGACCACCAGGTCGACCGGCCAGACCTCGCCGCGCGCACCCTCCTCCAGTCCCGATATCCGCGCCGCCAGCCGCTCGGCGATGCGTGCGCCGGCCAGCCGGATCGACGAGCGCGTCGTCGACAGCGGCACGGAAAAATTCTCCGGCTTCAGCCAGGGAAAGACGTCGTCATGGGCGATCAGCGAGATGTCGCCGGGAATGCTGAGGCCAAGGTCGCGCACCGCGCGCACGACGCCGAGCGCCATGATCAGGCTGGAGCAGGCGATTGCCGTCGGCGCGCCGTCCTGTTCAAGCAGGCGCCGGGCGGCGCGATAGCCGTTCTCCTCGGTCATGACGACGGAGCAGACATGGCGATCGTTCAATGTCAGGCCGCTTGCTGCCAGTGCCCGGCGCAGGCCGCGCTCGCGATGAATGGCGAAGGTTTCCCCGTCATCGCCATTGATCAGCGCCAGCCGCCGGTGGCCGAGCTGGACGAGCAGCCGGGCGGCCTCGTGGAAAGCGCCTTCATTGTCGATGTCGAGAAAGGGATAGTCGAAGTCCAAGCCCTCGCTGCGGCCATGGACGATGAAGGGAATGCCGAGCGTATTGACCAGCGCCACACGCCGGTCGGCGGGCCTGGGCGAAGAGATGTAGACGGCATCGACCTGCCGGTTGGCGACGACGCGCCGGTAGGTCGTCTCCTGATCGTCGGCGTCGGTCGGGGACAGGACAAGGTCGAGTTCGTGCGAGCGGGCATAGTCGCCGAGGCCGGACAGGAATTCGACGAAGTGGGGGTCGATGTCGACGGCGGCACCCGTCGGCAGCACGTAGCCGATCATTCCGGACTTGCCCGTGGCCAGCCGACGCGCGCTCGGATTGGGACGATAGCCGTGGCGCTTGGCGGCGTCCATGACGCGCCTGCGGGTTTCCTCGTTGACTTCGGGATAGCCGTTCAGCGCCCGGCTTACCGTTGTCTGCGAAAGCGCCAGCATATGTGCGAGTTGCTTGAGGTTCACGAGAGGCCTCCCTGCCTCAAAGCGCTTTTAGATTGAACCGACCAAACACTAACCGAGATGCGGCCACATCGCGGAGACCATATGCGTGCGGGGGCCCGCTTTGAAACAGAAATTGCTGTTGCACCGCCAAAAAAGCATGTTGCGACGCACCTTTCGAGCGCAGACTGCTGGCAATTAAATCGATTAGTTCGCGAGCACTCTTGACTCCTGATCGATTCAATGGCGAGATCGGCAAAGCCAAAGCGCTTTGGAAGACTCTTCGAAAGGTTGCGGTTCCCTTGCGAGTGAGTCACAGTCCTGCGGCGTCGGCGGGCGGAATGGAGGTTCCGTCCTGTATGTGTGACCCACTGGGAGGAATACCGATGAAGAAGTTGCTTTTGCTGGGCGTTGCGTCTGCCGCGTTCGCCCTGAGCGCGCCCGCGCAGGCCGAACTGAAGTTCAAGCCCGGCGAAGATCAGCACTTTCACTGGGCGAATTATGAAGACCTCAAGAAAGTCGACCTCAAGGGTGAGACCTTGTCGATCTTCGGCCCATGGCGTGGCGAGGACGAGGCGCTTGTCCGGTCGGTACTCGATTATTTCTCCGAGGCCACCGGCGCAGAGGTCAAATATTCCTCGTCCGAGAATTACGAACAGCAGATCGTCATCGACACCCAGGCCGGCAGCCCGCCCAACATCGCCGTCCTGCCGCAGCCGGGCCTCATCCAGGACCTTGCTTCCAAGGGCGTGCTGACCCCGCTCGGCGACGACGTCGCGGCCTGGGTCAAGGAGAATTACGCCGCCGGCGACTCCTGGGCCAAGCTCGGCACCTATACGGGCAAGGACGGCAAGCCGGGCTTCTATGCCTTTCCCTACAAGATCGACGTGAAGGGGCTTGTCTGGTACTCGCCCGACAATTTCGAGGAAGCCGGCTACAAGGTGCCGAAGACGCAGGAAGAACTGGCCGAGCTCGAAAAGAAGATCATCGCCGATGGCGGCAAGCCCTGGTGCATCGGCCTTGGCTCGGGCGGCGCGACCGGCTGGCCGGCGACCGACTGGGTCGAGGATATCATGCTCAGGACGCAGCCGCCTGAAGTCTACGACAAGTGGGTGAAGAACGAGATCCCGTTCACCGATCCGGCAGTGGTCAACGCCATCGACATCTTCGGCAAGATCGCCACCGACGACAAGATGGTCGACGGCGGCGCCAAGGCGGTCGCGGCGACCGACTTCCGCGACAGCCCGAAGGGCCTCTTCACCGTGCCGCCGAAGTGCTACATGCACCATCAGGCATCGTTCATCCCTTCCTTCTTCCCGGAGGGCGTGAAGCTTGGCCAGGATGCGGACTTCTTCCCCTATCCGCCCTACGCCTCCAAGCCGGAACTCGGGACGCCGCTGGAAGTGGCCGGGACGCTGGTGATGATCACCAAGGATTCCAAGGCGTCGCGCGAATTCATCAAGTTCCTGCAGATGCCGCTCGCGCATGAATTGTGGATGGCGCAGAAGAGCTTCGTCACCCCCTTCAAAGGCGCCAACAAGGACGCCTATGGCAGCGATGCGTTGAAGAAGCAGGGCGAGATCCTGGTCGGCGCCACGACGGTGCGCTTCGACGGCTCCGACCTGATGCCCGGCAAGGTGGGCGCCGGTTCGTTCTGGACCGGCATGATCGACCTGGTCGGCGGCAAGTCCGCCCAGGACGTCGCCACCGACATCCAGAAGAGCTGGGACGCCATCAAATAGGCCGCTCCGGCGCGACCTAACCCTTCCTGATCTTGCTAGTGGATCCGGGCCATGGCCCGGATCCGACTGGCGGTGCATGCCGGAAGCTTCGCGTTTCGATTGTTCCGAATAACTGAAAGTCAGCGCATCGGTCGCCAGCATCGCTAGCCGGTCACGCGCAGGGAGAGGGACCCATGGCGGCTCAGATTTTCTCGGCAATATTCGTCATCATCATCGGCGTCGGCGGCTGCGTCGCCTATTTCTGGGGCGCCAACAAACTGCTCGACCTGATCTTCCCCGCGCGCGGGGTGTCCGGGACGACCGCCGTTAACAATCTGCGCCGGCAGGGATTGGTGCGGCCCTGGTTATTCGTGGGTCCGGCGCTGATCATCCTGACCATCTACCTGATTTACCCGGTGATCGCGACGCTGTGGCTGTCTTTCTTCGACCGCGGCGGCACGAGTTTCGTGGGGTCCGCCAACTACGAGTGGGCGCTGCGCGATCCGGATCTGCGAAACGCCATCCGCAACAACATCCTGTGGCTGGCGGTGGTGCCGGCGGCCTGCACCTTCCTCGGCCTGATCATCGCCGTACTCACCGACAAGATATGGTGGGGCACGATCGCCAAGAGCCTGATCTTCCTGCCGCTGGCGATCTCCTTCGTCGGCGCCAGCGTGATCTGGAAGTTCATCTACGAATATCGTGGCGAGGGCCAGATCCAGATCGGACTGCTCAACGCCATCATCCAGTATTTCGGCGGCCAGCCGCAGGTCTGGATATCGCTGCCGTTCTGGAACAACTTCTTCCTGATGGTCATCCTGATCTGGATCCAGACCGGCTTCGCCATGGTCATCCTGTCCTCGGCGCTGCGCGGCATCCCCGAAGAAACACTGGAAGCCGCGGTCATCGACGGCGCCAACCCATTCCAGATCTTCTGGAAGATCATGGTGCCGCAGATCTGGGGCACCATCGCGGTGGTATGGACCACCATCACCATCCTGGTTCTGAAAGTGTTCGACATCGTCCTGACCATGACCAACGGTCAATGGAACAGCCAGGTGCTGGCCAATCTGATGTTCGACTGGATGTTCCGCGGCGGCGGCGATTTTGGCCGCGGCGCGACCATTGCCATCATTATCATGATCGCTGTCATTCCAATCATGATCTGGAACATTCGCCAGGCCAACAAAGAGACGGGAGGGCACTGAGATGGCCGTCGCAACCGGAAATTCGTTCGCCAGCCGTTTCGGCGTCCATATCGCGGTGCTCGTCTTCGTGGTGATCTGGACCATCCCGACGCTCGGCATCCTCGTCTCGTCGCTGCGCGACAAGGACCAGATCATCGCCTCGGGCTGGTGGAATTCCTTCGCCAGTTCCAGCCAAACAGAAGCCGGGCGACTGCCGGCCGCCTCGACACAAGCAGAAAAGGACGGCAAGTTCGTTCTCCAGGGCAATATCTTCGGCGACGGGGCCAAGCGCGCGATAAGCGCCTTCGGCGTCAAGGCGGCGGCACCGACGCAGTATCCTGCCGGCACATCAGCCGATCTCGGCGACGGCGTCACCCTGCAACTCAACGCCGACGGCAGCTTCGTCATGGCCTCGCCCAAGGCATTCGAGGGCGATCGGGGCCAGCGCATCTACTACGCTTCGTCGGCGCCGCCGAAATTCACCCCCGAAAACTATCAGACCGTGCTGTTCTCCGAAGGCATCGGCCGCTCCTTCATGAATTCGCTGACGGTCACCATCCCGGCGACCGTCATCCCTATCCTGATCGCGGCGTTTGCCGCCTATGCGCTGGCCTGGATGCGCTTTCCAGGCCGCGCGCTCTTGATCGCTGTCGTCATCGGCCTGCTGGTGGTGCCGCTGCAGATGTCGCTCATCCCGCTCCTGAAGCTCTACAACGGCGTCGGGACGTTCTTCGGCGTGCCGTCCAAGACCTATCTCGGCATCTGGCTGGCGCATACCGGTTTCGGCCTGCCCTTCGCCATCTATCTGCTTCGAAGCTACATTGCCGGCCTGCCGCGCGAGATCATGGAATCGGCGCGCATCGACGGCGCCAGCGATTTCGAGATCTTCGTCAAGATCGTGCTGCCGCTGTCCTTCCCGGTGCTTGCCTCCTTCGCCATCTTCCAATTCCTGTGGGTATGGAACGATCTCCTGGTGGCAATGGTTTTCCTCGGAACGGCGCCCGACCAGATCGTGCTGACGGCCAAGCTCAATGCGCTGCTCGGCTCGCGTGGCGGCAACTGGGAGATCCTGACGACATCGGCCTTCATCACCATCATCGTGCCGCTGATCGTCTTTTTCTCGCTGCAGCGTTATTTCGTCCGCGGGCTGCTGGCCGGCTCGGTGAAAGGAGGTTGAGACAATGCACTCGGCTTTGAAGGCGACTTCGAAACCAGATCCCGCCATCGATCGCGACTGGTGGCGGGGCGCGGTGATCTACCAGATCTATCCGCGCAGCTATCAGGACTCCAACGGCGACGGCATCGGTGACCTCAAGGGCATCATCGGCAGGCTGCCCTACATTGCGGCCCTTGGCGCGGATGCCATCTGGATCTCGCCTTTCTTCAAATCGCCAATGAAGGATTTCGGCTACGACGTCTCGGATTATTGTGACGTCGACCCGATGTTCGGCACGCTGGCCGACTTCGACGCGCTGACGGCGGAGGCGCACCGGCTGGGTCTCAAGGTGATGATCGACGAGGTGCTGTCGCATACCGCCGATATCCATCCCTGGTTCATGGAAAGTCGCTCGAGCCGCACCAATCCGAAGGCCGACTGGTATGTCTGGGCCGACGCAAGGCCCGACGGCACGCCGCCCAATAACTGGCTGTCGATCTTCGGCGGCTCGGCGTGGCAATGGGACACCAGCCGCCAGCAATATTACCTGCACAATTTCCTGGCCGAGCAGCCCGACCTGAACTTCCATAGCCGCCAAGTCCAGGACGCGCTGCTCGACGTCACCCGTTTCTGGCTGGAGCGCGGCGTCGACGGCTTCCGTCTCGATACCATCAATTTCTACTTCCACAGCCAGGGGCTGGAAAACAATCCGCCGCTGCCGCCGGAAGAGCGCAACGACCAGACCGCGCCGGCGGTCAACCCCTACAACTACCAGGATCATATCTACGACAAGAGCCGGCCGGAGAACCTCGCTTTCCTCGAGCGCTTCAGGGCGCTGCTCGACGAGTATCCGGCGACCGCCGCGGTCGGCGAAGTCGGCGATTCGCAGCGCGGGCTGGACGTGGTCGCCGCCTACACCGCCGGCGGCAAGCGCGTGCATATGTGCTATTCCTTCGACTTCCTGGCGCCGGAAAAGATCAGCGCCGCCAAGGTGCGCTCGGTGCTGGAAGCCTTTGGCAGGGTCGCCAGCGACGGCTGGTCGTGCTGGGCGTTTTCCAACCATGACGTGATGCGCCCGGCCTCGCGCTGGGCCGCCGACGAAGCCGACCCGTCCGCCTATCTCAAGGTCATCTCGGCATTGCTGATGTCGCTGCGCGGCTCGGTCTGCATCTACCAGGGCGAAGAACTCGGGCTCGGCGAGGCCGACCTGCGCTTCGAGGATCTGCAGGACCCCTACGGCATCCGCTTCTGGCCGGAATTCAAGGGCCGCGACGGCTGCCGCACGCCCATGGTGTGGGATGGCGGCGCCAGGAATGGCGGCTTCTCCCCGGCAAAACCCTGGCTGCCGGTGCCGGCCAAGCATCTGTCACAGGCGGTCAACGTGCAGCAAGGCGACGAGACCTCCCTGCTTGAGCATTACCGGCGCTTTCTCGCCTTCCGCCGCGCCCATCCGGCGCTGGCAAAGGGCGACATCACCTTCATTGAAAGCGAGGGCGACACCGTCGCCTTCACCCGCCGGGCGGGCAATGAGGAGGTCGTCTGCGTTTTCAATCTGGGCGCCAGGCCGACGAAGGTTGACCTCGGCAACCGAACCCTGCAACCTTTGGTGGGACACGGGTTTTCCGGGCGGGCGAGCACCGGTTCGGTCGAACTCGGCGGTTACGACGCCTGGTTCGGACGCATAGGCTGAAACATCCGAGGAATCACTGGAGGAAATCAATGGCCGATGTCAATTTGAGACAAGTGAAGAAGTCCTACGGCAATCTCAACATTCTCCACGGCATCGACCTCGACATCAAATCGGGCGAATTCATCGTCTTCGTCGGCCCGTCGGGCTGCGGCAAGTCCACCTTGCTGCGCTCGATCGCCGGGCTTGAGGAAATCACCTCGGGTGAACTCAGGATCGACGGTCAGGTGGTCAACGACGTGCCGCCGTCGAAGCGCGGCATCGCCATGGTGTTCCAGTCCTACGCGCTCTATCCGCACATGACCGTCTACGACAACATGGCCTTCTCGATGAAGATCGGCAAGGAAAGCAAGGCCGAGATTGACAAGCGGGTACGGCAGGCGGCCGAGATCCTGCAGTTGACCAAATATCTCGATCGCCTGCCCAAGGCGATGTCGGGCGGCCAGCGCCAGCGTGTCGCCATCGGCCGAGCCATCGTGCGCAATCCGAAAGTGTTCCTGTTCGACGAACCGCTGTCGAACCTTGACGCGGCGCTGCGCGTCGCCACGCGCATCGAGATCGCCAAGCTCAAGGAATCGATGCCCAACACGACTATGGTCTATGTCACGCACGACCAGGTCGAGGCGATGACGCTGGCCGACCGCATCGTCGTGCTGAAGGATGGCCACATCGAGCAGGTCGGCACGCCGATGGAGCTCTACAAGAACCCCGGCAACCTCTTCGTCGCCCAGTTCATCGGCTCACCGGCCATGAATATCCTGCCGGCGACGGTCGACAAGACGGGCAATCCGACCATCGTCAGTCATGTCGGCGGACGCAAGGCGACGGTACCGATCGCAACGCCTGCTTCGGCAAAGGGAGCGGCGGTCAGCTTCGGCGTGCGGCCGGAAGATCTCGCGATCGCCAGTGGTAGCGATTATCTGTTCGAGGGGACGGTCGATTATCTCGAGCAGCTCGGTGAGGTTCAGCTGGTCTATATCGACATCGGCCGTGCCGACCTGCCGCTGGTGACCAAGTTGCCGGGCAATGTCGAGGTCAAGCGCGGCTCGACGCTGCGGCTGACCGCCAATGCCGGAGATCTTCATATCTTCGATGCGGATGGACGGTCGTTCGCCCTGCAGGAAGCGGAAGCAAAAGCCGCCTGAGACCACAAGCTGTCTCGACAACGCAAAAAGAGAGCGGCGGGCAAGCCCGCCGCTCTCTTTTGTATATTACCACGGCTGGTTAGTTGTTGCCGAAGAGGTTGCGGTCTGCGCCCTGAGGGACGGACTTCTGTACGTCGCCCGACGAATTGAGCAGCTTGTAGACGGGCGATTCGCTCTTGCGGATCGAGCCCGTATGCGAGGTGTCGACGTTGACGGTCGCCAGCTTGTTGATGTCGGTGTCGCCAACGTTGTCGTTGCCGGCATAGGCGCTGCCAGCGGCAATCAGAAGAGCGACGGCGGTAAGAACAATCTTTTTCATTTTGGTGCTCCGATTTTTTCGAATTCAAGGGGCGGGCTGAGCGCGCCGTCCTTGCTTGAAGAGATGTTAGTTGTTGCCGAACAGGTTGCGATCGGCGCCGTGCTGGACGGGCTCCTGGCTGGCAGGAGCCGACTTGTCGACCGACGCGGTGTACGAGTTGTCCACCGCGGCGGCAGGCTGGTTGGCACCGTTGGAGCCATAGTTGTCGCTGGCAAAAGCGCTGCCGGAAATGGCCAGAACGGCGGCGGCGGCAATAAGGATCTTGTTCATTTTAGACACTCCTGAATTTCTTGAATTCTACCGGATCGGCGGGCAAGCCCGCCGTCCGTGGGGACAGGCCGTTAGCGGCCGAAGAGGTTGCGATCGCTGCCCTGAGCAGGCGTTTGAGCACCCGGCTCCGACGTCTTGGTGGAGGTGGAAGCGGTGTACGAGCTGTCCACCGCGGCAGCAGGCTGGTTGGCGCCGTTCGAACCGTAATTGTCGCTACCAGCGAAGGCGCTGCCGGAAACAGCCAGAAGGGCGGCGGCAGTGAGAATGATCTTTTTCATTTTTTGGTACTCCAGTATTTTTCCGTCCATCTAGCGGCGTGTCTTGGGATTAAATCGCGTCGTCCGGACAGCCCCGATGTGGGAGAGCACCCTTGCCGTTTCCAATCACGAAGTTGTTCAGCGTGGACCATGACTCCACCACTTGAAATTGTACCAGCGCTTTCCGCATCTCTTATTTTCTCTTGTGATATCAGCTAGTTACCTTGAAACAGCATCCTGATCACCAACTGTGTCGGAGGCTCGGCGTTCACAGCCTCTTGCACGCACCGTCAACAGAAACGAACCGTTCGGTTCGATTTTAGACTCCTCTAATAGTCACTTTTTGAAACTGTTAACCTGTTTGCTGCCGGCAAAGGGGTCGAAGACGGTGCCGGCGCGGCTTGGCGACAGAAGGCGATTCCAACGGCTACAAGCCTGTCGTGACGATCCAGCATGCGTGTCGCGCCGCATGGATGCGATGTCGCTTTCGTGCCGATGTCGCAAAGCCTGTCGTGATTAGATCAGGCATCTCAGGTGCCGCTGCGTGACGACGGAGCGGAGAATTGGGAAGCCGGTCAGATTCCGGCGCTGCCCCCGCAACGGTGGTGGAGTTCAAGTCGCAACGGGAGACCACTGGGCTAAAGCCTGGGAAGGTGTCGCGATGGTCCGCAAGGACAACTCCAGAGCCCGGAAACCAGCCCGAGATCGCTAGAACTCGACTGATCGCGGTGGGCGGTCAAGAGGCGGATGGTGTTTGTCCGGCTTTTCGCCGATCTGCGCCCAGTCCTTCCTCAATCACCACCAGTTCAGTCCTTGAAACTGAGGACAGGACATGGACGCGCGCAACGACATGCTGAGGCTCTTGAGCAGCCGCAGACAAGACTTTTCGCTGGAACAGCCCTTTTACACCGACCCGGACTACTTCAAGCTGGACATGGAGTTGATCTGGTATCGCGACTGGCTGTTCATCGGCCATGATTGCGAATTGCCCAAGCCGGGCAGCTTCATCACCGCGCAGATCGGCGATTATCCGGTCGTGCTGGTGCGCGATCAGCAGGGCAAGATCAACGCCTTCCACAATTCCTGCCGCCATCGCGGCAGCCGCGTCTGCAATTCCGACAAGGGCACGGCCGCCAAGCTGGTCTGTCCCTATCACCAATGGACCTACGAGCTCGACGGCCGGCTGCTGTTCGCCCGCCAGATGGCCGATGGGTTCGACAAGAGCCAGTTCGGGCTGAAGCCGGTCGCCTGCGAAAGCGTCGCCGGCTATGTCTTCATCTGCCTGGCCAAGGAGCCAGCCGACTTCGCGCCGATGCGGGCGATGATCGAGCCCTACCTTTTGCCGCACCGGCTGCGTGAGGCAAAAGTCGCCTTCGAGAGCACCATCATCGAGAAGGGCAACTGGAAGCTGGTCTGGGAAAACAACCGCGAATGCTATCATTGCGCCGGCAATCATCCCGAACTCTGCAAGACCTTCCCGGAAGCACCGACGGTAACCGGCGTGCAAGGCGCCGACAGCGATCCGGAGATGCTGGCGCACTGGGCGAAATGCGAAGCGGCCGGCCTGCCGAGCAAGTTCCGCATCGATCCGGCCGGCCAGTATCGCGCGACCCGCGCACCGCTGCTGCGCGATGCCGTCAGCTATACGATGACGGGAAAGCGCGCGGTCGAGAGGAACCTTTCCGACAGCGTTTCAACCAACCGCATCGGTTCGTTGCTGCTTTACCACTATCCGACGACCTGGAACCACATCCTGGGCGACCACGCCGTCACCTTCCGGGTGCTGCCGATCAGCGCCACGGAAACGGCGGTGACGACCAAATGGCTGGTGCATAAGGATGCGGTCGAGGGCGTCGATTACGATCTCGCAGAACTCACCCATGTCTGGACCGAGACCAACGACCAGGATCGCCGCATCGTCGAGGAAAACGCCTTCGGCATCCTGTCGCCGGCCTACGAGCCAGGCCCCTATTCGGAGCTCCATGAGGGCGGCGTGATCCAGTTCGTCGAGTGGTACGCGTCCTTCATCGGGCCACGGCTTGCCGAAGGCGGCCGGCCGGCCCTGCGCAGCGTTGCCTAGGCATATCGCTAAAGACGGCGGTTTTGGGCATGCGCAGAACAAAAGGGACAAGAGGATGAATGCGATGACGGACCTCGGCCTCTATCGCCATCTCGACCAGATGGCGCCCTGGAACGACAGGCTGCAGGTGCTGGAAGTGACCGGCGTCACCGACGAGGCGCCCGACGTGAAGACCTTCACCTTCCGCTCCGACAACCAGACCTGGTTCCGCTACAAGCCGGGCCAGTTCGTGACGCTGGAATTGCCGACACCGGACGGGCCGCTGATGCGCACCTATACGCTGTCATCGTCACCGTCGCGGCCATTCTCGATCGCGGTGACGGTGAAGGCGCAGGTGGGCAGCATCGGCACACGCTGGATGTTCGATCACCTGGCGCCCGGCTCGCACGTCAAGGCCTATGGACCGGGCGGCGACTTTTCACTGCACAGCCATCCGGCGGCGAAATATCTGTTCATCTCGGCCGGTTCCGGCGTGACGCCGATGATGTCGATGCTGCGCTGGCTGAACGACTGCGCACCATGGACCGATGTCGGCTTCGTCAACTGCGCGCGGCGCCCGGAAGAGATCATCTTCCGCAAGGAGCTGGAGCTGCTCGGCGGCCACATGCCGGGCCTGTCGCTCGGCTTCATGATCGAGGAACGGTCGAGCCGCGAGGGCTGGTATGGCCATATGGGCCGCATCGACGCTATCCGGCTGCCACTGCTGGCGCCCGATTTCCGCGAACGCGAAATCTTCTGCTGCGGCCCCGATCCCTTCATGCGCGCCGTGCGCGGCATGCTCGAAGCCGCCGGCTTCGACATGGCAAAGTACCATCAGGAGAGCTTTGCCGCGCCGACCGTTGAGGAAATCCCGGCGCCATTCGCGGCGCCGGCGCAGGACGGTGTGGCTGTCCCCGTCGAAGCCGCAACGCCGATCCGCTTCGCGCTTTCGGACGTCGACGCCGACTGTGTCGCCGGCCAGACCGTGCTGCAGACGGCGCGTGCTTCGGGCGTGCGGATACCGGCGGCCTGCGAATTCGGCCTGTGCGGAACTTGCAAGGTGAAGAAAGTCTCCGGCAGCGTCGAGATGAGCCACAATGGCGGCATCCTCGATCACGAGATCGATGATGGCTTCATCCTGGCCTGCTGTTCAAAGCCACTGTCGGCACTGGAAATCGAGGCTTGATCCGCCCTATGACGGTTCGCAGCAAAGCGACGAGGACGACCAGGCGATCTGGCGGCGAGCGGCGGCCCAATTCAGCGGCGTCGGCGTGCTGGTGCCGTCGCCTGCGGACCGCATCGCGATCGCCATCGCGCATGCCGGGCTCGACGCTCACACGCACAGCGATTGGCTGGTCAATTGCGCTGTAGCCATTCGCGCCGGCGATGTCGACTGGGACGTGTTCCTCGACGTTGTCGCCAGGCGTGGCCTTGCCGTGGCCGCGGCGGCGGCGCTCTCCTACCTCGCGCTCGATATTGGCGCGGCGGTGCCGAACAGGGTGCTGGCGCGCGTGCTTGACATGGCCGACCTCACCGGCCTTTCGCGCTGGTCGGCGGTGCTGCAGGCCAAGCCGCGAACCGATTTCGGCAGGCTGGCCTGGCTGTCGCGCGGCTTTGCCAAGCAGTTGCGGCTGAGACGCAAGAGCGGCGGCTGCGGCAGGAGCCGCCCGCCAGGGCATGGCGCGGCAAAGCATGGCGCGGCGGACCGACCCGCCGCGAGCCGCCAGAGGGACCGCCGCCCCTGGTCTTCTTGCAGACCATACCTTGCCCGCCGACGGTGGGAGAGATGATGCTGGACATCACGGTCAGGATCAGCGTTCCGCCGGTCCGGCGCCGCATCGGCGCGCCTGCGGCCGGTTCCCACGTTCGCGGCCCTGATCCCGGCAAGCATCCAGGCCGATAGCGACGCGCCGTGCAATCTGTGGCGGTCAAGTGGCGTTAAGCCGCCAGGTTAGAACGCCCTTAACTGCTGGCTGCTAGAAACTCACCGATACTGGTTGTTCCGGTGATGAAAGCCATTTGCATGAATGCGCCGCTCGTTGCTCAGGGCAAGCTGGCAAGCTTCAAATCCAGCAAGGCTGTATTTCGACTCGTCGGGCCGGCTGTCGCAACGTTGTTGATCACCATTTATGCGGTCGTCGTCTCGCTCTTCGTGGTGCCGAGCAATGTAGACGTGTCCTGGCTGCTGACGGTTGGCGACCGTGTCCTCAACGGCGAACGCCTTTACGTCGATATCGCCGAGGGCAATCCACCTTTTTCAACCTGGCTCTATTTGCCTTTCCTCGCCATGGAGCGCCTGACCGGGCTGTCGGCGGAATTTTGGGTGAGTGTGGGCGTGGCGGCCCTCGCGGCTGCTTCCGTCTGCTTTTCGGCTCGCATTCTTGCACGGACCGACGAGGTTCTGAAGCGGTGCGTCTGGATTATTCCGGCGGCGGTGTTTGTCGTGCTGTTCCTGTTTCCGCCGGATTTCGGCCAGCGCGAGCAGATTGCCGTGATCGCCTTGCTGCCGTGGCTGGCATTGCTTTCGGCACGTGATCGAACGGCGGATTTTCGTGCCGGCAGCATCGCCGAGCGGATGGTTGCCGGTGTCGGCGCCGGTATCTTCGTGATGATCAAACCACCCTACAGCGTGCTGGCTCTGGCGCTGCCGGCCCTTGTGATTGCGCTACAGCGACGCTCGCTGCGTCCGCTTTTTACGACGGAGAGTGTGGTCGGTGGTATTCTGACCGTTGGCTATCTGATCGCACTCGCTGTTTTCATGCAGCCTTTCTTCGCAGAGGTGCTGCCCTTGTTGCGTCAAGTCTATTTGCCGATGCGGATGCCGGTCATGGACATGTTGATGCTATGGCCTATCCCTATGTTCGCGGCCATGGCAGGGGCCACACTGGTGATGGCTTATCCCGGTCGGCCCCATCGCGATGCGCAAATACTGCTTTTGGCTGGAGCGGCCTACGTCCCTGCCTTCGTCATCATGGGCAAGGGGTGGACGTATCAGGCGCTGCCGTTCCTGACAGTCGGCGTCCTGGCATTGATGCTGCAGTCTATCAGGTTGAAACCATTGCGAAGCCTGCCCCTGCCGGCCATGTTTGGGGCCGCGCTTGGGCTGTTTTCGATCGTGAAATTGGTCGTGGCGCAACAAGGTCTGGCATTCACTCAGCCACGCGGCGGTCTCGACGCCGCGGCGGTCGCCGTCAGCCGCGTAATCGACCATCCAACCTTCATGTCGATCGGCTCGCGGCTGCAGGCCGGCAATCCGCTCGCCCGGATGACTGGCGCCCGTGTCGTGGCACGCAACCCCTCCGCCTGGATGGTCAGCGATGCCGAGATCCTCATCCGGTTGGCGCAGGACCCTGCCCAACGGCTGGATCTGGAGACCTTGCGCCAGCAATATACCGCGGCGATCGCCGGCGAACTTGCCGCGAAACGGCCCGACATTGTGGTCGACGACGGGACGGCGGAGCCGCGTGCGCCAATACCTTTGAGGGACAACATCGCAATCGCCAAGAGCTTGGCGGATTACCGCCCGCTGCTTCAGAACGGGTCGGTGACCCTGCTCATCCGCGCCGACGTCAAAGCTCGCCAATGGTATCGCAACCAAGCGTCCTACGTCGGCATGTCGATGCCTGGCGTGCCGCCAACCGTGGGCCCGCGCTCGCGGGCTATTATGTCGGCAAGCATCCATGCCGACAGGAACAGCGGTACCAGCACGCCGATGCCAAGCCCGGCATTGTTCACCAGATGCGCGATAGCCGGGTATAGCCAGATCAGTGCCAGAAAAATCCTCGGCATGGCGTTGCGCGTCGAGAACAGATAGGCGACGGCAACGGCTAGGCCGATCGTATCGTAGCTGTAGCCGTAAGGCGTCGCCAGCGTTGCCAGCACGGCGGTGAGCACGACCCGTTCGCGATGCTCGACCCGCCGCCATGGCAACCAGATCCAGATCGCCGTTGCGATCGCCGCGACCGTCGCAATGGCTTGCAGCGCATAGGCCGCAGTCAGTCCCAGACCGGACGCACGAGCCAGGAAGAACATGGTCGCCGCATTCGACTGATAGGGCTGCGGGTAGGGAGCCTCGAGAATCGCCGTCATCAGGGGACGGGTCTCGGTCCAGAACAGTGTCCAGACCTCGGAGCCAAGCAGCAGGCCGGTCAGGACGAACAGGGCCGACGACGACAGCGCGGCGGCAACAATGGCGCGCCAGTTGCCGTTCGCCAGCAAGCAGAACGGCACCAGTATGCCGAGATGCGGTTTTACCGTCAGCAGGCCGAAGAGCAGCCCTGCCAGGACCGGCCGCTTCGGCACCGCCGCCAATCCGCCGATGAGCAAGGCCGTCGTCAGGGCGCCGTTCTGGCCGAAGGCCGCGTTGATCAGTACGGCCGGACAAAAGAGGATGGCTGCTTCGGCAGCCTTGCCCAGTTGCAGCGGCCGGAGGGCCAGCCAGAGACAAAAGACCGTGCCCAAGGTCCACACGAGATAGGCGGGAAATATCGGCAGCAGCGCAAGCGGCGCGCCGAAAATCAGGATGCTGGGCGGGTAGCTCCACTCCTGGTTGGGAAGGTCTGGCGAAAACATCCGCCGCAGGGTTGCGCGATAGCTGTCCATATCGAACAGGAACGCGACATGCCCGTCGAGCGCCATGCGTCCGCCCGCCCACAGGTTTGTGAAGTCCCAATAGGGCATTCCGTGGCTGACCACGGACAAGCCGCGCTCGTCGGATGTCCACAATCCCAGGTGATAACGCAGCCCGATCAGAATCCCGGTGCACAGCACAAGTGCCGCGAAACGGATATCGGATCGAAAGGGGGCAGTCTGGTTGACTGGTGCCATTTGCGCTGTTTTCCAAGACCTGGCAGTCTTGATAGGGGACGCGCGTTAAGATCGGCTTATTTGGAGGCCTCATCGGGCTTCGTCACCCGCCGCAGCGTCAGATTGATCCTGCCGCCGTTTTTGAGCAGCGCCGAGGTCGAAGGGTAGATGCGGTCGACGCCATGGAAGGCAAGGCGACCCTCGCCGCCAAGCACGACGACATCGCCGCTTTTCAGCCTGAACGATTTGGTAGCGCCATCGCGCGTTGTCTGGCCGACCCTGAACAGGCAATCGTCACCCAGAGAGACAGAGACGACGGGCGCCGAGAAATCGGCCTCGTCGCGATCCTGATGCAGGCCCATCTTCGCATCAGGCGTGTAGAAATTGACCAGGCAGGCCTCTGGCGGATTCGCATAACCCGACACCTGCCGCCACAGGTCGAGCAGGCTGTCGGGGATGGGCGGCCAAGGCTCTCTGGTCAGCGGATGCGTCGGCTGGTAGCGATAGCCGCGTTCCTTGTCGGTGACCCAGCCGAGCGGACCGCAATTGGTCATGCGCACGCTCATCTCCTTGCCGGTCCGCGGCATGGCCGGCACGAACAGCGGCGCTTGCTGGACGATGCTCCTCACCTCCTCGACCAGCGCCTCCTGGACGGCGCGGGACAGCTGGGCCGGCATGTGGCGTACGCCCTTGGGCAGAACGAGCATGGATTTGGCTCATGTGAATGGTTCGGAGCCCAGCATGCCACCAGCGGACGAAAACGGCGACCCGAAAGCCGTCGTGGTTTTTGCCAGATGCCGTGCGCCGAATTCGTCTTTCCATTCGCCAATGGCGGTTGACGAATAAGACGAAGCGCCGCTGGTAATGCAACGCCGCGCGGCCTTTCGGACGCACGGCGCACTGATTTCTGCCCTGTGGCTCAGCCAAGCTCGGGAATACGCAGGACCTGGCCCGGATAGATCTTGTCGGGATGGGTCAGCATCGGCTTGTTGGCCTCGAAGATGACCGTGTTCTTGGCGGCCTGGTCCTTGCCATAGCTCTTTTCGGCGATCTTCCAGAGATTATCGCCCTTCTGGACGGTATTGAAGGTCGGCTCCTTGGCAGGGGCCGCCGTGCCGGAAGCCGGCGCGACCTGCAACTCGTCAGCCTGCACCTTGGAGACGCCCAATGTGTTGCCGACGGCAATGACCGCCTTTTCGAAGATCGACTGGTCGTTGACCACACCCTTCAGCACCGCCGTATCGCCATGGACGACGACCTGCACGCCATCGGTACCGAGCTTGTGTGAATCGAGCTCTTTCTTGAGCGTGTCGGCGGTGGGTGCGGCTTCTTCGTCGCCGCCGATGCCGAGCTTCTTGCCGACGCTCTTGACGAAATCGAACATACCCATCTCTAGGTCTCCCTTGCTGTGGCAATGGGGAAACCTCGCATCTGCGATGCGAAATGGGAAGCCGTTTTGTACACGCGCCTGGTGTGGTGCTTAATCGTTCTCCACCCGGCCGCGCAGCTTCTTGATCGTGCCGCGTCCCGCCTTGCTCTTCAGCCGTCGCTCAACCGCGCCTTTGGACGGCCGTGTCTTCTTGCGCGGCGGCGGCGGTGGTTCGGCGGCCTTGGCGACCAGTGCCGTGAGCCTCGCCCGCGCATCGGCGCGGTTCTGTTCCTGGGTTCGGAAGCGCCCGGCTTCGATGACGATGACACCGTCCTTGGTGGCGCGCTGGCCGGCAAGTTTTATGGTCCGCTCGCGCACGCGCTCGGACAGGCCCTCCGCGTTCTGCGCGTCGAAGCGAAGCTGCACCGCCGTCGCCACCTTGTTGACGTTCTGGCCGCCGGGACCGGACGAGCGGATGAAATCCTCGTGCAGGTCGCCCGGGTGGATCACGGCTTCGCCCGATATGATGATGTCGTCGTCGATCGGCATGCCGCAGTCATGGCGCGGCGGACCGAAAAAGAAAAGGCCCGATCGAAAGCCCAGCCCCTAACTCAAATATGATGATCCTGATCACGATGCCCAGGCGAGTTCGCCAAGATGGCGACGGACCCATTTCGTCTCTTCCGACGCCGTGCGCCCGAAATGCCGTTTGAAGTCGCGGCTGAATTGAGACGGGCTCGCGTAGCCCACCGAAGCCGCGACCTCTGCGATCGTCTTGTTCTGGCGTGCAATCATCAATCGTGCTTCGTGGAGCCGTATCGCTTTCACGTACTGCATTGGACTGTTGCCGGTCAGGCTCTTGAAATGGACGTGGTAGGAAGGAACGCTCATGCCCACGTCTTTTGCCAGATCGCCGATCGAAATTTCAGAACTGTAGTTTTGTCGCAACCAGGCCAGGCTCTGGATGATCCTTCCGGACGTGCCTTTCTGCTGCAGTGCCGCGATCATTGCACCGCCCTGCGGGCCGACCAGCACCCGGTAATGCAGTTCGCGCAGAATGCCGTCACCAAGGACGAGAGCTTCAACGGGGCTGCGAAGCGCCACAAGAAGGCGCAGCAGGACATCCTCCATTTCGGGGCCCATCCTGCTTGAAACGAGACCTCGCGGTCTGCCGCTCGCCGGTCCGGCATGCATCTGCGCTTGCATGGCGAGCTCGGCTGCCATCTGCATATCGAACTCAACATAGACCGCAAGCAATGGTCGCTCCGGACTGGCCGTCGATTTCATGCGGAATGGAACGGGCACCGAAACCGCCAGATAGTGTTCCTCGTCGTAGAGGTAGATTTCCCTTTCGAGGATGCCTTGCTTGCTCCCCTGTAATACGAACACCGCGCCTGGCTTATAGAGGACCGGGACGTCGTGAAGCACGGCTTCCGTCCTGAGTATGCGGACGCGGTTGAACGCGGTCGGATTATAGCCGTGACGAGGGGCGAGAGCTCCGGCCAACTCGACCAGCTCGTCTCGTCTGGATCGTTCGTGTTTGGCGGAAATAGGATTTGGCAACAACTTCAGAGAATCCGCGATCGAAACGCTGGGTTCCTCATAATATTTGTCAATCCATCACCAATCAAGGAAAGCTTGCGGGTCATGTCACAGAAAACCTTCTTTATCACCGGCGCGAATTCCGGCTTCGGGTTGGCCATAGCTTCTGCCGCTATCCGGATCGGCCATACGGTGGTTGGCGCCGTTCGCTCGGAGACATCACGCGCAGCGCTCGCCGACGTTCTCCCCGCAGTTCGACCGGTACTGTGCGACGTAACGGAATTCGACATCATACCCGACGTCGTCAGGCAGGCGGAGAACGAACATGGACCGATTGACGTGCTGATCAACAATGCCGGCTACGGCCACGAGGGAGTGCTTGAAGAGTCGCCGATCGAAGAGATGCGGCGTCAGTTCGACGTGAATGTCTTCGGCGCTGTCGCCGTCGCCAAGGCTTTCCTCCCCCGGTTTCGCGAGCGACGTCGTGGATTCATCGTCAATGTCACGTCGATGGGCATGCCGGGCATCGCTTACTATTGCGGCAGCAAGTTTGCGCTTCAAGGCATATCGGAAGTGATGCGTTCGGAAATGGCCCCGTTCGGCGTCCGCGTGACCGCGGTTTGCCCCGGCTCCTTCCGGACGGACTGGGCTGGGCGATCAATGGTCCGCACAGAGAGATCAATCACCGACTATGACGCACTTTTTGATCCGATACGGGAGGCGCGACAGGTAAAGAGCGGCAAGCAGCTCGGTGACCCCGACAAACTGGCAGCCGCCGTTTTAGGCCTGGTCGAATCCAGTGACCCGCCGCCGCAGCTTCTGCTTGGCAGCGATGCCCTCAAGCTCGTGTCGGACAGAATCGAACGTCTCCAGCAGGAAATCGAGGTGTGGAAATCCGTCACCGTCTCGACCGACGGCTGACGGCATGCGGTCCGACATCGATGTTCTGTCCGGCGCCTATTCGGCGGCTTCCTGCATGCGGGGCGCCGCGCCCATGACGGTTGCATCGACATGGCTTTCAAATTTCTCGAAGTTGACGGCGAACATGCCGACCAGCCTTGCCGCCTGCCGGTCGTAGGCAGCCTTGTCGATCCAGGTGGAGCGCGGATCGAGAATGGCGCTGTCGACGCTAGGCACCGCCATCGGCACCTCGAAGCCGAAATTGGCATCCGTGCGGAACGCGCCTGCCTTCAGCGAGCCGTCGAGGGCGGCGGCGAGCAGCGCGCGCGTCGCCTTGATCGGCATGCGCTTGCCGGTGCCGTGGGCGCCACCGGTCCAGCCGGTGTTGACCAGCCAGCAATCGGCGCCATGGCGCGCGATCAGCTCGCGCAGCAGATTGCCGTATTCCGAGGGATGGCGCGGCATGAACGGCGCGCCGAAACAGGTCGAGAAGGTCGCTTCGGGCTCGGTCACGCCCTTTTCGGTGCCGGCCACCTTGGCCGTGTAGCCGGAGAGGAAATGATACATCGCCTGCGCCGGCGTCAGCCGAGCGATCGGCGGCATCACACCGAAAGCGTCGGCGGTCAGCATGATGATGTTCTTCGGGTGATTGGCGCGTCCGGTCTTCGAGGCATTGGGGATGAAGTCGAGCGGGTAGGCGCAGCGTGTGTTTTCGGTGAGCCGGCCGTCATTGAAGTCCGGCACGGCGTCGGCATCGAGCACGACGTTTTCCAGCACCGTGCCGAAGCGCTGCGTGGTGGCGAAGATCTCCGGCTCAGCTTCCGCCGACAGCTTGATGGTCTTGGCGTAGCAGCCGCCTTCGAAATTGAAGATACCATGCGGACCCCAGCCATGTTCGTCGTCGCCGATCAAAGTGCGCGACGGATCGGCCGACAGCGTGGTCTTGCCGGTGCCCGACAGGCCGAAGAAGATGGCGGCATCGCCGGCCGGTCCCTCATTGGCCGAGCAGTGCATCGGCATCACGCCCTTCTCCGGCAGGAGGTAGTTGAGCATGGTGAACACCGACTTCTTCATCTCGCCGGCGTAGGAGGTGCCGCCGATCAGCACGATCTTGCGCGTCAGGTCGACGGCAATCACGGTTTCGGTGCGGCTGCCGTGACGGGCGGGATCGGCGCGGAAGGACGGCAGGTCGATGATGGTCATCCCGGGCACGAACTGTTCGAGTTCGGCCGCGTCGGGACGGATGAGCAGGTTGCGGATGAACAGCGAGTGCCAGGCAAATTCCGTGATCACCCTGGTGCGCAGGTTGAGCTCGGCGTCGGCACCGCCGACCAGATCCTGCACGTAAAGGTCCTTGTCCGCGGCATGGGCCTGGAAATCGGCGAGCAAAACGTCGAATTGGGCCGGCGAGATCGCCTTGTTGTTGTCCCACCAGACTTGCGGTTCGGTGGCGCCGTCGCGAACGACGAACTTGTCCTTGGGAGAGCGACCGGTGTGCTGGCCGGTCTCGGCGACAAGCGCGCCATGCGCGGTCAGCCGGGCTTCACCGCGCCGGATCGATTCCTGATAGAGGGCGGCCGCACCGAAATTATAGCGCACCGTGCCGGAGGTTTTCAGACCGATACGATCGATCGCGCAGGCAGGATTGCGTTTGCCGAATTCCGACATTTGGTGACCCTTCTCAAGATTTGCCGCATCTTTGCCGGCATATTTCCGGCACACCTACTAAGCAGGTTAGATGGTCAGAACCAGAAAAGGCAAATGATATCAAATATTTAATCGATTTAAATATTTTGAAAGTTGTTTAAATCGTTTATATATGCAAAAAGTTCGGTGGTTGCCCAAAGGATTGGCGGTGCTCGTTCGTCCAATCGGTGTCGAGGTAGAATTGTGGCCGCCGGCACGCCGCTCGTGACAGCGGACAAGGCCTATGCCACATTTTGTACCTAATTTGTCCTGCAAAAGCCCCTTCTCTACGACAGAAGGGACAGCTCATGAGGGAGCCGCTTGAAATGGCAACAATCGCGCTTGTCGATGACGACCGCAACATTCTGACGTCGGTGTCGATCGCCCTCGAATCCGAGGGGTATCGTGTCGAGACCTATACGGATGGTGCGTCCGCGCTGGAAGGCCTGGCGGCCCGGCCGCCGAATCTCGCCATCCTCGACATCAAGATGCCGCGCATGGACGGCATGGAGCTTCTGCGCCGGATGCGCCAGAAATCCGACCTGCCGGTGATCTTCCTGACCTCCAAGGACGACGAGATCGATGAATTGTTCGGTCTCAAGATGGGCGCCGACGACTTCATCCGCAAACCGTTCTCGCAGCGCCTGCTTGTCGAGCGGGTACGCGCCGTATTGCGGCGGGCCAGCGCCCGCGAGGCCGCGGCAAAAGCGCCGAGCCAGCAGGCCCGCTCGCTCGAGCGCGGCCAGCTCGTCATGGACCAGGAACGCCATACCTGCACCTGGAAGGGCGAACCGGTGACGCTCACCGTCACCGAGTTCCTGATCCTGCACTCGCTGGCGCAACGTCCCGGTGTGGTAAAAAGCCGTGATGCTCTGATGGATTCGGCCTATGATGAGCAGGTCTATGTCGATGACCGCACGATCGACAGCCACATCAAGCGGCTGCGCAAGAAATTCAAGGCTGTCGACGACGACTTCGAGATGATCGAAACCCTTTACGGAGTCGGATATCGGTTCCGCGAAGCATAATTTGATGTATGTCGAGCAAAAGCGGCCTCCGGTTTGGGGCTGCGACATATTTCAAACCTGGGACTAGCGGGAGCTGCTATTCGATGGCAGTGGAAGCACAGCGAAGCAGGCCGACGGGCGCCGCCAGGCGGCCGTCGCGCATCATGCCTTCCTTCGTGTCGAAAATCACGGTACCGATGCGCCGGTTCCTCGGGCACCACATCTTTTCCAGCCTGACGCGGCGCATCCTCTTCCTCAACCTTGCCGGCCTGGCGGTGCTCGTTACCGGCATCCTCTATCTCAACACCTTCCGCGACGGGCTGATCGACGCGCGCGTCGAAAGCCTGATGACGCAAGGCGAGATCATCGCCGGGGCGATCGCGGCGTCGGCGACGGTCGAGACGGACTCGATCAGCATCGACCCGGAAAAGCTGCTCGAGCTGCAGGCCGGCGAAAGCCTGGGGCCTGGCTCGGACCAGCTCGATAACCTCGATTTTCCGATCAATCCCGAGCGTGTGGCGCCGGTGCTGCGGCGACTGATCTCGCCGACCCGCACCCGCGCCCGCATCTATGACCGCGACGCCAACCTGCTGCTCGATTCGCGCCATCTCTATTCGCGCGGTCAGATCCTGCGCTACGACCTGCCGCCGGTGGACGAGGAAGAGCCGGACCTTGTCGAGCGCATCCAGAAGTTCATCTTCGACTTCTTCCGCAACACCGACCTGCCGGTCTATCACGAGCAGCCGGGCGGCAATGGCGCTGCCTTCCCGGAAGTGGTGAAGGCGCTGACCGGCAGCCCGTCGACCATCGTACGCGTCTCGGAACAGGGCGAGCAGATCGTCTCGGTGGCGGTGCCGATCCAGCGTTTTCGCGCGGTTCTCGGTGTGCTGATGCTGTCGACCGAAGGCGGCGATATCGACAAGATCGTCGCGGCGGAACGCAAGGCGATCCTGCGCGTCTTCGGCATCGCGGCGCTGGTCACGGCCATCTTGTCGATGCTCCTGGCCTCCACCATCGCCAACCCGCTGCGCCGGCTGTCAGCCGCTGCCGTGCGGGTCAGACGCGGCGTCAAGAGCCGCGAGGAAATCCCCGACTTTTCCGACCGCCAGGACGAGATCGGCAATCTGTCGATCGCCGTACGCGACATGACCAACGCGCTCTATGCGCGCATCGAGGCGATCGAGAGTTTCGCCGCCGATGTTTCGCATGAGCTGAAGAACCCGCTGACGTCGTTGCGCAGCGCCGTCGAAACATTGCCCCTGGCGAAAAACGACACCTCACGCGCGCGTCTGATGGAGATCATCCAGCATGACGTCAAACGGCTGGACCGTCTCATCACGGACATTTCCGATGCCTCCCGCCTCGACGCCGAACTGGCGCGCGAGGACGCGGGAACCGTCGACCTGAAGAAATTCGTTACCGACCTCGTCGCTGTTTCGCGTGAAACGACGCGCAACAAGAAGGCGGTCGAGATCGAGCTCAAGGTTGCCAAGCTGCCGCAGGGCGCCAAGGGCTATGTCGTCGTCGGCCATGATCTGCGCATCGGCCAGGTCATCACCAACCTGATCGAGAACGCCCGCTCCTTCGTGCCGGAGGACCATGGCCACATCAGCCTGTCGCTGGCGCGCGCCGGCAAGTTCAACATCCTGACCGTCGACGACAATGGTCCCGGCATCCGCGCCGACAACATCGACCGCATCTTCGAACGCTTCTACACCGACCGGCCCGCCGGCGAGGCGTTCGGCCAGAACTCGGGCCTTGGCTTGTCGATCTCCAGGCAGATCGTCGAGGCCCATGGCGGTACGCTGACCGCCGAAAACATTCCCGGCACCAAGCCCGGCGAGATCAAGGGCGCACGCTTCGTCGTGACGCTGCCGGCCGAGGGATGATCGCCGATCGTTATGGATTGCGCCGTGCGGCCTGAGAACATTCATGCGACGGCACTGCTGATGGGCGAGCGCGGCATTCTCATCACCGGCTCACCCGGGTCGGGCAAGACAACGCTGGCACTGACGCTGATCGACCATTGCCTGCAACGCGGATTGTTCTCCCGGCTCGTCGGCGACGATCAGCTCTTTGTCGAAGCCCATGCGGGGCGGCTGGTGTGCCGTGCACCCGCCGCCATCAAGGGCCTGGCCGAAGTTCCACGGCTTGGGCCACGACCCCTGCCATTCGAGCCGGCCTGCGTCGTCGACCTGCATGTGCGGCTGCTGCCGGCAGTCGAAATCGCACGCTTCCAGGAGGACGCCAGCGACAAGATCGCCGGTTGCGCGGTGGCGCGCATCGATCTGGCCGAACGCAATGTCGCCGCCGCCTTGGCCGCCGTGATGGCGCGGCTGTCGATCGCGCCTTTTCTATGATCCGCCCTGGGTTTTTTGCTGCAATGCGTCAAAATGGCATGGGCCGGCGCAATTTTGGGCTTGTCAACGGGCCTCGCGTCGACAAGATAGCGCTCCCGCCGCCTGGATTGGCTGGCGAGCATAAAATGCGCCTGTGAAGCGGCGATGACGGGAGCCACCAAAGAATGATCGGACTCGTGCTTGTAACGCACGGTCAACTGGCCACCGAGTTCAGACATGCCGTCGAACATGTCGTCGGGCCACAAGACAATTTCGAAACCGTGGCGATCGGTGCCGACGACGATATGGAGCAGCGTCGCCGCGACATCGTCGATGCGGTCGCCCGTGTCGATACGGGGGCAGGTGTGATCGTGTTGACCGACATGTTCGGCGGCACGCCATCCAACCTTGCAATCTCGGTGATGGAGTCCGGCCGCACCGAAGTGATCGCCGGCATGAACCTGCCGATGCTGATCAAGCTGTCGTCGATCCGCAAGGGCGATAGCATGGCGGCAGCGCTCGACGAAGCGCAGGCCGCGGGCCGCAAATACATCAACGTCGCCAGCCAGCTTTTGAGCAGCAAATGAGCACGCTGTCGCCTGACAAGGACCAGATCGTCCGGGAGTTTCCGATCGTCAACCAGCGCGGCCTGCATGCGCGCGCTTCGGCGAAATTCGTCCAGCTTGCCAGCGGCTTCAACGCTTCAGTCCATGTCGAGAAGGACGGCGTCAAGGTCGGCGGCACCTCGATCATGGGCCTAATGATGCTGGCCGCCAGCCCGGGATACTCGATCCGCGTCACCGCCAGCGGCCCCGAGGCGCTCGAGGTCATGGATGCGCTGGAGCAGCTTGTCGCCTCCCGTTTTGGCGAGGAGTGCTGACCTCGAAGTCGGCCCTCCAGGACATGCACGAATAAAGATTTCTTTATATCCCATTGTCGCGCGAAGCCTGATCTGCTAGTCAGGCCGGCAATTCGCGCCCTTGGAAATGTCTTCCGGCACGGCGCATCCGCTAACAATTCGCAAGTATGACAATTCGCATCGGAGCACTGCCATGACGGGTAGCAAGGACTATGTGGTCGCCGACATCTCGCTTGCCGGCTGGGGCCGCAAGGAACTCGATATCGCCGAAACCGAAATGCCGGGCCTTATGGCCTGCCGCGAGGAATTCGGCGCCAAGAAGCCGCTCAAGGGCGCGCGCATCACCGGCTCGCTGCACATGACCATCCAGACGGCGGTGCTGATCGAGACGCTGAAGGTGCTCGGCGCCGACATCCGCTGGGCTTCCTGCAACATCTTCTCGACCCAGGACCACGCCGCCGCGGCCATCGCCGAGGCCGGCATTCCGGTCTTCGCCGTCAAGGGCGAGAGCCTCGAGCAGTACTGGGACTACACCGACAGGATCTTCCAGTGGGCCGATGGCGGCCTCTCCAACATGATCCTCGACGATGGCGGCGACGCCACCATGTACATCCTGATCGGCGCCCGCGCCGAGGCCGGCGAGGACGTGCTGTCCAATCCGCAGAGCGAGGAAGAGGAATACTTCTACGCCCAGGTCAAGAAGCGCCTGAAGGCTTCGCCGGGCTTCTTCACCAAACAGAAAGCGGCGATCCGCGGCGTCACTGAAGAGACGACGACCGGCGTCAACCGGCTCTACCAGTTGCAGAAGAAGGGCCTGCTGCCCTTCCCGGCCATCAACGTCAATGACTCGGTCACCAAGTCGAAGTTCGACAACAAATATGGCTGCAAGGAATCGCTTGTCGACGGCATCCGTCGCGGCACCGACACGATGATGGCCGGCAAGGTCGCGGTCGTCTGCGGTTATGGCGACGTCGGCAAGGGCTCGTCGGCCTCGCTCAAGGGTGCGGGCGCCCGCGTCAAAGTCACCGAGGTCGATCCGATCTGCGCGCTGCAGGCCGCTATGGACGGCTTTGAAGTGGTCACGCTGGAAGAGGCGGCCCCGACCGCCGACATCGTCATCACCACCACCGGCAACAAGGATGTCGTTACCCTCGACCACATGCGTTCGATGAAGGACATGGTGATCGTCGGCAACATCGGCCATTTCGACAACGAAATCCAGGTCGCGTCGCTGCGCAATTTGAAGTGGACCAATGTCAAGCCGCAGGTCGACATGATCACCTTCCCGGACGGCAAGCGGATGATCCTCCTGTCGGAAGGCCGCCTGCTCAATCTCGGCAACGCGACCGGCCATCCGAGCTTCGTCATGTCGGCCTCTTTCACCAACCAGGTGCTGGCCCAGATCGAGCTGTTCACCAAGGGTGAGCAGTACCAGAACCAGGTCTATGTGCTGCCCAAGCATCTCGACGAGAAGGTCGCGCGCCTGCATCTCGACAAGCTCGGCGCCCACCTGACCGAACTATCGGGCGAGCAGGCAGCCTATATCGGCGTCACACCGCAGGGTCCGTTCAAGCCGGAACACTACCGCTATTAAGCAAATCCGGATTTACCGCTAGATATTGACGCCGGGCGATTGACTTTTCGCCCGGCTTTATTTTTGCACCGAATGATTCTTCACGCCGATTCCGGCAGGCGCTATTGTTGTGATTCGCGGATCCGGGGACGAGGATCGGCGTACGCATCAGGGCGGTCTTGCATTCAGGCGGCGAAGAGGACCAAGACATGCCGGGGGATAACCCGCTTCAGGCGGGAAAGGCCGTTTCCGGCGGCCATGACGAGTCGAGGACCATGGGCTCCGCCCCGCGAGGCGAGCGCCTTTCATGGCGCGCCCGTGCGGGATTGTTTCTTGCCGGCTCCGCTCTCGCCTGCCCCTTGGCGGGCGCGGTCGCGCATGCCCAGACCGCCGGCGCCGCCGTGGCCAGTCTTTCGATCAGCACCATCGAGGTCGTACAGCTGGCGGTGTTCGTCGGCGTGACGGGTACGGCATTCCTGTCGGCCATCGTTCTCATCCGCGAACGGGCGCGTACCTCGGCGGAGAATGTCGAGCTGAGAAGCCGCGTCGCCGACGTCAGCGCGGCGTTGCGGCGTTCGGAAGCGCTGCTCAACCTGCGCGATCAGCGTGTCGTCGTCTGGGCCTCGGAAAACAAGAAACCCGAACTCATCGGCACATTGCCGACCGAAAGCGGTGCGCCGGAAGAACGGGCCGCGTTCCTCGCTTTTGGCCGCTGGCTGATGCCGCGTTCGGCGGCGGCACTCGAACATGCCGTGGCGGGTTTGCGCGAAAAAGGCAGGCCGTTCGACCTGGTGATCGAATCCCAGGCCGGCGCTCCACTGGAAGTGCATGGCCGCAAGAGCGCGGCCCATGTGCTGGTGCGGTTTGTCTCGCTTTCCGAGACGCAGCGCAGCCAGGCCCGGCTCAAGATCGACAACCAGCGGCTGGCCACCGATCATGACACGATGATCGGGCTGCTCGAGGCGCTGAAGATGCCGGCATGGCTGCGTGACGAGCATGGCCGCCTGAAATGGGTCAACCGGGCCTATGCCGACGCGGTCGAAGCCGAGAGCGCGGAAGCCGCCGTGCGTGACGCTAAGGAATTCCTCGGCGGCCAGGCGCGCGAGGCCATCGCCACGCAGCACAAATCGCATCCGGTATTCGAGCAGTCGCTTTCGACGGTGATCGAAGGCGACCGCCGCGTGTTCGCCGTGACCGACTTTGCCGGCGCCGACGGTTCGGCCGGCCTTGCCTGCGACACCAGCGCCATCGAGGCTATCCGTGGCGAATATGAGCGGACCGTGCGCAGCCACGCCGATACGCTCGACCAGCTCAACACCGCTGTCGCCATCTTCGACACCGACGAGAAGCTGCGCTTCTTCAACCAAGCTTTCCAGAAGCTGTGGGGGCTCGACAGCGGCTTCCTGCACAGCGCGCCCGACAACGCCCTTTTGCTCGACCGGCTGCGCAGCGAGGGCAAGATCGCCGAACAGCCGGAGTGGCGCCGCTGGAAGGAAGGCCTGCTCAGCGCCTATCGTGCGGTCGAATCGCAGGAACACTGGTGGCACCTGCCGGATGGCAAGACGATCCGTGTCGTCGCCAACCCGCAACCCAAGGGCGGCGTCACCTGGGTGTTCGAGAACCTGACCGAGAAGATGGATCTCGAAAGCCGCTACCGCACCGCGGTTCGGGTCCAGGGCGAAACGCTCGACAATCTCGCCGAGGGCGTTGCGGTGTTTGGCCCCGACGGCCGGCTGCGGCTGTCGAACCCGGCCTTTGCCACGCTGTGGGGATTGGACGCGGAAGCCGCCAAGCCCAATGTGCACGTATCGGCCATACGCGAGCTGTCCGATCGGCAAGCGGTCGAGAGCCCCTGGCCCGGCTTCGTCGCCGCCATCACCGGTTTCGACGACGAGCGCCGCGACCGCCACGGCCAGACCGAGCTCAACAACGGCACCGTGCTGCGTTACGCCGTGATCCCGCTGCCCAACGGGCAAGTGATGATGACCTTCGTCGACGTCACCGACAGCGTCCACATCGAGCGCGCGCTCAAGGACAGGAACGAGGCGCTCGAGAAATCAGACCAGCTCAAGAACGAATTCGTCCAGCATGTGTCCTACGAACTGCGGTCGCCGCTGACCAACATCATCGGCTTCACCGAGTTGCTGTCGCTGCCGGCGACGGGCCCTTTGACGCAGAAGCAGCGTGAATATGTCGAGCATGTCGGCTCGTCCTCATCGGTGCTGCTGACCATCGTCAACGACATACTCGACCTGGCGACGGTCGATGCCGGCATCATGCAGCTCGATATTTCCGAAGTGCATGTCGACCGCACCATCGCGGCCGCCGCCGAGCTTGTCGCCGACCGGCTGGAGGAGCATTCGATCCGGCTCGCGGTCGACGCCGCCGCCGCGCCAAAGACCTTCCATGGCGACGAAACCCGCATCCGCCAGATCCTCTACAATCTGCTGAGCAACGCCGCCAATTACGCGCCGGAGGCCAGCACCATCCGGCTGGCATGCCGCCGGCTGGCGGACGGAGTCGAGTTCTCGGTTCACGACGACGGGCCCGGCATGCCGCCCGACGTGCTCGATTCGGTGTTCCGCCGCTTCGAGCCGCGCGCCAATGGCGGCCGCCGGCGCGGCGCTGGCCTCGGCCTGTCCATCGTCAAGAGCTTTGTCGAACTGCATGGCGGCGCCGTTCGCATCGAAACCGGCAGGGATAAGGGCACGACCGTCATCTGCACCTTTCCCGACATGCCGGGTATCCGCGCAGCGGCCGAGTAGCGCGCTCGATGACGGAACCGGTGCTGGAGCGTTTGCTCGCCGACGAGACCCAGACAGCGCGGCTGGGCGAGGATCTTTCGCTGGCTCTGCGCGTGGGCGACGTGCTGGCGCTCAAGGGCGATCTCGGCGCCGGCAAGTCGACGCTGGCAAGAGCGCTCATCCGGACGCTGGCCGACGATGCCGGTCTCGAAGTGCCGAGCCCGACCTTCACCCTGGTGCAGAGCTACGACACACGCATTCCGGTCCATCATTTCGACCTCTATCGCCTGTCGTCGGCGGCCGAGTTGGACGAACTGGGCTTCGAGGAAGCGCTGGCGCAAGGTGCAGCCCTTATCGAATGGCCGGAACGGGCTGACGGCTATCTACCTAGGACGACGGTGCTGATCGAACTCGTCCAGCATGGCGAGGGCCGGCTGGCCCGACTGTCGGGGCAAGGCGCGACCTTCGACCGTGTCGCGCGCTCGCTGGCCATGCGCGGTTTTCTGGAGAGCGCCGGATGGGGGCAAGCGCGGCGCCGGCATTTCATCGGCGATGCCTCGGCCCGCTCCTACGAGATCGTCTCGCTTGCCGGCGAGGCGCCGCGCGTGCTGATGAACTCGCCGCGGCTGGTGCTCGGCCCTCCCGTGCGCGACGGCAAACCCTATGCGGTGATCGCCCACACCGCGCAGTCGGTGTCCGCCTTCGTCGCCATCGACCGTGCGCTGCTAGCCGCCGGGGTCGCGGTGCCCAGGATCGACGCGCAGGATCTCGACCAGGGTTTCCTGCTGCTCGAGCATCTGGGCTCGGAAGGCTTCCTCGCCGACAATGGCGAGCCGGTCGCCGAACGTTACGAGGCGGCAGCCGAACTGCTCGCCATGATGCATGGCAAGGCCTGGCCTCACCGGATGGAGGCCGCTCCCGGCGTCGTTCATGACGTCCCGCCCTTCGATCGCGACGCCATGCTGATCGAGGCGGACTTGCTGATCGACTGGTACCTGCCGGAGATATCGGGCGGCCCGGCGGGCGACACGCTGCGTTCCGGCTATCACAGGACATGGGACGCGCTTCTCGACCGGCTGCAAGGCAGCGAATACACGCTGATGCTGCGCGACTTCCACTCGCCCAACATCATCTGGCGCGGCGAACGGTCCGGCCTCGACCGGCTCGGCATCGTCGACGTCCAGGACGCGCTGATCGGGCCCGCCGCCTATGACGTCGCCTCGCTTGCCATGGACGCCCGCGTCACCATGGCACCCGAGATCGAGAAGCGGACGCTCGATGCCTATCTCGCGGCGCGTCATGCAGCGGGCGACTTCGATGAAGCAGGCTTCCTCGAAGCCTATGCAATCATGGCCGCGCAGCGCAATTCCAAGATTCTGGGCATTTTCGTGCGTCTCGAAAAACGCGACGGCAAACCCTATTATCTCAAGCACCTGCCGCGCATCCGCGACTATCTGAGGCGCGCGCTGTCGCATCCCGCGCTCGCCGACCTGCGGGATTTCTACAGCGCGCACGGGCTGCTGGAGGAACGAGCGCTGTGACAAGAAGACCGAAGACCGCCATCGTTCTTGCCGCCGGGCTCGGCAAGCGCATGCGGCCGATCACCGACACCATCCCCAAGCCGCTGGTCCAGATCGCCGGCAAGACGCTGCTCGACTGGGGCCTCGACAGCCTGGCCGCGGCCGGCGTCGGCAAGGCGGTGGTCAATGTCCATTATCTTCCCGAACAGATCGTCGCCCATGTCGCCGATCGCCGCTCGCCGCGCATCGTCATTTCCGATGAGAGCGACCGGCTGCTCGATTCCGCCGGCGGCATCGTCAAGGCGCTGCCGGAGCTCGGCCGGGAGCCGTTCTACATCCTCAACGCCGATACATTCTGGATCGACCACGGCCCGCTCAATCTCGGGCGGCTTGCCCTTGCATGGAACGGCGCGAAAATGGATATTCTGCTGATGCTGGCGGATCTCCACCGGGCGACAGGACACTGTGGCAGCACCGATTTCCTGGTGGCGCCGGATGGCGCCCTGCGGCGTTCAAAAGGCGATCCTGCCGGCTTGATCTATGCCGGCGCCGCGATCATCCACCCGCGCCTGTTCAAGGACGCACCAGCCGAACCGCATTCGATCAATGCCTATTTCGACAAGGCGATTGCCGGCGGCCGCCTGTTCGGCATGCCGATGCATGGCCACTGGATAACCGTCGGCACGCCCGATGCCATTCCGCTCGCCGAAGACGCGGTGGCCGGTGCACTCATCGGGTCGCAATGAGCGGCTCAAGCCGCGTTTTCTCCATTCCCTCCGGAGCGCCGTTTCTGCCGACGCTGGCCGAGGCGCTGCTTGACGGCCGTCTTGTCCCCGGGTTTCGTTTCGAAGGCGACCCGCTCGCCCTGGCCGACGTCACCATCTATGTGCCGACGCGCCGCGCCGCACGTGCCTTGCGCGGCGTCTTCGTCGATAGCCTGAAGGCGCGTGGCGGCGGCGGTTCGGCCATTCTGCCGGTGATCCGACCGCTGGGCGAATTCGACGAGGATGAGGCCGCGTTCGATGCCGAGCCAACCGCGGCAATCGATCTCGCGCCACCCATCGCCGCCGCCGAGCGGCTGTTACTGCTGACGCCGCTGGTGCGGGCGTGGAAACGCCGGCTGCCCGCCCATGTCGCGGCCCTCTTCGCCGAGGAGATCGTCGTCCCGGCCTCCACCGCCGACGCGATCTGGCTGGCGCGCGATCTGGCCGGGCTGATGGACGAGATCGAGACGGAAGGCACCGACTGGGCCAAACTCGCCGGCCTGGTGAGCGGGAACCTTGCCGGATGGTGGCAGGTGACGCTCGAATTCCTCGGCATCGTCACCGATGCCTGGCCGAGATTCCTCGAAGAGAACGACCGCTCCAACCCGGCCGCGCATCGCAGCGCCCTGATCCGTGCCGAAGCGGCGCGGCTGCGGCGCAATCCGCCCGCCGGGCCGGTCATAGCCGCGGGGTCCACCGGCTCCATCCCCGCCACGGCGGAGTTGCTTGCGACCATTGCCGGCCTCTCCGGCGGCGCCATCGTACTGCCCGGGCTCGACCGGATGCTGGACGAAGCCTCCTTCCAGGCGCTCGTCGCACCCGGCGCGCGTCCAGCCGTGCTTGGCCATCCGCAATACGGCCTGGCGAAGCTGATCGGCAAGATCGGCGTGCTACGCGGCGATGTCAAGGAGATCGGTGCGGCCGAGCCGAAGCTTGGGCTCCGCGCGGCCCTTGTCGGCGAGGCGCTGCGGCCGGCCGAGACCACCGAATTGTGGGCCGAGACGCGAAACGGGTTTTCGGCGTCCGATATTGCCGGCGCCTTCGCCGACGTGACGCTGCTCGAAGCGGCCAGCGAGCGCGATGAGGCAGTCGCCATCGCCGTCGCGCTCAAGCGTGCGGTCGAAGAACCGGGCCGGAGAGCGGCGCTCGTCACCGGTGACCGCGCGCTGGCACGCCGCGTCAGCGTGGAGCTCAAGCGCTTCGGTGTCGTTGCCGACGATTCCGGCGGCACGCCGCTTTCCAACACCCCGGCAGCCAGCCTCCTCAGGCTGGCGCTCGAAGCGGTGTTCCGGCCGGGCGATCCGGTCGGCCTGTTGTCGCTGCTCAAGCATCCACTACTCGGCCTTGGTCTGGAGAGGTCCGATGTGCGCCGCGCGGCGGAACTGGTAGAGCTGGTGGCGCTGCGCGGCGGCACCGGCCGCCCCGACATCGCTTCGCTGCCGGACCTTTTCGAGGCCCGCCTCACCGGGCTCGGCGGTGATAGCCGACCGCCCTTCTGGTTTACCCGCCTGACCGTGCGCTCCATCGAAGGCGCGCGGAATTTGCTTGGGCGTCTCAAGCAAGCGCTGGCGCCGCTTTCGGTCTTTCGCGGCCAGGCGGAAGCTGACCTTGCCGCGCTGGTCGAAGCCAGCGTCGTTGCCATGGAGAATCTCGGCCGTTCCGCTGATGGCAGCCTTGGCGAACTTTACGCCGGCGACGCCGGCGAAAAGCTCGCCGAACTGCTGCGCGGGCTGGTCGCGGCTTCGGCCTCGCTGTCGTTCGCGGCGAGCGAATGGCCCGATGTGATGGAGGCGCTGATCGCGCCCGAGACCGTCAAGCCGGCGCAAGGCACCGACAGGAACATCGCCATCTGGGGTGCACTCGAGGCGCGGCTGCAGGATGTCGATACGCTGGTCATCGGCGGGCTCAACGAAGGAGTCTGGCCGCGCAAACCGGAGAGCGACCGCTTCATGTCGCGGCTGATGAAGACCGGCATCGATCTCGAGCCGCCGGAGCGGCGCATCGGTCTTGCCGCGCATGATTTCCAGATGGCCATGAGCGCGAGACACGTGGTGCTGGCGCGCTCGGCGCGTGCCGGCGACGCACCCGCGGTGCCTTCGCGCTGGTTGCAGCGGCTGGTCACCTTCATCGGCAACGACCAGGCGGCAGCACTGCGCCGGCGCGGCGATGAGCTGCTTGCCTGGGCGCGCGCGCTCGACACCGGGCCGAAGCGGGATTTCGCGCCGCGGCCACAGCCGAAACCGCCGCTTTCGATGCGTCCAACGCATTTCTCCGTCACCGAGATCGAGACGCTGCGCCGCGACCCCTACGCCGTCTATGCCCGAAGGATCCTCGGCCTGATGCCGCTCGACCCGCTCATCCGCGATCCGGGTGCGGCCGAGCGCGGCACGCTTTTTCACGCCATCCTGCATCTCTTCTCGTCCGAGGTGGCGGACCCGCGCGCGCCGGACGCGCTGGCCGGGCTCATCGCCGCCGGCCGCGCCTGTTTCGCCGAGGCAGCGCTTCCAGCCGATGTCGAGGCGGTGTGGTGGCCGCGTTTCGAAAAGCTCGCCGCCAACATCATCGAATGGGAGCGCACGCGCGCCTACGCGGTGGTCCAGCGGCATGCCGAGGAGCGCGCCGGCAAGACCGGCGTCGGACAGTCCGGCGTGACGCTGTCCGGCTATGCCGACCGAGTCGATCTGCTGGCCGGTGGCATGGCCGACATTCTGGACTACAAGACCGGCTCCTCGCCGTCCAAGGCGCAGGCGCATACGCTACTGGCGCCTCAGCTGGCGCTGGAAGGCGCGCTGCTCAGGCGTGGCGCGTTCAAGGACCTGGGCACGCGCGAACCGTCGCAACTGGCCTTCATCAGGCTGAAGCCGAATGGCGAGGTGTTCGAGGAATCCATACTCGAACACAACCGCCAGCCACGCACCGCGGCCGATCTCGCCGAGGAAGCCTGGGCGCGGCTGGAGAAACTGCTGATCCACTATGCCAACCCGGCGGCCGGCTATCTGTCGCGCGCGCTGCCGTTTCGCGAAGGCGAAACCGATGGCGACTACGACCATCTCGCCCGCGTGCTCGAATGGTCCGCCGGCGGAGACGCCGGGGATGAGGGAGGGGAGGCATGAAGAAAGCCTATCCGATCCCGAGCGATACCGCTTCGAGCCAGGCCCGCGCCGCCGATCCCGGCAATTCCGCCTGGGTGTCGGCCAATGCGGGATCGGGCAAGACCCATGTGCTTGCCCAGCGTGTCATCCGGCTGCTGCTCAACGGCACCGACCCGTCGAAGATACTGTGCCTGACCTATACGCGCGCCGCGGCCGCCAACATGTCGAACCGGGTTTTTTCGACGCTGTCGGAGTGGACGACGCTCAGTGACGCCGACCTGGCGTCCAAAGTAGAGGCGTTGGAGGGACGCTGGCCCGATCGCGACACCATGCGCAGAGCCCGCCGCCTGTTCGCCGAGGCCCTGGAGACGCCTGGCGGGCTGAAAATCCAGACGATCCACGCTTTCTGCGAATCCGTGCTGCATCAGTTCCCGCTGGAAGCCAACATTCCCGCCCATTTCGAAATGCTCGACAGCCAGATGGAGGCCTCGCTTTTTGCCGCCGCGCGCCGCGAGATGATCTCCGCCGCCGGCGACAGGAATTTGGCCGAGGCCTTCGCCACTGTGCTGGAGCGTGGGGGCGAGGCCGGTCTCGACGCGTTGCTCGGCGAAATCGTGCGCAAGCGCGACGGGTTGCGCCATTTCCTCGATGCTGTCGGGCATGACGGCTTCCAGCCCTTGTTCGATGAATTCCATTTCCAGCCCGGCCAGGCCGCCGAAGGGATAGCGGCATCGATATGGCCGCTGCCCGGCTTCCTGCCGGACTATTTTGCCGGCTTTGCCCAGGCCGCCGAAGCCACCGACGCCAGATCGGCGCTGAACAACATCCTGCCTTATGCGCGCCTAGCCTTCGCCGAGAGCGACCCCGTTCGCCGGCTGCAGTTGCTGGCAAGAGCCTTCCTCAAGACCGATGGCGATCCCTACGACCCGGCAAAGGCCTTCAAGAAGGCGCTGACCGACCGGCTGCCAGATCTCGCCGGGCGCTATCTCTCGGCAGCCAGCGCCATCATGGAGACCGTCGACCGGCTGGCGCTGTTCAGGATGCTGGAAGGCACACGCGCGGCGCTGACCATCGCCGATTGGTTGATCGCGCGCTACGAAGTGTTGAAGCGCAGCCGCGGCTTTCTCGACTTCAACGACCTGATCACCCGTACGGTAAACCTCTTGGCGCGGCCCGATGCCGGCCCTTGGGTGCAGTACAAGCTCGACCAGGGCATCGACCACATACTGCTCGACGAAGCGCAGGACACCAGCCCGGATCAATGGGAGGTGGTGAAGCGGCTGGCGGAAGAATTCTTTGCCGGCTTTGGCGCCCGCGAACGGGTCCACCGCACGATCTTCGCCGTCGGCGACGAGAAGCAGTCGATCTACTCCTTCCAGGGCGCGGCACCGGATTCTTTCGCCGACAGCCGGTTGTTGTTCGCCCGACGGGTGCGCGACGCCGAGGCGTCCTTCGCCGACCTTAAGCTGACCTGGTCGTTCCGCTCCACGGACGATGTGCTGGCCGCCGTCGACCGCGTCTTTGCCGATCCCATCGTGCGGCGCGGCATCAGCCACGACCCCGATCCGCTGAACCATAAGGCGATCCGCAGCGATGCGCCGGGTTATGTCGAGGTCTGGCCATCGATCGGCGCCGAGGCCGTCGACGAGCCCGACGACTGGGCGCAAGCCATCGACCATGCCCATGCACCGGCGGTGCGCGTCGCCGAGAATGTCGCGGCCACCATCGCCGGCTGGATCGGCAAGGGCGAAATCATCGAGGGCCGTGGCAAGCGGCTGCGGCCGGGCGACGTGCTCGTGCTGGTGCGCAAGCGCGACAGCTTCGTCCACGCGTTGACACGAGCGCTCAAGCGGCGCGACATTCCGGTTGCCGGCGCCGACCGGCTGAGCCTGCCCGGACATATCGCGGTCAAGGACCTGATCGCGCTCGGCCATCTGCTGATCCAGCCGCAGGACGACCTGTCGCTGGCCGCCGTCCTGCGCAGCCCGGTCTTCGACCTGCCGGAGGAGACGCTGTTCACGCTCGCCGCACAGAGGCCGCCCGGCGTGTCGCTGGCGGCATCGCTGCGCCAGCAAGCCGGCGAAAGCGAAGCGCTAGCGGCGATCGTTGCGCAGCTCGACGCCTGGGCTGACGAGGCCGCCTTCAAGCCGGTGTTCGAGTTCTATGCCGCCCTGCTGGCGCGCGATGGCGTGCGCCGCAAGATGATCGCGCGGCTCGGGCCGGAAGCCGGCGATATTCTCGACGAATTCCTGAGCTTCTGCCTTGCCGAGGAGCGGACCGGCCTGCCCGGGCTGGAAGCCTTCCTGTCGACGCTGGAAAACGCCGGCCCCGAGATCAAACGCGAGATGGACCAGACCCGTGACGAGGTCAGGGTGATGACCGTGCACGCGGCCAAGGGCCTGGAGGCGCCGGTTGTGTTCCTGGTCGACGGCGGTTCCGCCCCGTTCAGCGACCAGCATTTGCCGCGCCTGATGCCTTTCGACGGCTCGGGTCGACATTGGGACGGCAAGGGCTACCTCTGGCGTTCGGCGAGCGACGTCGCCAACGGCTTTTCGAAAACGGCCGCCGCTCGCGCCCGTGAACTCGCCGACGACGAGTACCGCCGGCTGCTCTATGTCGGCATGACGCGCGCCGAGGACCGGTTGATCGTCTGCGGCTATCACAGCAAGCGGGCGCCGAACAGCGGCACCTGGCATTCGATCGTCAGCCGAGCGCTGAGCGGCGCGCCCGAAAGCGAACAGCGTCCGCATCCTGCCGGTGGCGAGCCTGTCTACCGTTTTCACGTCACCAAACTGCCGCCGGTTACGCGAAGCCCGGGCGAGCAGGCGCGGCAGGTCGATGCGTTCGGTCCGTTGCCGGCGACTTTGTTCCGGCCCTTGCCGCCTTTCGAGGACCTGCCGCGTCCATTGTCGCCGTCGGGCGCCTCGGCGCTGATCGAGGAAGGCAAGGAAGCGGTGGTCGACAAGGCCTCGCCGGTGCTGGACGCCGATGCCGAGCCGGGTTTTGCCGTGCTGCGCGGGCTCGCCCTGCACAAACTGCTGCAGATGTTGCCCGGCATTGCCGAGAGCGACCGCCAAGGTGCGGCAGAGCGTTACCTCTCGCGAACGGGTGCGGCGTGGCCGCAAGCCGAGCGCCAAAAGGCTCTGGCCTCGGTCGTGGCCATCTTTGCCGAGCCCGGCCTCGGTCAACTGTTCGCGCCGTCGTCACGTGCCGAGGTCGCGATCATGGGCAGCCTTGAGGTCAAGGGCAAAATCCGCTCCATCTCCGGGAAGATCGACCGGTTGGCGGTGACAGCGGATACGGTTTCGATCGTCGACTACAAGACCAACAGGCCCGCACCCGCTTCCCTGGCCGAAGTGCCGCCGGCCTACCTGCTCCAACTCGCGCTATATCGCGCCCTGCTGCAGCCGCTTTATCCCGGGCGGGAGATCAAGGCGGCCCTGCTGTTCACCGAAGCGCCAAGGCTGATCGAACTGCCGGCTCGGGCCATGGACGACGCCCTTGCCCGACTCACGGGAGCGTGACACAAGAACTGCTTGAAGAAGGGTGCGACAACCACCACATTTGGTGCGGCAAAAAATTTCGAAAGGATCTCCGCATGACCACCGTCAAGGTTGACAAGAACAATTTCCAGGCCGATGTGCTCAATGCCCAGGTACCGGTCGTGGTTGATTTCTGGGCGGAGTGGTGCGGCCCCTGCAAGATGATCGCACCGGCGCTTGAGGACATCGCCGCTGAACTCGGCGCCAAGGTCAAGATCGCCAAGCTGAACATCGACGAGAATCCCGAGCTTGCCGCCCAGTTTGGCGTGCGCTCGATCCCGACGCTGATGATCTTCAAGGGCGGCGAAGTGGCCGACATCAAGGTTGGCGCCGCGCCCAAGACCGCGCTGTCGCACTGGGTCAATGGCAATCTCGCCTGATACCGTCTGAATTCGATGCATTGAGCCCGGCCAGCGCGCCGGGCTTTTTGTTGGCGTCATCGGTGCGCCGCTCTGGCCCTCACATCGGGGCTCTCCATGTCTTCTGCTGGCAGCAGAAGCAGGAGAGAGAAATGACCGGATCCGCCAAGGCCACAGTCTTCATCGACAATGAGCGCGTCATCGTCACCGAATACCGCTTCCAGCCGGGCGACAATACCGGCTGGCATCGCCATGGCCACGACTATGTCGTGGTGCCGCTGATGGACGGCAAGCTGAAGCTGGTGACCAAGGACGGCGAAACCTTCGCCGAAATGAAGAAAGGTTCCCCCTATTTCCGCAAAGAGGGCGTCGAACACGACGTCATCAGCGCCAATGAGGGCGAGTACGCTTTTATCGAGATCGAGCTGAAGTAAACCGCGCTGAGGCGAACCTCAGGTAGGCGGCGTGCCGTTTTCGGCCAGGACCGCGCCGGCCAGGTAAAGCGACCCCCCGATCAGGATGCGCGGCGTCGGCCCGTCCCAGGTATCGCGCAGCAGCATCAGGGCGCTGGCGACGGAGTTTACCGGTTCGGCCGTCAGCCCGGCTTCCGTGGCGCGGATGGCCAGTTCGTCGTTTGGCACGCCGGCGTCGCTCTGGCTCACTGGCACCGTGTAGACATGCTTGACTAGGCCCTTGAAGGCGCGGAAATAGCCGCTCTGGTCCTTGGTGTTGATCATGCCCGAGATGAGGAACAGTGGGCGCGGGTTCTTTTCCTCCTGCTCGGCCAGCGCTTCGGCGACGACCACGCCGGCGCCCGGATTGTGGCCGCCGTCGAGCCAGATGTCGGCGCCCTTCGGTGCCAGTTCCGCCAGCTTGCCCTGCACCAGCTTCTGCATACGGCCCGGCCAGGCGACGTTGGTCATCGCCTTCTCGGCGGCGCGGTGGCTGATCTCGAAACCGGCGGCCTTCACCGCGGCGATCGCCGCCGCCGCATTCGCAAATTGGTGGCGACCGGGCAGACGCGGTGATGGCAGGTCCATCAGGCCATCATCGTCCTGGTAGACCATGCGGCCGTTTTCCTCGAAAGCGAGAAAATCCTGGCCATAGACCAGGGTCGGACATTCCAGCCGCTCTGCGGTGTCGATCAGCGTCTGCAGCGCGGTCTCGCTTTCCTGCGCGCCGATGACCACCGGGCAGCCGCGTTTCATGATGCCGGCCTTTTCGGCGGCGATCAACTCGACACGGTCGCCGAGATAGGCCTCATGGTCCATCGAGACCGGCATGATCACCGACACGGCCGGCCGCGCGATGACATTGGTGGCATCGAAGCGGCCGCCAAGACCGACCTCGATGATGGCGGCATCGGCCGGATGTTCCGAAAACAGGACGAAGGTGACGGCGCTGAGTATCTCGAAGACGGTAATCTTCTGGCCGCCATTGGCCTTTGCGACGCGGGCAATGGCCTCGGCGAAGATGTCATCGTCGACCAGCCTGCCGCCGCCCTCGGCCGCAAGCCTGTAGCGCTCGTGCCAGCTGACCAGATGCGGCGAGGTGTGGACGTGGACGAGCCGGCCGGAAGCTTCCAGCAGCGCCCTCGAGAAGGCTGCGCAGGAACCCTTGCCGTTGGTGCCGGCGATGTGGATGACCGGCGGCAGCAGGTCCTGCGGGTTGCCCAGCCGCTCCAGAAGCCGCGTGATGCGGTCGAGCGAAAGGTCAAAGCCTTTCGGGTGAAGCGCCATCAGGGCTTCGATTTCGCGGTCGGCGGCAAGCGTCGTCATGGCACAATCCCGGCGCATGGTCCGAGAGCCAGAATCGCTCCCGCAATGACCACGGCTATCAAAAGGCTACAGCGCGCCACGGATGCTGCGCAATCGCTGTCCGCGGCGGCCAATGTCGCGTCAGGCCAGTCTCACGTCAGGCCGGTGTCGCGGCCGGCCATTGTAGCGTCAAGCTTGCGGCCGGGCTTCGGCGGCAAGCACGGCCGGCGGCATGATTTCCGGTTCCAGTGGCTTTTGCTCCTCGGGCATCTTGAGCAGCATTTTCAAAAGCCGCGCGATCGTCTGGCGCATTTCCAGCCTGGACACCACCATGTCTACCATGCCGTGCTCCATCAGATATTCGGAGCGTTGAAAGCCGTCCGGCAATTTCTCGCGGATGGTCTGCTCGATGACGCGCGGACCGGCAAAACCGATCAACGCTCCTGGCTCGGCGATGTGCACATCGCCCAGCATGGCGTAGGAGGCGGTGACGCCGCCGGTGGTCGGGTTGGTCAGCACGACAATGTAGGGAAGGCCGGCTTCCTTCAGCCGGTCGACACCGACCGTGGTGCGCGGCAGCTGCATCAGCGACAGGATACCTTCCTGCATGCGGGCGCCACCGGAAGCGGCGAATAGGATCAGCGGTCGCTTGCGCTGCAAGGCGACCTCGAAGCCATGCACGATGGCGTCACCCGCCGCCATGCCGAGCGAGCCGCCCATGAAAGCGAAATCCTGCACCGTCACCACGACTGGCAGGCCCTCGACGGTCCCCAGCGCATTGATGATGGCGTCTTCCAGGCCAGTCTTGGCCTTGGCGTCCTTCAGCCGGTCTACATAGCGTTTCTCGTCGCGGAACTTCAGGGGATCCTGCATGACCTTGGGATTGTCCAGGGTCTCGTACTTGCCGTCATCAAAGAAGAATTTCAGCCGCTCCTTGGCCGAGATCTTCATGTGATGGCCGGAGGACGGGATGACGAACTGGTTGGATTCCAGGTCCTTGTGGAACACCATCTCGCCGGTCTCGGGATCCTTGATCCAGAGATTCTCGGGCATGTCGGTACGCCGGCCGAGCATCGAGTTGATCTTCGGGCGAACGTAATTGGTGATCCAGTTCATCGCTTCGGCTCCTGTCCTGACGAAGAGTTGGGAAGAGAAGTAGGAAAACTATTCGGCAGCAGCAAGGCGGGCCGAGCGCACGCCTTGCGCAAGGCCGCTGACTAGCGTGGCGACCGCCTCGGCCGGATCAGCGGTCTTTTCGCCCTTCGGCCCCAGCACATTGGCAACCGCATTGACGATCGCCGTGCCGACGACCACGCCGTCGGCGTTGGCGCCGATGACGCGCGCCTGTTCGGCGGTCTTGACACCGAAACCGACGCAGACCGGCAGGTTGGTGTGACCCTTGATACGCTGGACCGCCGTGGCGACCTTGCCTGTGTCGGCAAGCGCCGAGCCGGTGATGCCGGTCATCGACACGTAGTAGACGAAGCCGGACGTGTTCTGCAGCACCTTGGGCAGGCGCTTGTCGTCAGTGGTCGGCGTCGCCAGCCGAATGAAGTTGATGCCGGCCTTCAACGCCGGGATGCAGAGTTCCTCATCCATCTCCGGCGGCAGGTCGACGACGATCAGCCCGTCAATGCCGCTGGCAATCGCATCCTTCAGGAAGCGGTCGACGCCGTAGATGTAGATCGGGTTGTAGTAGCCCATCAGCACGATCGGTGTTTCATCGTCGCCGGCGCGGAAGTCCGACGCCATCTTCAGCGTCTTGACCAGCGTCTGGCCGCCTTTAAGCGCCCTGAGGCCGGCGGCCTGAATCGCCGGGCCGTCAGCCATCGGATCGGAAAACGGCATGCCGAGCTCGATGACGTCTGAACCGGCGCCCGGCAGCGCCTTCATGATCGACAGCGAGGTTGCATAGTCGGGGTCGCCACCCATGAAATAGGTGACGAGCGCCGGACGGCCTTCGTTCCTGAGCTTCGCCATGCGACGGTCGATGCGGGTTGCCATGATCAGATCTCCATGCCCAACATCGAGGCCACCGTGTGCACGTCCTTGTCGCCACGGCCGGACAGGTTGACGATGACGATCTGGTCCTTGTCCATGGCGGGTACGATCTTGACGGCATGAGCGATGGCGTGCGCCGATTCCAGCGCCGGGATGATGCCTTCGACGCGCGTCGTCAGCTTGAAGGCTTCCAGCGCCTCGTCGTCGAGAATAGGCACATACTCGACACGGCCCGAGTCGCGCAGCCAGGAATGCTCCGGACCGACGCCGGGATAATCGAGGCCGGCCGAAATCGAATGGCCGTCCATGATCTGGCCGTCGGCGTTCTGCAGGAGATAGGTGCGGTTGCCGTGCAGCACACCGGGAGAACCGGCATTCATCGAAGCGCAATGCTCGATGCCGTCGAGGCCGCGCCCGCCCGCTTCGATACCGATGATGCGAACGTCCTTGTCATCGAGGAAGGGATGGAACATGCCGATGGCGTTGGAACCGCCACCGACAGCGGCGATGATGGTGTCGGGCAGCCGTCCCTCCTGTTCGAGGATCTGCGCGCGGGCTTCCGTACCGATCACCGACTGGAAGTCGCGCACCAGCTCCGGATAGGGGTGCGGACCAGCGGCGGTGCCGATCAGGTAATAGGTGTCCTCGACATTGGTCACCCAGTCACGAAGGGCTTCGTTCATGGCGTCCTTCAGTGTGCCGTGGCCCGCGGTCACCGGCCGCACTTCGGCGCCGAGCAGCTTCATGCGGAAGACATTGGGGCTTTGCCGGGCAACGTCGGTCGCGCCCATATAGACGACGCAGGGAAAGCCGAAGCGGGCGGCGACGGTCGCGGAGGCCACGCCATGCTGGCCGGCGCCCGTCTCGGCGATGATGCGCTTCTTGCCCATGCGCTTGGCCAGCAGGATCTGGCCGAGGCAATTGTTGATCTTGTGCGAGCCGGTGTGGTTCAGGTCCTCGCGCTTGAAATAGACTTTCGCGCCGCCAAGATGCTTCGTCAGGCCTTCGGCGAAATAGAGCTTCGAGGGCCGCCCGGCATAGTGGGTCGACAGGTCGGTCAACTCAGCCCTGAAATCCGGATCGTTCTTGACCTCGTTCCAGTTCTTCTCCAGGTCGAGGATCAGCGGCATCAGCGTTTCGGCGACGAAACGACCACCGAAAATGCCGAACATGCCCTGTTCGTCGGGCCCGGTGCGGAAGGAATTGGGTGTCGCCGGCTTGTTCATCGCCGATCTCCTAGATCTGTACTTTGAGCATGTCCTGTCGGAAAACCGGTTCCCACTTTTCCGGGACATGCTCAGGGTTCGAAATTTTGTTCAGGCGGCGCGGTCGTCCCGCGCGGCCCTGACGGCCCGGAAAAACTGTTCGATCAGCGCCGGATCCTTGACGCCCGGCACACTTTCCACGCCCGACGAAATGTCTATTGCGGGCGGGTTGGCAAGCCGAAGGGCATCGCCGATGTTGGCGGCGTTGAGCCCACCGGAAAGCATGTAATCGATCCCGGCGTCAAGGCCGGCGAGGATGCGCCAGTCGAAGACGACGCCGTTGCCGCCCGGCAGCTCGGAGCCCTTCGGCGGCTTGGCATCGAACAGGAAGCGGTCGGCAACGCCGATGAACGACCTTATCCGGTCGAGATCGGCAGCCTCGCTGAGCGGCAACGCCTTCATCACCGGCAGCCCATGGCGGGCTTTCAGTTCGGTCACCCGCTCGGGGGTTTCGGAGCCGTGCAGTTGCAGCATGTCGGGCTGCATCTTCTCCACGATTTCATCGAGGACGGCGTCGCTGGCATCGACCGTGACGGCAACCGCCAAGGCCTTGCCGCGCGCCGCTTCGCGCAGACGGCCGGCTTCGGCCGGCTCGACGTAACGCGGGCTTTTCGGAAAGAAAATGAAGCCGACATGGCTGGCGCCGCCGGCCAGGGCCGCGGCCATTGCCTGGTCGGTTTTCAAACCGCAGATCTTGATGTCGAGCGCCATGGCGCGGGAATTGGCACGAAAAGCGCCAAGAGTCGAGAAAAAGCATGCTGTTTGCCGGCAAGGTGAAAGGCGCTACCTATTGATGGACAGCATGCAAGGCGGGAGCACAGCCATGGCCGACCAAACCGTTGCCGAACTGAAGCAGAAGATCGCGCAGGCGCGCGAGGTCATCGCGCATCTGATGGACAAGGCCGCGTTCAACGGCGCCGAGGCGCATCGGGCGCTGGATTATTTCGGCGGCGACGCCTTCGACCGGAACTTTCTGCCCTGGCCGCATCATGGCGAAGAGGGGCTGCGGCCGGAGGAGTTGAATGCGGCGAATGACGACTAGCGGCCTTCCCTGGGGCCGTCCATACATGACGAAGGGGCGAAGCCTTCGCCTGACTCCAGGTGACTCCGCCGCACCCTACTCAAACACGATCGCCTGCAGGGCGCCGCCATTGCGCTTCAGCCAGTCCTTGCAGCGCTCGGTGTCGGGGCAGAGCTTTTCGCACAATCTCCAGAATTTCGGCCCGTGGTTCATCTCCTTGAGATGCGCCACCTCATGCGCAACGAGGTAGTTGATGACCGGCTGCGGCGCCATCATGATGCGCCAGGAGAAGGAGAGATTGCCTTCGGAGGTGCAGGAGCCCCAACGGCTGGAGGTGTCCTTATAGCGGATCGCCTTGGCGCGCTTGCCGAGCGCCTCGGTGTGCCTGACGACCAGCTTCTCGATCTCCTTCTTGGCCTCCCGCTTCAAGAAATCGGCGATGCGGCGCGGCAGATGGATGCGCTCGCCATGCACGATCAGCAGCGGACCGCGCTCGTCGCGCGATATGGTTACGGTGCCGCGCTTTGACGGCTCGTGGACGATGCGGTGCGGCACGCCGCGCACCGGGATCTTGATGCCCGGCCGCACCTGCGGCCGCGTCGGCACCTTGGCCAGCCGCTGCTCCAGCCAGTCCTGGTGGCGGTCGAGGAACCTGTCCACCTCGCCGCGGCGCAGGCCCGGCGGCACGGTGATGCGCAGACCCTGACCGCCGGAATCGATGCGCAGCGTCAGGCGCTTTGCCCTGGCGCTCTCGACGATCTTGAGCGGCAGGGTGCGGCCGGCGACACAGTATTCCCGCTCCACGGCAGGCGTGGGTTTGGGCTTCGTCAGATTGCGGAAGAACCCGATGGTCATGGCGGGACGATACGCGATTCGAGGAAAACGAATAGAACAAAAAAGAAACGGCGCCGCTCGCGCGACGCCGTCATTACACCTTGGCCCTGTCGCCTGGCCTCAGTCGTCGAGCAGGTTCGAGCCTTTGCCACGCTTGGTGGGGGTCGTTCCGGTGCCCGGATCGGTCTTGGTCGGCGCGGTCGACTTGTTGCGGTTGGCCATGAACCGGTCGAACTCGTCCTGATCCTTGGCGCGGCGCAACTCGCGGGCATACTCGTCGAACTGCGTCAGCATCTCGTCGAGCTTGCGGCGCTCTTCGTTCAGGCGCTCAAGCTCCTTTTCGCGCCAGTCGTCGAAAGCGACGTTGCCGGTGCGGGCGGAGCCGTTGCCCCAGCGTGCGGCCTTGTCGGAACCACGGCGGCAACCGGCGAAAATGCCGTCGGTCGCGCGGTTGACGTCACGCTTGAAGCCCTCAAGCCGGTCGCCCCAGATGATGTAGGCGAGCATGGCGAAGCCGAGCGGCCAGAACACCATGAAGCCGATCACCATCAACGCGATGGTCGCCGGCGTCCAGGCCGGGCGGATCAATGCAGATGTGTTCATTTTCTCCCATTCCTTCGGTTGGAGACAGCCAGAACCGGCTGCGTGGAATCGAAATGGGAAGGCGAAAACGGCGATTCAAGACAATGTCGGCCAAAACCGGACAAGCTTCTGAAATGATTGCCGCTTTTTGAGCATATCGAGGAAAAGCATGGCCAAACCGGCGATCAGGCCCCAAAATGCCGCACCGACGCCGAACAGCGTCAGCCCGGAGGCGGTGACGACGAAGGTGACGGTGGCTGCCATCCGGTCATCCTCATCCCTAATCGCGATCGCCAGCGCGTTGGCGAGCGAGGCCATCAGCGCGAGACCCGCCACAAGCACGATCAGGCTCTGCGGCAGGACGGCGAAGATCGCCACCAGCGAAGCGCCGAAAATCGCGAAGATCAGATAGGCGAGCGCATAGAACGGGCCGGTCTTCCAGCGTTCGGCCGGATCGGGATGGACGTCCGGCCCGGTGCATATCGCCGCCGAGATCGCCGCCAGATTGGTGGTTGCGGCCCCGAAAGGCGCCGACAAGAGCGAAAATAGGCCGGTGACACCGATCAGCGGGCCTGGCTCGGGGTGATAGCCGGCGGCGCGCAGCACAGCGAGGCCGGAAAGGTTCTGCGAGGCCATGGTGACGAGATAGAGCGGCAGCGCCAGGCCGATAATGGCCTTGGCGGTGAAATGGGGAGCAATGAACGTCAGTGTCGACAGTTCGGGCGCGGGCAAGCCGCCGACACGGCCGGTAAGGAAGGCGGCAAGGCCACCGCCAACCAGCACCGCCAGTACCGATAGCGCCGGATTGAACAGCCGGATGACAAAGAATGCGGCGATCAGCGGCAGGATGAGCCAAGGGTCCGCCGGAATGGCTTTCATGGCATTGATGGCGAAGGTGACGACGATGCCGGCCAGCATGCCGGAAGCGACCGAAGCCGGTATTCTCGATATCAGCCGGGTCAGCGGCCCAAACAGGCCGGTCGTGACCAGCAGGACGCCGGTGATGATATAGGCGCCGACGGCCTCGCCCATCGAAAAGCCACTCGAGGCGGCGACCAGTGCCAGGCCCGGAGTCGACCAGGCGGTGATGACAGGCATTTTCGTGCGCCATGACAGCCACAGGCACTCGACCGTCATGGCCAGACAGATCGCCGTCACACCGCTTGCCGTCTCGACCTGCGTCGCGCCGACCGCCTTGGCGGCGGCGATGACGATGGCCAGCGTGCCGCCAAAGCCGACGATGGCCGCGACGAAGGCGGAGACCGGGATGGAAAGGCGCATGGTCATCTGCCTCTACCTCGTCCGGCCATGTCACCGACGGCCCGCACCAGCATGTCGAGATCTTGCGGCCGCGACAGGCGATGGTCGCCGTCGGGAATCAGCGACAGCGTGACATCGTCGGCCGGCAGCAGGCTGACCAGCCTCAAGGCGTGGCTCGACGGCACGTCCGCATCGGCCAGCCCCTGCAAGATGTGAACCGGGCAATGCGTGTCGATAGGCCCGGTCATCACCCGGTTATGGCGGCCATCCTCGATCAGGGCGCTCGTGTAGATGTAGGGTTCCGCGGAATAGTCCGACGGCTCCGCGAAGTAGCCCTTTTTGGCGAGGTCGCGCTTCTGCGCCTTGGTCAGCACGGGTTCGACCAACTCACTGGTAAAATCCGGCGCCGGCGCCAGCAGCACCATGCCGACCACGCTTGCGTCGCCCGCCTTGCGCAATTCCTGCACCATGCGCAGCGCGATCCAGGCACCCATGGACGAGCCGACCAGGACCTGATCGCCCCTGGCGAAATTCCGGAAAACCGCAAGGCTTTGCGCAAGCCATGTCGAAATCCTGCCGTCAGCAAAAGCGCCGCCGGATTCGCCATGGCCCGAATAGTCGTGCCGCAGGAAGGCGCGGCCTTCTCGTGCCGCCCAGTCCGACAGCGTCTCGGCTTTCGTGCCCAACATGTCCGACTTGTAGCCGCCGAGCCAGACGATGCCGGGCTTCGAGCCCGCCGAATGGCGCACGGCGATATCGGATCCATCAACATCCAGAAAGATCGGAGCGGCGGTCATGGCTGTGGGGCGGTCCTGGTTTTTTTTCACGCCTGCTTTTGGCACGGCCGGAGGCAAGGCGGAAAGTGCTCGCGATGTTTCTTTGCTTGGCACAGGCTCGTGATCAGGTGATTTCTTGAGAACGCTGTGCTATTGACTTGCGCCGCGCGCTTCCCACATTGGCGCGTCCACACAGATCTGTACGAACCCCGAACGAAACGGCCAAGGAGACCACGACCATTCGCAGACCTTTCAAAGCAGCGGCGCCGACCAAGGATGGGCCGCGCTCCAACCGTGATATCCGGGTTCCCCGGGTCCAGCTTATCGACGCCGAAGGCCAGAACCGCGGCGATGTTTCCATCAACGACGCATTGCTGCTCGCCGAAGAGGCCGGGCTCGATCTGGTTGAAATATCGCCCAACGCGGTGCCGCCCGTTGTAAAAATCCTCGATCTCGGCAAATTGAAATACGCCAACCAGAAGAAGGCGGCCGAGGCGCGCAAGAACCAGAAGGTCATCGAGATCAAGGAGATCAAGATGCGCCCGAACATCGACAGCCATGACTACGAGACCAAGATGAAGGCGGTCCGCCGCTTCTTCGAGGAAGGCGACAAGGTCAAGCTGACGCTGCGCTTCCGCGGCCGCGAGATGGCGCATATGGAACTCGGCATGCAGCTTCTGAACAAGGTGCGCGAGGAGGTGGCGACCATCGCCAAGGTGGAAGCCGAGCCGAAGCTCGAAGGCCGCCAGATGATGATGGTGCTGGCGCCGCGCTAAGCAGGCTCCGCTCGCTTCGAAACGCGTCGTCTGCATAGTTTCCATGGTTGTCGCGGGTTCTCACCGCAAACCGTGAACGTTTTTGCGGAACCCGCTTGGATCACGATGACGTCAGGTCTAGTCATCGCGCTAAAATCCGCCTGAATTGTGCTACAGGGCGTCCCGACGACCGGCGGGACGCCTATTCCTGGCTAGAGCTGCGATCGCCGGCTAAGCTCCTCGACGATCGGAACCCAAACTTGGACACAGAATACAAACACGGGCTGGGCAACTACCAGCAGATGCGCCGTCTGGTGCTTGCCGTGCTCGTCGCGGTGCTGTTTCTGGCACTGCTGTTCGGCCAATCGACGTTCCCGCCGGACACGCCGGTGCACGAATCGATCGAGATGTTCGGCGTGCTGTTGATTTTCCTCGGCATCGTCGGGCGCCTCTGGGCGACGCTCTATATAGGCGGGCGCAAATCCTCCGAAGTGGTCACTGGCGGGCCCTATTCGATCACCCGCAACCCGCTTTACGTGTTCTCGACCGTGGCCGCCGCCGGCGTCGGCGCGCAGATCGGCTCGTTCTCCGGCATAATCCTTTTCGCGGTTCTGTGCGCCGGCGCCTTCCATATCGTCATCCTGCGCGAGGAGAAATTCCTCAAGGAGGCGCTCGGCGCGCCGTATGCCGACTATCTGGCGCGCGTGCCGCGCTTCTTCCCCAAGCTTTCGCTCTACCAGGAAGGCGACACCGGCAGCTTCAAGCCGCGCCTGCTGTTGACCACGCTGCTCGACGGACTGGTGTTCCTGATCGCGCTGCCGGCTTTCGAACTGATCGACGGCGCGCAGCTGTCGGGCATGCTGCCGGTGTGGTTCAGGCTGCCCTGACCGGGGACAGCGCGTCGCACGGCCTGAGGTGTTGCGCCCGCGCCATCTTTGATCTATAGCACCGCCGTTCCAAGAAAACCGCCCGGCAGGGCATGCCGTGGCGGTTTCATTTGCTTTTCGGGCTTTGGTCGGCCTGAAGCGAACAAGAAGCGCGATCGTGCGCCAACATTACGGAGTAGCAAAATGCCCAAGATGAAGACCAAATCGGCCGCCAAGAAGCGGTTCAAGATCACAGGTACGGGTAAAGTCCTGTCGGCTGCGGCCGGCAAGCGTCACGGCATGATCAAGCGTTCCAACAAGTTCATTCGAAATGCCCGCGGCACGATGGTTCTGGCTGAACCGGATGGCAAGAAGGTCATCAAGAATTTTCTTCCGAACGGCCTCTAAGGCATTCGGTCCGGACACGCATTTGTTTTACGCAATTCCGAACGGAAAACCGCAAGCACTTTTCCTGGAATTGCTTTTAAGGAGATCATGACATGGCACGCGTAAAAAGAGGCGTCACCTCGCACGCCAAGCACAAGAAGGTCCTGAAAGCCGCGAAAGGCTTCTACGGCCGCCGCAAGAACACCATCCGCATCGCCAAGCAGGCGGTGGAAAAGTCGCTGCAGTACGCTTATCGCGACCGCAAGAACCGCAAGCGCTCGTTCCGCGCGCTGTGGATCCAGCGCATCAACGCCGCGACCCACGAGCACGGCCTGACCTATGGCCGCTTCATCGACGGTTTGAACAAGGCCGGCATCGAGATCGATCGCAAGATCCTGTCCGACATGGCCATCCACGAGCCGCAGGCTTTCGCCGCCCTGGTCGCGAAGGCCAAGGTCGCGCTCGAATATCTGAAGAACACCACGCCGAATGCTTTTGAGAGCGCTGTCGCCTAGAGCATGATGCCAAAAAGTTTCTGACTTTTTGGACAACATCATGCTCCAGGGAAATTAGCGGAGAGCGCGATCTTTTCCGAAAAGTCTGCAACTTTTCGGGATCGGGCTCCGAGCCCAGCGCTTCCCAAGCACTTTCGACACTTGATTTGGGGAACCCGCGCTGGCACGGCTGGCGCGGGTTTTTCTTATGCCTGAACTTTCACTCCAAACGTGACTTTCACGTCCAGAGCGATTTCCAACGCAGCGAGCTTGATCGTGAACGACGCAACCATTGGCCTTGATGCACTCGAAAATTCCCTGATGGCTGACATCGCCTCGGCCGCCGACGAGGCGTCGATCGAGGCCGTGCGTGTCTCGGCGCTCGGCAAGAAGGGTTCGGTCTCCGAAATGCTGAAGACGCTTGGCGCGATGAGCGCCGAGGAACGGCAGGTGAAGGGCCCGGCGATCAACGGCCTGAAGAACCGCGTCACCGATGCGCTTGCTTTGCGCAAGGCGGAATTGAAAGACGTGGCGATCGCCGCACGGCTTGCCGCCGAAAAGGTCGACGTGACGCTGCCGGTGCGGCAGTCGCCGGCCGAGCGCGGCCGCATCCATCCGATCAGCCAGGTCATCGACGAGATCGCGGCGATCTTCGGCGATCTCGGCTTTGCCATTGCCGAAGGGCCTGACATCGAGACCGACTACTATAATTTCACCGCGCTGAATTTCCCGGAAGGCCATCCGGCGCGCGAGATGCACGACACCTTCTTCTTCCAGCCGGACGAGAAGGGCGAGCGCAAGCTGTTGCGCACCCACACCTCGCCGGTGCAGATCCGTACCATGGAGAAGCAGAAGCCGCCGATCCGCATCGTCATTCCCGGCAAGACCTACCGCCAGGATTCCGACGCCACCCATTCGCCTATGTTTCATCAGGTCGAGGGGCTGGTGATCGACAGGTCGGCCAACGTCGCCAACATGAAGTGGGTGCTGGAAGAGTTCTGCAAGGCCTTCTTCGAAGTGCCGCAGGTCAAGATGCGCTTCCGGCCGTCCTTCTTCCCGTTCACCGAGCCGAGCCTCGAGGTCGACATCCAGTGCGACCGCTCGCGGCCAGGCGAAGTGCGCTTCGGCGAAGGCTCCGACTGGATGGAGATCCTCGGCTGCGGCATGGTCCACCCCAACGTGCTCAGGGCCGGCGGGCTCGATCCCGACGAGTACCAGGGCTTTGCCTGGGGCATGGGCATCGACCGCATCGCCATGCTGAAATACGGCATGCCGGATCTGCGCGCCTTCTTCGACGCCGATGTGCGCTGGCTATCGCATTACGGCTTCCGGCCGCTCGACATGCCGACGCTGTTCGGAGGCCTGAGCGCGTGACGGTCCTGAAGCCTCCTGCTGCCAGCTATTACGGAACAATCCAATGAAATTCACCCTCTCCTGGCTCAAGGATCACCTTGAAACCGACGCCACGCTGGCCGAGATCGTCGAGCGGCTGACCTCGATCGGCCTCGAGGTCGAGCATGTCGACGACAAGGCGGGCCTGAAGCCCTTCGTCATCGCCAAGGTGCTGACGGCGGTGCAGCATCCCGATGCCGACCGGCTGCGGGTGCTGACCGTCGATACCGGCGACGGCAAGCCGCCGGTGCAAGTGGTGTGCGGCGCGCCGAACGCCCGCGCCGGCCTGATCGGCGCCTTCGCCGCGCCCGGCACCTATGTGCCCGGCATCGACATGACGCTGACGGTCGGCAAGATCAGGGGCGTCGAAAGCCACGGCATGATGTGCTCCGAGCGCGAGCTGGAACTGTCCGACGAGCACAATGGCATTATCGACCTGCCAGAGGATGCGCCGGTCGGCACCAGCTTTGCCGCTTACGCGCATCTCGACGATCCGGTCATCGAGATCAATTTGACGCCGAACCGGCCCGATGCCACCAGCGTCTACGGCATCGCCAGGGATCTCGCGGCGAGCGGACTTGGCCGCCTCGTCGGCGGTGCGATCATGCCGCATGTCGGCAGCGGCATGTGCCCGGTGAAGGTGACGATCGAGGCACCGGAGCTTTGTCCCGGATTCGCGCTCAGGCTGGTCAGGGGCGTCAAGAACGGCCCCTCGCCGAAATGGCTGCAGCAGCGGCTGATCGCCATTGGGCTCAGACCGATCAGCGCGCTGGTCGACATCACCAATTACGTCACCTTCGACCGCGGCCGGCCGCTGCACGTCTTCGATGCCGCTAAGGTCGCCGGCAATCTCGTCGTGCGCCGCGCCAAGGATGGCGAAACGGTGCAGGCGCTCGACGGGCGCGAATACACGCTGACGCCGGAGATGTGCGTGATCGCGGACGACAATGGCGTCGAATCCATTGCCGGCATCATGGGTGGCGAACACTCCGGCTGTGACGAGAACACGACGGACGTGCTGGTCGAATCCGCTCTTTGGGACCCGATCACCACGGCCCGCACCGGCCGCACACTCGGCATCATCACCGACGCGCGCTACCGTTTCGAGCGCGGTGTCGATCCCGAATTCATGGTGCCGGGTATCGAGTTGGCGACGAAGCTGGTGATCGACTTCTGCGGCGGCACCCCGACCGAGACCGAGGTGGCCGGCTATGCCGGACATCAGCCGAAGATCGTTTCTCTTCCCTTGTCGGAAGTGAAGCGGCTGACCGGCATCGAGGTGCCGAAGGCGGAGAGCCTCGACATCCTGTCGCGTCTCGGCTTCCACGCGCAGGGATCGGGCTACGTCGTCGACGTGACCGTGCCCTCCTGGCGTCCCGATGTCGACGGCAAGGCCGACCTGGTCGAGGAGGTCATGCGCATCCATGGCGTCGACAATATCGCGCCGCAGCCGCTCGGCGCGCATGACGTGGTCAACGGCAAGATCCTCACAACGCTGCAGATCCGCACCCGTGCCGCCAAGCGCTCGCTTGCCGTGCGCGGCATGATGGAGGCTGTTACCTGGTCGTTCATTCCCGCCAGGCACGCCGAGTTGTTCGGCGGCGGCCAGACGGCGCTGAAGCTTGCCAACCCGATCGCAGCCGACATGTCCGACATGCGGCCCTCGCTCCTGCCGGGGCTGATTTCGGCCGCACAGCGCAACGCCGACAAGGGCATCGGCGACGTTGCCTTGTTCGAAGTGTCGGGTACCTATGAAGGCGATGGCGCCGACCAGCAGCGACGCGTCGCCGCCGGCGTGCGACGCGGCACGGCCAAGCTCGACGGCTCAGGCCGCAACTGGGCCGGCAATTCCGGCCCAGTCGGCGTGTTCGACGCAAAGGCCGATGCCATCGCCGCGCTCGAAGCCTGCGGCGCGCCGGTCGACCGGCTGCAGATCGAGGCCGGCGGACCGGCCTGGTATCACCCCGGCCGTTCCGGCACGATCAAGCTCGGTCCAAAGACCGTGCTCGGCACGTTCGGCGAGTTCCATCCGAAGACGCTGGAAGGGCTCGATGTCTCCGGACCGCTATGCGGCTTCGAAGTGTTCGTCGATGCCGTGCCCGAGCCGAAGGCCAAGCCGACGAAGACCAAGCCCAGGCTGGAGCTGTCCGCTTTCCAGGCGGTGAAACGCGATTTCGCCTTCGTCGTCGACAGGGCCGTCGAGGCCGGCACGCTGGTGCGCGCCGCACTTGCCGCCGACAAGAAGCTGATCACGGCTGTCTCGGTCTTCGACATCTTCGAAGGCGCGTCACTCGGCGAGGGCAAGAAGTCGATCGCCATCGAAGTGTCGATCCAGCCGGTCGAAAAGACGCTGACAGACGAGGATTTCGAGGCGCTGGCCAGGCGCATCGTCGACAATGTCGGCAAGCAGACGGGCGGCGTGCTCAGGGCATAGAGAATTCAGGATTGCGGGCAGGTGGCGAATCGCCCTCAAAAGGGCGATGGACCATCTCGCGTATTCCGGGCTTCCTTTTGAGCCACAGCGTGCGGCGTTTCTCGACATCGTCGCGGCTGATCCGCTGCTGTGTGAAACGCTGGCGCGGGTGCGCGACCTTGCCTTGCCGGATTGGCTGGTGGTTTCCGGCGCGCTCTACAACAGCGTCTGGAACCATCTGACCGGCAAGCCGTCGGGCTACGGCATCAGGGACGTCGACCTTTTCTATTTCGATGACTCCGACCTGTCCTATGACGCCGAGGACGCCGTCATCCGCAGGGCGGCGGCACATTTCGAGGGACTGCCGCTGCCGGTCGAAGTGCGCAACCAGGCCCGCGTGCATCTTTGGTATCCGCAGAAGTTCGGGCAACCCTGCCCGCGCTATGCGAGTGCCAGTGAATCCGTCAGCTATTTCGCCTCGAAGACGCATGCGGTCGGTGTGCGCTACGGCGGCGATGGGCAATTGGAACTCGTGACGCCATTCGGGCTCGACGATCTCTTCTCGTTTCGCATCACACCGAACCGAGTGATGGATAACCGGCGGACGCATGAGACGAAGGGCAAGCGGGCAAAGGAGAACTGGCCGGAGATTTCGGTTGTGCCGTGGTGAATGGCGGAAATTTTGAATGTCGGCGGGACAGCGCCCCCCTCTGTCCGGCAGGACAGAGGGGGGCGCCTCGCGCCTATCTATCTACCCATCCACCAGCGCCAGCAGCTCCTCGGTATAGCGCTTGCCCATCACCTTGTCGGGGGACAGCGCATCGCCGATCGATGCCACCTCGGCCGTGCTCAGCTCAATCCCGGCCGCCGCTCTGTTCTGCTCCAGATGGCGGATTTTTCGGGCGCCTGGGACAGGAACAATAAAGTCGCCCTGGTGCAGTACCCAGGCCAGCGCCAGCTGCGCCGAGGTGACGCCCTTTTCGGTCGCCATCTTGTCCAGCGTGGCGATCACCTTGGCATTGGCGGCCATGGCGTCGGCCTGGAAGCGCGGTAGACCACGGCGCCAGTCGTCGTCGCTCAGGGTCTCCGGCTTGGCGATCGTACCGGTGAGCAGACCGCGTCCGAGCGGGCTGTAGGGGACGAAGCCGATGCCGAGTTCGCGGCAGACGGCGAAGACCTCGTCTTCAGGGTCGCGGCTCCACAGCGAGTACTCGCTCTGCACGGCCGCTATCGGGTGGACGGCGTGTGCCCGGCGGATGGTGGCGGCACTCGCCTCCGACAGGCCCAGCGCCCGCACCTTGCCCTCGCGCACCAGCTCGGCCATGGCGCCGACCGTATCCTCGATCGGCACGTTCGGGTCGACACGATGCTGGTAGTAGAGGTCGATGACATCGGTGCCGAGCCGCTTCAGCGAGGCCTCTGCGACAGCCTTGACATGCTCGGGGCGGCTGTCGACACCGGCCATGCGGTCGATGCCGGTGCCTTCTTCAAGAATCTTGAAGCCAAACTTGGTCGCGATCGTCACCTTGTCGCGGACGGATTTCAGCGCCTTGCCGAGCAGGATTTCGTTCTCATAGGGTCCGTAGACTTCCGCCGTGTCGAAGAAGTTGACGCCGATCTCGACGGCGCGGTGCAGCGTCGCAATGGCCTCCGCCTCCGGCTGGCCGCCGTAGGCAAAGCTCATGCCCATGCAGCCAAGGCCGACCGGGAAGACTTCGAGTTCAGTTCCTAGCTTGCGAGTTTTCATCACGCATCTCCTTGTTGTGATGCGGCAGACATAACGGCTTGCAGTCCGTTCGATAATCGGCTCTTCTTCGTACGGGTCGTTCCAAGAAATAGATCAATGAACCGAGCACATCTCTCACAGCTTGCGGTGCTGGCAACCGTTGCCCAATGCGGCAGTTTTCGCGGTGCGGCCAGGGAACTGGCGATCGCGCCTTCGGCGGTGAGTCATGCGGTCTCCAGCCTGGAAGCACGGCTTGGCGTGCGCCTTTTGGCGCGCAGCACGCGCAGTGTCGCCCCGACCGAGGAAGGCGCGCAGCTGCTGGAGCGATTGCGCCCGGCACTTTCCGAGATCGACCTAGCGCTGGAGACAGCCGTCGAGGCGCGCGACCGGCCGGCCGGGAACCTGCGGCTCAGCGTGCCGCGCACGTCAGCGCATCTGGTGCTGACACCACGGCTCGGCGCCTTTACGTCGGCCTATCCCGACATCGTGCTGGAGATCGTCATCGAGGATCGCTTCACCGACGTGGTGGAAGGCGGTTTCGATGCGGGTGTGCGGCTCGGCGAAAGCCTGCAGCGCGACATGATCGCGGTGCGCATCGGGCCGGACATTCGTGGCGCGGTGGTGGGCGCGCCATCCTATTTCGAGACAAGCCCCAAGCCGCGGCATCCACGCGATCTCGCCGACCATCGCTGCATCCGCTTCCGCTTCTCCAGCGGTGTCCTCTACCGCTGGGAGTTCGAGAAGGACGGCGAAGAGGTCGAGATCGCGGTGCAAGGACCGCTGATCCTCGACGAGGACCATCTGATCGCTCGGGCCGCCGTCGACGGCGCCGGCCTTGCCTTCGTCTTCGAGGAGTATGTCCGCGCGGCGCTTGCCGACGGCCGGCTGATCCGCGTCCTGGAGGACTGGTGCCCGTCCTTCGACGGTTTCTTCGTCTACTATCCGAGCCGCCGGCAAATGCGGCCGGCGCTGAGGGCTTTCGTCGACTTCTTCAAGGTGAGCGGGTAGTCCATCCTCCCCAAGGGTGGAAGAAACCCAGCCTGGCATTCGTTCGCCTCCCATGCAGACCATCACCAACACCGCGACCCGCTATGGCTGGGCAACCATCGTCCTCCACTGGTTGATCGGGATTATCTTCATCGGCCAGTTCATACTCGGCTTCGTCATGGTCAGGACCCAAAGCCAACGCACGGCCTTCGAATTGATCCAGTTGCACAAATCCCTGGGCTTTCTGCTGCTTGGCCTCGTCATCCTGCGTATCGCCTGGCGGTTTGGCGATGCGGTACCGCCCTTGCCGCCTTCAGTCGACATCCTTGAACGGCGTACGGCACCGCTGGCGCATCTGGCGCTCTATGTATTCCAGGTCGCCCTGCCTCTGTCCGGATGGGCGCTGGTGTCGGTTTCGACGCTGGAAATCCCCAGCATGCCGTTCAACCTGTTCGTCATGCCCAACCTGCCGCTGCCCGAATCCGACGCCGCCGAAACTTTTTGGGCGTCGGCGCACTGGTATCTCGCCTATGCCGGCATCGCGCTCGTTGCGCTGCATGTCTGCGCGGCCCTGCGCCACCATTTCCTGCTGCGTGACAGCGTGCTCACGCGCGTGATCACGCCTTCGTCAGCCGGGGAATAGAACGGGCCTTGGTCTCGTTTGTGAGGTGAGGACGCCAGAGAGCGTTGCCTCCTGACAAGGAACAACCCTATGCGTGCGCGAATCCTCGGATTGGCGGCTGCCGCCGCCTGCCTTGCCATGCCAGTCCATGCGGCAGTCGTGCTTAGCGATGCTGCCGGCAACTATACGATCAGCCAGGCTGGTTCCGCGATCCGCTTCACCATCGGCAAAGCCGGCGGCGGCGGCTTCGACGGCGCCTTTGCCCGTTTCAAGGGCACGATCCGCATCGACAACAAGGATGTCGGTCGCTCTAAGGTCGACCTCACCATCTATCCCGAAAGTGTCGGGACCGGCCAGGGCCGCATCGATGCCTTCCTGCGCTCCGACGCGGTGTTCGACGCGGCCAACAGCCCCGAAATCCAGTTCCGCTCTGCCAGCGTGACCCGCACCGGCGACACGACGGCGCTCGTCACCGGCCGCCTGACGGCGCGCGGCAAGACGTTTCCGGAAAAATTCACCGCCGAGCTCGACGGGTTGAAGGATGGCACGATAAAATTCCACGTCACCGGCAAGGTGCTGCGCTCGCGCTACGGCATGGATGTCGGCACGCCGCTCTATTCCAACGTCGTCGATTTCGACATGACGCTGACGGGAAAAAGGGGCTAAGCGCGGCTGCGGTACCTGGTTTCCTCGCCCACTTTCGCGGCGCGAGGAACAGAGCACCCGCATTGGCTTTTCCACCGATTTCAGGCAAACCTCGTGGCCGGTAAAATCGACATGGAGAAGCGTGATGTTCCGATGGGGTGTGTTGTCCACGGCCAAGATCGGCCGGGAGCAATTGTTGCCGGCGATCGTCGGGGCGGAAAACGGCGTGCTCTCGGCGATCGCCAGCCGCGACCTGTCGAAGGCCAAGGCATTGGGCGACCGCTTCGGCGCGCGCCACGCCTTCGGCTCCTATGAGGAGTTGCTCGCTTCCGACGAGGTCGACGGCGTCTATATCCCGCTGCCGACCTCGCAGCACGTCGAATGGACGGCCAAGGCCATCGAAGCCGGCAAGCATGTGCTGGTCGAAAAACCGCTGGCGCTCGACGCCAAGGACATCGCGCCGCTGATCAAGCTGCGCGACGCCAAGAAGGTGCTGGTCTGCGAAGCCTTCATGGTCATCTACCATCCGCAATGGATCAAGGTGCGTGATCTCATCGCCAGCGGCGCCATCGGCCGGCTGCGCCATGTGCAGGGCGCTTTCTCCTACTACAATGTCGACCCCAACAACATGCGCAACAAGCTTGATCTGGGCGGCGGCGCGCTGCCCGATATCGGCGTCTACCCGACCGTGTCGACGCGCTTTTCGACCGGCAAGGAGCCGCTGCGCGTGCAGGCGACGATCGAGCGCGACAAGACATTCGGCACCGACATCTATTCCTCGATCCGCGCCGATTTCGGCGATTTCGAACTGTCCTTCTATTTGTCGACCCAGATGGCGGCACGCCAAGTGATGGTGTTCCACGGTGAGAAGGGTTTCGTCGAAGTGTTCTCGCCCTTCAATGCCGGGCTCTACGACCATCACCGGGTCGAACTGCACAACCAGAACCACACCGAGGCGCAGGTATTCCGCTTCCCCGGCACGCAGCAATACAGGCTCGAGGTCGAGACCTTCGCGCGGGCAGCACTTGGCGGCAAGGAGCGGGTCTTCACGCTCGAAGAATCCGTGCTCAACCAGAAAGTCATCGACGCCATCTTCCGCGCCGGAGACACAGGCGGCTGGGAGACCGTCTGAGCCTTTGTTTGATGCAATTCCCTAGGGAAAGCGCTACGCGCTTTTCCCGGGAAAACCGCCCCACACTTTTCCTGGAATTGCTTGCTTAGCCGGTTAACCGGAGGAAAAATGGCTGACGACGCGGATGTGATCATTATCGGCGCCGGCCTTGCCGGGCTGGTTGCCGCCGCTGAGCTTGCCGAGGCCGGCAAGAAAATCATCATCGTCGACCAGGAGCCGGAGCAATCGTTGGGCGGTCAGGCGTTCTGGTCGTTCGGCGGACTTTTCCTCGTCGATTCGCCGGAGCAGCGGCGCATGCGCATCCGCGACTCCCATGATCTGGCGCTCGAGGACTGGATGGGCACCGCCGCTTTCGACCGGCCGGAAGACCATTGGCCGCGCAAATGGGCGGAGGCCTATGTCGGCTTTGCCGCCGGCGAGAAGCGCTCCTGGCTGATCGAGCGCGGCCTGAAGTTCTTTCCAGTCGTCGGCTGGGCCGAACGGGGCGGCGGCAATGCCATCGGCCACGGCAATTCGGTGCCGCGCTTCCACGTCACCTGGGGGACCGGCCCCGGCGTGCTCGAACCTTTCGTGCTGCGCGTGCGCGAGGCGCAAAAGCGTGGATTGGTCGACTTCAGGTTCCACCATCGTGTCAATGCGCTGACGCGGACGGGGGCAGCCGTGACCGGGGTACAGGGCGATATCCTGCAGCCGAGCACTGCCGAGCGTGGCCACAAGAGCTCGCGCGAGGTCTCAGGCGATTTCGAGCTTCATGCCCAAGCCGTAATCGTCGCCTCCGGCGGCATCGGCGCCAACCACCAGCTGGTGCGGGAAAACTGGCCCAAGCGGCTGGGCAACGCGCCGAAGCGCATGATCACCGGCGTGCCGGACCATGTCGATGGCCGCATGCTGGCCATATCGGAACAGGCCGGCGGCTCGATCATCAACCGCGACCGCATGTGGCACTATGTCGAGGGCATCAAGAATTGGGCGCCTATCTGGACCGATCACGCGATCCGCATCCTGCCCGGCCCGTCCTCGCTGTGGCTCGATGCGCGGGGAAAACGCCTGCCGGTGCCGCTCTATCCCGGCTTCGACACGCTGGGCACGCTCAGCCACATCATGAGCACCGGCTTCGACTATTCCTGGTTCATCCTGACGAAGAAAATCATCCAGAAGGAATTCGCGCTGTCGGGCTCGGAGCAGAACCCCGATCTGACGGGAAAAAGCTGGCGCAAGGTGCTCGGCCGCGCCACGAGCGGAATCCCCGGTCCGGTCAAGGCGTTCATGGAAAAGGGCGAGGACTTCATCGTCGAGGCCGATCTTCCGAAACTGATCGCGCGCATGAACGCGCTGGCCGGCGGCGAACCGCTGCTTGACGTCGCAACGGTCGAGCGCGAAATCCGCGCCCGCGACAGGCAGCTCGACAATCCGTTCTCCAAGGACATGCAGATCACCGCGCTGCGCGGGGCGCGGGCCTATCTCGGCGACCGGCTGATCCGCACGGCAAAGCCGCACAAGATGCTCGACCCCGCGAATGGACCGCTGATCGCGGTGCGCCTCAACATCCTGACCCGCAAGACCCTGGGCGGCCTGCAGACCGATCTCGACAGCCACGTGCTCGATGCCGACGGCCAGCCGGTGCCGGGCCTCTATGCCGTCGGCGAAGCCGCCGGTTTCGGCGGCGGCGGCGTGCATGGTTACGCGGCGCTCGAAGGCACGTTCCTGGGCGGTTGTATCTTCTCGGGCCGCAGCGCCGGCCGGGCGGCGGCACGCTCGGTGGCCTGAGGCGGCAACGGCTTGCCGGCACTTGGCTGAGCCGCCGCCATCGACCGTGCAACCAATAAACCGCAGCTTAGGAGATTTGGCGCGCCCGAAGAGATTCGAACTCCTGACCCCCAGATTCGTAGTCTGGTGCTCTATCCAGCTGAGCTACGGGCGCGCATCAGGCCATGTTTTCGACGGCCCCGCGATCCGGTCCGAAAGACCGGCCGCGAATGTGTGCAGTTCCCTAACGACTGAATTTACGAAAAGCAAGCCGATCCGGCAAAAGTTTTGTCGCAAGCCTGTCACGCGGCGATGCCGGCGCCGATCTCGGCACTTCGAGCCGCTGTGGGGCCGGCCTAAATCCAGACAGCGGACGATCGGGAACGGTTGGGGAGAGCGACGGGGAAAGGCACAGCACGAAACCCTCAGGCCGGGCGGCGCAGGCCACCACGGGCCTGGTCGAGCCGCACCGGCTGGTCGGGGATGGTGACGGCGAATGTGGTGCGCCCGCCGATCGATTCGACCAATTCCACCGTGCCGCCATGCGCCCGGATCAGTTCGTGCGCGATCGCAAGGCCAAGGCCGGTGCCGCCGCTGCGCGCCGAGCCGCGAAAGGCCGCGAACAGGTTTTCGCGCGCCTTCGGCGGCAGGCCGGGACCTGTGTCGGTGACGGCGATGCGGCTGACACTGCCCATGCGCTCGGCCGAGACCGCCAACCGCCGCACCACGGCGCTTTCGGTGTCGGCCGCCATCGCCTGCACCGAGTTGCGGCAAAGATTGGTGAGCACCCGGAAGAGCTGGTCGGAATCGGCATCCACCTCGAAAGCCATCTCGACGGCGTTGATGAACTCGATGCCCTCCTCGATGTCGAGCAGGCCGTGCACCTCCTCGACCAGTTGGCGCAGCCTCACCCTGCGGCGCGAAGGCGGCGGCTCCTGCGTGCGGCCGTAATGAAGCACGCCCTCGGAATAGGAGACGGCGCGGTCGAGCGCGCGCAACAGTTTTGGCGCGAAGGCCTGCACGGTCGGATCCTTGACCTGGCGCAGGCGGTCCGACATCAGCTGGGCCGAGGCCAGGATGTTGCGCATGTCGTGGTTGATCTTCGATACCGCCAAGCCCAGGTCGGCAAGATGCTTCTGCTCGGCCAGCATCCTTTGCAGCCGCTCCTGCATCTGCGACAGTTCGCGCTCGGCCACGCCGATCTCGTCGGCGCGGTCGGCGGGGTGAATGATCCGCCCGGGGTCATCGGGAGCCTCGGAGAAGGACAGCATCGAGCGCGTCATGGTGCGGATCGGGCCGATCATAATCAGGTCGATCGCGGCATAGACCAGCATGGCCGTGAACAGCGAGATCAGGAGCGAGACGAAGGCGACGTTGCGCGAGTAGATGAGCATGGCCTTGCGCAGGGAATAGTCCGGCATGATCAGCTCGAACTCCTTGTCGCTGTCGCCGACCGGTCCGAAAACGCGCAGCATCCTGTCGCCGCCGAAAAACAGCGTGTCCAGCGCGCCGGTCATGCCCTTGACCATGCCGACGCTGGCGAGATCGATGTGCTCGTCGACCTGCGGCGGCATGTCGGCCACCACCAGAAGCCGCGAGACGCCGCCGTCGCGCACCGCGATCGCCTTGGCGCCGATGGCCATCAGCACGTCATTCTGGGCCGTGCGCGACAGCGACGTCGAATCGCCCTGCACCAGCACGATCGACACGGCGGCGGCCGTGCTCAGCCTCTCCTTGAGCCAGCTCAGCCTATAGCTGGCAATCCAGGGCAGGAAGATCAGCACTTCGGCCAGCAGCACGAAAACGATGGTGAGCAGCAGCAATTTGGTCGACAGACCGCGCGACAGCGGTACCGTGCGGACGGCTGCTGGCGCCGTTCCGGTTCCTTCCCCTGCTTGGCTGGCTTCGCTCATGCGACTCGATCTTCACAATCACTTGATCAGCCAAGATTAGGCGATTACGGCTTTTTTGCCAATTTCCCCCTTGGTCGGAAAAATAGATGCTCCAAAAGAGGTGCGTCTTTAGCGCGCCGACGCCGGATTGACTTCCAAAACCCTTCTTTCTATAAGCCCGCTCACGCTCGGGCCATTCGTCCCGGCGCGGTTTCGATCGCGCCAAAGCCGGCCCGGCAAAGCTCCTGTTACAAAGTGACAGAATCAAGAAGGGCCGCACCCCGCGGTATTAAAACAAATGAAGCGTACCTACCAACCGTCCAAACTCGTCCGCAAACGCCGGCACGGCTTCCGTGCCCGCATGGCCACCAAGGGTGGTCGTGGCGTCGTCGCAGCTCGCCGCAACCGCGGCCGCAAGCGGCTCAGCGCCTAAGCGAGACGAGATCGTTGCCCGCAACCGGCAAGCCAGTGGGGCAAAATCCCAAGCGGCTTCTGAAACGCGCGGAATTCCTGGCCGTCCGTCGTGGTGAAAAGCGACGCGGACGGTTTTTCCTCGTCGAGGTCCTCGACCGCGGCGACGGCGGGGTGCCGCGCGTCGGCTACACCGTCACCAAGAAGGTCGGCAACGCTGTTGTGCGCAACCGCGTCAGGCGGCGGCTGAAAGAGGCCGTCCGCGTCCATGCGGCAGATGACATGGTGCCCGGCAATGATTATGTCATCGTCGGGCGCGATGATGCGCTGCGCGCGCCTTTCGGCCAGTTGAAGGCCGAACTCTCCCGCCGACTTCGCGGAACACGATAGGCCAAGGGCTCTCGATGGAAAACAACCGGAACTTCTTCATCACCATCGCGCTGTCGGTGCTGATCCTGGCGGTATGGCAGTACTTCTACGTGCTGCCGCGCAGCGAGGCCCAGCGCGAGGCCGCCAAGGTCGAGCAGCAGCGCGTCGAGGAACAGAAGAAGGCGGCCGAAGCGGCCAATCCGGGCGCATCGACGCCGGCCCCAGGCACTACCGCCCCGGGCGCCATTCCCAACGCCCCCGGCGGTGACGTCGTCACCGCGGCCGGCCGCGATCAGGCGCTGGCGGCATCCAAGCGCGTCAAGATCGACACGCCGAGCCTCGAGGGCTCGATCAACTTGACCGGCGCGCGGCTCGATGACCTCAAGCTCAAGCACTATACCGAGACCGTCGACAAGAATTCGCCCGAGATCGAACTGCTCAACCCGCAGGCTCTGCCCACGGGCTATTTCGCCGAGATCGGCTTTGTCGGCAACGACAAGACCGGCGCGGTGCCGGGTGCCGAAACGGTGTGGAGCGTGGACGGCAATCCGACGCTGACCCCGTCGACGCCGGTGACGCTCACCTATACCAACGACAAAGGCCTGACCTTCAAGCGCACCTTCTCCGTGGACGTCAATTACATGTTCACGGTGTCGGACACGGTGCAGAATTCCGGCTCGAGCGCGGTTTCGCTGTTCAATTACGGCCGCGTCACGCGCTACGACAAGCCGGCCGTCGCCAGCACCTATGTGCTGCATGAAGGCCTGATCGGCGTTACCGGGACCGAGGGCCTACAGGAGCACAAATACGCGGCGATCGAAAAGGACAAGCAATACCAGCCCGGCAAGTCGACCGACGGCTGGCTCGGCATCACCGACAAATACTGGGCGGTGACGCTGGTGCCGACCGAGAAACAGCCGTTCCAGCCGCGTTATGCCTATTTCGAGGACGGCCGCCACCGCTACCAGTCCGACTTCCTGACCGACCCGATCAATGTCGAGGCCGGCCAGTCGGCGACCGTCGAGACCGAGGTCTTCGCCGGTGCCAAGGAAGTCGCCAAGATCAACGCCTATGCCGAAGAGCGCCACATCAAGCGGTTCGACCTGCTGATCGACTGGGGCTGGTTCCACTTCATCACCAAGCCAATGTTCTGGCTGATCGACACGCTCTACAAATTCCTTGGCAATTTCGGCCTGGCGATTCTCGCCACCACCGTCATCGTCAAGGCGCTGTTTTTCCCGCTCGCCAACAAGTCCTACGCGTCGATGGCGAACATGAAGAAGGTGCAGCCCAAGATGCTCGAAATCCGCGAGAAATACGCGGACGACAAGATGAAGCAGCAGCAGGCGATGATGGAGCTGTACAAGACCGAGAAGATCAATCCGCTCGCCGGCTGCTGGCCGGTGGCGCTGCAGATTCCGGTCTTCTTCTCGCTCTACAAGGTGCTCTACATCACCATCGAGATGCGCCACGCGCCGTTCTTCGGCTGGATCCAGGATCTGGCCGCGCCCGATCCGACATCGATCTTCAACCTTTTCGGGCTGGTGCCGGTCACGCTGCCGCACATGCTGATGATCGGCGTCTGGCCGCTAATCATGGGCGTCACCATGTTCCTGCAGATGCGCATGAACCCGACGCCGCCGGATCCCACGCAGGCCGCGATCTTCACCTGGATGCCCGTCATCTTCACCTTCATGATGGCCGGGTTCCCGGCGGGTCTGGTCATCTACTGGGCCTGGAACAACACGCTGTCGATCCTGCAGCAGGGCGTGATCATGAAGCGCCAGGGCGCCAAGATCGAACTCTGGGACAATCTGGTGGCGTTGTTCCGCAAGAAACCCTCGCCGGCGGAATAGCCGGCGCCTTTTTGGCAAAAGAGCCCGCCCGGCAGACTGAACCATAAGTGGGCGGTTTGGGCAGGGGCGGATTTGACGGCTGGGTCCTGTGTTCCACAGGGCTCAGCCTTTTAATTTCAGTGATGCAGCGTGCGATGCCGTGGTCCGGCACGCGCTAGGGACCAGGGACCGAACCGGCATCCTCCTGGCCTGCCGTCATTGATGGCAAACCAGCCGAACCTCGCTGCTGCCGGATTGCCCCGCATGGAACTTATCCTGCATTCAAGAGTTCGCGCAAAAGGCTTCCTAAAGCTCCCGCGTGGGAGGATCAGGTCGACGCGCCTGTCCAAATTCAAGGCAGTGCAGCGGATCGGCCTCATCATGCTACTTGCAGCGAGGCATTCCGATGAGCAGCAACATTCACCCAAAGACACGCAAGCCCTCCGACAAGGATTTGAAGCAGAATCCCGGAATTGGCGCCTCCAGGGGCACGATCAAGGGTGGCAATCTTCTCGAAGAGGACGAGGAACTGGACGGCGAGAATACTTTCAAGGGAGATGTCGATAACGACACCACGCCGCAAGGCGGGGTCAATCCCCGGCAGACCGGGCGAACCAACGAATAGGAGCCTGGCACGACCGGCGCCCTGATTGGAGGCTGTTATGCTGGATTTCGAACACGCCAGGCATCGGATGGTGGAGGCGCACATCGCGCGCCGCGGTGTGAATGACAAGCGGGTTCTGAATGCGTTGCGCCGGGTCGCGCGGGAGCAATTCGTCGACGAGGGTTTTGAGGAATTCGCCTATGAGGACAGCCCGCTGCCGATCGGCAGCGGACAGACGATCTCCCAACCCTTCATCGTGGCGAAAATGGCTGAGATGGCCGAGATCGAGGCGACCGATCGCGTGCTGGAAATCGGCACCGGCTCGGGCTACGCGGCAGCCGTACTGGCCGAACTTGCTGAACACGTTTTCACCGTCGAGCGGCATCGATCGCTCGCGCAACAGGCGGAACGGCGGCTCAATGCCGCCGGTTACCGAAACATCGAAGTCAGGGTCGGCGACGGCACGAAAGGCTGGCAGGAAAAGGCACCCTTCGACGCTATCGTCGTCGCGGCCGCCGCCAAGTCCATTCCCCTCGGCTTGCAGGAGCAGTTGGAGATCGGCGGCAGGCTGATCATTCCGGTCGGTGAGGACCCTTACTCGCAGCGCCTCGTTCGCCTCACGCGGATTGCGGCAAACAAGTTCGAGGAGGAGGATCTCGGTGGTGTCATGTTCGTGCCGCTGATCGGCGAGCATGGCGGGCACGAGGAAAACGCGCCGTCGGCGCGCGAGATACGCCCTCCTCCATTGCCGCGGCAAATCGCGCGGGCGGCCGAAGATTTGCCGCCGATCGACGATCCGGCCTTCGGCGCAATGTTCGACCGGTTCGGCAGCCGGCGCGTCGTCCTGCTCGGGGAAGCCAGCCACGGCACTTCGGAATTCTATCGTGCCCGCGCGGCTGTCACCCGACGCCTCCTCCAGCGACACGGGTTCACCATCGTGGCCGTCGAGGCGGACTGGCCGGATGCAGCACAGATCAACCGGTATGTGCGCGCAGAGGAACGGCAGTCGAAGGCGCAGCCGTTCTTCCAGCGCTTCCCGACCTGGATTTGGCGCAACACCGAGGTGTCCGAATTCATCGGCTGGCTACGCAACTACAATCGGGACTTGCCCGATCACGCGAAGGCAGGCTTCTACGGACTCGATCTCTACAATATGAGCGGCTCGATCGCCACGGTGCTTGCCTACCTAGACAAGGTCGATCCCGAAGCGGCCGCCGTAGCGCGCGAGCGCTATGGCTGTCTGATGCCCTGGCAGAACGAGCCCACCACCTACGGGCGCGCGGCGCTGCGGCCGGGCTACAGAACCTGCGAAGAGGCCGTGGTGCGACAGTGCATGGATCTGTTCGAGCGATCCATGGCCGAAGGCGACGGCGCTCTGCTCGACGCCAAACAGAGTGCACGTCTGGTCGCATCGGCCGAGCGGTACTACCGCGTGATGTATTATGGCGGCGCCGAGACCTGGAACCTCCGCGATCGGCACATGTTCGAAACGCTCGATCAGCTTCTCGAAGCGCATGGATCGGATTCGAAGGCCGTGGTGTGGGCGCATAACTCGCATATCGGCGACGCGCGGCATACCGACATGGGTATCGTCCGCGACGAGTTGAACATCGGCCAGCTCTGCCGGGAACGCTTCGGTGCGCGGACGGCGCTGATCGGTTTCGGAACAGATACCGGTACCGTCGCCTGTGCCTCGGATTGGGACGGTGAGATGGAGGTGAAGGACGTGAATCCTTCGCTGCCGAACAGCTTCGAGCGACTGTGTCACGACAGCGGCAAACCATCGTTCCTGCTGGATTTTGGGCGCCATGGCCAGCTCGGCGACGATCTGGCGGCGCCGAGGCCGGAACGCTATATCGGCGTCATCTACCGGCCGGAGACCGAACGGCTCAGCCACTACATGGACTCGTCCGTCTCCCGCCAGTTCGACGCCTTCGTCTGGTTCGATCGAACGTCCGCTGTTACGCCGCTCACAATGTCGGCCGACAGCACCGGCAAGATACCGGATACATTTCCGTTCGGCATCTGAATGTCCGGAACTCGATGCCAGTGCGTTGGCGGGTCAGACTGTCCTCAACCGCACCGCCTGTCGAAAGCGCCTGGCTCGTCCGGGCTTTTTCTCTGGGCGGCATCCGTTCACGTTCCCGTGATCGGCGAAACTGAAAGCGCTCGCGCGGCGTGACTGCTTGTGCGTTTCCAAAGGCTATCAATTCCGATCAGCCCTCACCCGGAGGAAGACCACATGCGCTTGCCCACATTCAGGACCATCGCCGTATCAGCCCTTGTCGCCGGCATGGCGATTTCCGCTCCCGCCTATGCCAAGAACCCGAATGTCGGCGGCGCGCCGATGTACGCCACCAAGAACATCGTCGAGAACGCGGTCAAGTCGAAGGACCACACGACGCTGGTCGCCGCCGTCAAAGCGGCCGGCCTGGTCGACACGCTGCAGGGCGCTGGCCCCTTCACCGTCTTTGCACCGACCAACGAAGCCTTCTCGGCACTGCCGAGCGGCACGGTCGACACGCTGCTGAAGCCCGAGAACAAGGACAAGCTCACCAAGGTGCTGACCGCACATGTCGTGGCCGGCAAGATTTCCGGCGCCGAGATGATGGAGAAGGCCAAGGCGATGGGCGGCAAATACGAGATGAAGACCGTCTCGGGCGACACGCTCACCGTCGAGATCAAGAAAGGCAAGCTCTACATCATGGACGAGTCCGGCGGCGAGGCGAAGGTGACGATCGCCGACGTAAACCAGTCGAACGGCGTCATCCACGTCGTCAACAAGGTTCTGTTGCCGAAGTAGCGGCTTCCGGCGAAAAGGGGCGCTGGCGGATCGTTGGGGCTTTCTCGGTCCGCCATCCCCGCCTCATGACGAGGTGCCATGTTTCTTGGGAAGCCCTATCGGCGAGGCCGGGGTCCTGTCGTCCCTCGCGGGACCCCGGTTTCTTTTGCTCCCTGTGAGGACGGATTGGCCTCAGCGGCGGTCCACCTTCGACCGCTTCCACCGCCTCGAACGGTCTGGTCTATCAGGGCAATGGGTTCGACAGGCGCGCTGTCCAACCCGATCGTGATCCGCCGCGGCGACAAATCAGCTTGTCCGCCACGGAAGACTCGCTCCCCGGCCGATTGGTGCTATAGGGCGGATCACGCTATTTTGAGCAGGCGCCTCCGGTCACGGATGCGCCTCTCTGCCAGTTCCCGGACGAACCCACATGAACGGACCCAATCCCGGCATCAAGCACCCGATCCCGATGCACACGCGCGTCGGCTTCCTGAAACCGCTGGTGACAGTGCCGAATATCGAGATCGGCGACTTCACCTATTATGACGACCCGGACGGGCCGGACAAATTCGCCGAAAAATGCGTGCTGCATCACTATCCCTTCATCGGCGACAAGCTCATCATCGGCAAGTTCTGCGCCATCGCCGAAGGCGCACGCTTCATCATGAACGGCGCCAACCATGCCATGTCCGGCTTTTCGACCTATCCGTTCAACATTTTCGGTCATGGCTGGGAAAACGGTTTTGACCCGGCGACCTGGTCGAAGGAAGTGCGCGGCGATACCGTGGTCGGCAGCGATGTCTGGATCGGCATGGAGGCGGTGATCCTGCCTGGCGTGGAAATAGGCCATGGCGCCATCGTCGCCGCCAAATCGGTGGTGACGCACGATGTGCCGCCCTATGCGATCGTCGCCGGCAACGCGGCGAAAGTGGTCAAGATGCGTTTCGACGACAGGACGATCCGGCGGCTGCTGGCGGTGGCATGGTGGGATTGGCCGGTGGACAAGGTCGGCCGCAACCTCGACGCCATCAGGGGCGCCGATATCTCTCTTCTGGAGGCAGCAGCTTGAACGTTCCCAACAGCACCGCGATCGGCACCGACCTGTTCACGCGCGGGTGGATCTTCATCCGTGGTGTGCCGGCCATGAAGTTCCTGCCGCCGGAAGGGCCGCCCGAAATCGCCTTTGCCGGCCGCTCCAATGTCGGCAAGTCGTCGCTGATCAATGCCCTGGTCAACCAGAAGGGGCTGGCGCGCACCTCCAACACGCCAGGGCGCACGCAGGAGCTCAACTATTTCGTGCCGGACGGGTTTTCCGGCGAGGGCACCGACCTGCCGCCAATGGCGCTGGTCGACATGCCGGGCTACGGCTACGCCACGGCGCCCAAGGAGAAGGTCGACGAGTGGACCAAGCTGGTCTTCGATTATCTCAAGGGCCGGGTCACGCTGAAGCGGGTCTATGTGCTGATCGATGCCCGCCACGGCATCAAGGCCAAGGACGACGAGGTGCTGTCGCTGCTCGACAAGGCGGCGGTGTCCTACCAGATCGTGCTGACCAAGACCGACAAGATCAAGGCCGCCGGCGTGCCGCGACTGATCGAGGAGACGCTGGCCAAGATCAAGAAGCGGCCGGCGGCGTTTCCGTTCGTGCTGGCGACCTCATCGGAAAAAGGCGAAGGTCTCGAGGAACTGCAGGCCGCGATCGTGCTTGCGGCCAATGGCGGCTAGTCATCCTACGCGATCCGTTGACCGCGCCCTGGCAATCCGTCAACATCGCAATGCCGTTCGAGGGCAACCGGATGCGTATCGTTTTTCGTTGTGATCCCGCGCTTGCCGAAATGCTGCCTCGGCCGGTTCCCGCGCGCGGCGTCCTGCCCGACTGGCTCCGCAAGATGCCTCCGAGAGCCTATTCGGAAATCCATGGGCGAGAGATCAGGACGGTAAAACAGTGTCCGCCCTTCGTCGATGCCATGACGCATGGCTTCATGATCCCGCTGCCATGCGACGTGACCGTTGAGAACGGGGCCTTTGAATGGCGGTGGGACATCGCCGAGCCGTCAACGAAGGGCCACCCGCGTTCGCCGCTCAGCTTCCATGTCGCTGAACAGCTCGCCGGCGCACCGTTATCGAATGGGCTGGCGGCCATAAAATTCAACAGTTTCTGGACGATCGAGCTGGAGGAAGGCTGGTCCCTCTTCGCCACCCATCCGGTCAACCGCGATGATCTTCCTTTCCGCCTGGTGACTGGTGTGGTCGATTCAGATCACTTCCAGGACGCCGGCATCAATTTCCCGGCGATTTGGACCGACCAGGGTTTCTCCGGCGTGCTGGCGAAGGGCACACCGATTGCGCAATGCTTTCCCGTGCCGCGCGCCGCGCCCGAACTTGTCTTCGAAAGCTTCGATGCCGTGCGCAAAGCCTCCTATGAAAAAACCGTCGCCGATGTTCTTGCCGAACCCGGCGTCTACCGGAAGCAGTTTCGCGTAAAGCGCGCCCGCTAACCTGCAAGCAAGCCCTTCAACGTTTCGCGATCGATCCAAAGCTTGCCGTGCGGCGCTGACGTCAGGGCCATCGCGATGATGCCGAAGGTTGTGGCGCGCTGCTCGTAGGCCGCTCGATAGGCCTCGATCGCGGCGTCCATGTCGCCCGCTTCCTGAAGCACTACCCCCAGATTGACCGCCGCCTCGGCGTTGTCGGGGCGTATCTCCAGCGCTTTGCGATAGGCGGCCGCTGCCCCCACATGATCATGCAGATCCTGCCTGACAAGGGCGAGATCGAACCACGCCGATGCAGGCGCGTTTCCCTTTACGGCCCGCTCCAGCAAAGGTGCCGCGTCGGCGGGCATTCCCTCCTCGAACAGCATGCGGCCCAAACGCGCTGCCGCCTCCGCCGACAAGGGATCGGCAAGTGTCACCTGTCGCCATGCCTCGAGCGCCTGGGTCCGATCGCCTGTCTCATCGAGCGTTCGCGCCCGCTCGATGAGCACAGCGGCACCAGGCGCCAATTCGGCCGCGCGTGAGAAATGGAACAGCGCTTGGTCAAAATCCCGTGCCGCCCGCGCCAAGCGGCCGGCGAGCAATTGAGCGGACGCGTTGTCAGCCCGGATCGCCAGACTTGCCTGAATATGGGAGCGGGCTCCCGAAATCTCTCCCTTGGCGAAAAGAACGGCGGCCATGAGGTGGTTGACGGCAGGGTCGTCCGCCGCCTGGCGAAGAGCCTCCTCGCAAAGCAGCCGTGCCTGCTCGTGGCGACCGGCGTTGAAGTCCGCCACGATGCGTCGCATCTCATTCTGGAGCTTCGGAACGCCCATCCCGATCTGCCTTCACACTCGCGAACGAGAACCATTCCCGCGGAATGATCAGTTCTACCCACATCCAGACGTCGACGCTCAGCGCCTTGAGGTCAAGCCGGCTTCCGCAAAAAAATGGACGGCCGTTTCGGAGAGTCCTGTCAGGACGAATGTAAGGTCTTTTCTTCCTCTGCCAGCCTTTCGGTGCCGTAGGCTTTCAGGAACATGTCGACGCCGGACCTGACGATGTGGTCGATCTCGTCCTGGGTCGGGGCCTTCGTTCGGTAGGCGAAGATGCACTGCCGGAAAAGACCGGCCAGGCACAATTCGGTGAACTGATAGGCGGCGAGGTCGACATCTTCGATCTCGAGCAGGCCGCGCTCGATGGCGGCATTGAGGAATGTCACGACCTTGTCATGGCCGCGCTTGGGCCCGCGTTCGTAAAATCGGGCCCCCATGTCCGGTATCCTGTCGGAGGCGCCGATAACCGTACGCTGCGCCTGGATGACCCTGGCCGAGGTGATCTTCATGGACAGCACCTTGCCGAACTTGATCAGCGTCTGGCGCAGGTCGTCGGCGCGTTCGAGCATGTCGTACATGTTCTTGAAGATGGTGCCGCGCTCTTCCTCGATCAGCGCCTCGAACAGCTCTTCCTTGTTGGCGAAATAGACATAGATCGTGCCCTTGGAGACGCCGGCCTCGCGCGTGATGTCGTTCATCGAGGCGGCCTCGAAGCCCTTTTCAATGAAGACACGACGGGCGCCGTCGATGATCTGGCTGCGCTTGACCGGGTCCTGTCCAGCCGCCGGCCGGCCGCGGCGCAGACCTTCCAGCAGGTCTTCGCACGCGTCGATGTCGGCGTTGCCCACGATCTCACCCATATAAGTCGCACCTCGAAATAATTCGAACCAACCGGTTCGATTGCCTCTTGATATGGTCCTCTTTACGCGCTATGTCAACGGCCGGATCGAACCGAACGGTTCAGTATTATAACATTAGAGAGATGTCATGTCCTCGAACACGCCCGCCACCGCCGAAGTCCGTCCTTTCCCCAACGCCAAGGTTGCCCCGGCGACGGAAGCACCCGATGTGCATGTCCAGCCGGCAGTCGCACCGCCGCCGGAGGCCGAAGCTCCGGCCAAGAACAAGCGCTCGGTACGCTCTTTCCTGCTGCCGATCATCGGCCTTGCCCTCTTGAGCGGCGGCGCCTGGTACGGCTATGACTACTGGACCACCGGTCGCTTCATGATCTCGACTGACGATGCTTATGTCCAGGCCGACATGTCGTTTGTCTCGCCAAAAATTTCCGGCTATGTCGATCAGGTTCTGGTCAGCGAGAACCAGCAGGTGAAGGCCGGCGATCCGCTGCTGACGATCGATGCCGGCGATTACAAGATCGCCGTTGCCCAGGCCGAGGCGCAGATCGCCACACTGGCCAAGACGCTCGACCGCATCGACGCGCAGACCAAGGCCGCGCAGGCCTCCCTGCAGCAGGCACAGGCGCAGAAGGTCGCCGACCAGGCCGCCGCTGACAATGCCGGCCGTGCCCAGCAGCGCGCCGCGCAACTGGTCAAGACGCATGTCGGCACGCAGGCACAGCTGGACGACGCCCAGACCGCGCTCGACCAAGCCAAGGCCGCGCTCGTCGGCGCCGATGCGCAGATCGCCGCCGCGCAGGCCAATATCGGCGTACTCGAGGCGCAGCGCGCAGAATCCGCCAGCACACTGGCATCGCTGCAGCTCGGCCGCGACAAGGCCGCGCGCGATCTCTCCTTCACCGTGCTCAAGGCGCCGTATGACGGCGTCGTCGGCAACCGCTCCGTCGAACAGGGCGATCTGGTCAGCCCCGGCCAGAAGCTCGCCGTGGTCGTGCCGATGGACAAGCTCTATATCGTCGCCAATTTCAAGGAGACGCAGCTTGCGCGGCTCGTGCCTGGCGAAAAGGTCAACATCTCGGTCGATGCCATTGATGGCCACCCCATCCAGGGGACCGTCTCCTCGCTGGCGCCGGCGTCAGGCGCGGTGTTCTCGCTGCTGCCGCCGGAAAACGCGACCGGCAACTTCACCAAGGTGGTGCAGCGCGTGCCGGTCCGCATCGAGGTGCCGGCCGACGCGCTGAAAACCGGCAAGCTGCGCGCCGGCTTGAGCGTCGTCGTCGCCGTCGACAGCCGCACCGCGCCTGCCGCGACCAGTAACTAATCGCTTTTCGGAGGGCGGCTTGGTGGCTGATTGAAGCACCGAGCCGCCCGGCCTGCCTCAAGGAGGCTCAGGACATGGCAACCGCAACCATCACCGCAGGATCGCCGCCGGCGATACCGGCCGCGCCCGACACCATCTCGACCCGACGCGTCATCGCCTTCCTGGCGATGGTGTTCGGCATGTTCATGGCGATCCTGGATATCCAGATCGTCTCGGCCTCGCTGGCCGAGATCCAGGCCGGCCTCAGCGCCAGCTCCGACGAGATACCGTGGGTGCAGACGGCCTATCTGATCGCCGAGGTGGTCATGATCCCGCTGTCGGGCTTCCTCAGCCGGATGCTGTCCACGCGCGTGCTGTTCACCGTCGCGGCCGCCGGCTTCACCGCGGCCAGCGCCCTTGCCGCGACCGCCACCAACATCGACCAGATGATCGTCTACCGCGCCGTGCAGGGTTTCATCGGCGGCGGCATGATCCCGAGTGTCTTTGCGGCGGCCTTCACCATCTTCCCGCCCTCGCGCCGCGCCATCGTCTCGCCGATGATCGGCCTGGTGGCGACGCTGGCGCCGACCATCGGCCCGACCGTCGGCGGCTATATCAGCCACGCCTTTTCATGGCACTGGCTGTTCCTGGTCAATGTCGTGCCCGGCATTCTGGTCGCGACCGCGGCCTGGTCGCTGATCGATTTCGACAAGCCCAATCTCAAGCTGTTCTCGAAGTTCGACTGGTGGGGTCTCGCCGGCATGGCCGCCTTCCTCGGCTGCATGGAATATGTGCTCGAGGAGGGTCCGAACAACGACTGGCTGCAGGACCAGGCCGTGTTCATCTGCGCCATCGTCATGATCATCGGCGCGGTGATCTTTTTCTGGCGTGTCTTCACGGCCGAGGAACCGATCGTCGACCTCAAAGCCTTCAGCAACATAAATTTCGCCTTCGGCTCGCTGTTTTCCTTCGTCATCGGCATCGGCCTCTATGGCCTGACCTATCTCTACCCGGTCTTCCTCGGGCGCATCCGCGGCTACGATTCGATGATGATCGGCGAAGCGCTGTTCGTCAGCGGTCTGGCCATGTTCTTCACCGCGCCCATCTCCGGCATCCTATCGAGCAAGATGGATCTGCGGCTGATGATGATGATCGGCCTGTTCGGCTTCGCCACCGGCACCTGGTGGATGACGCATCTGACCGCCGACTGGGACTTTTACGAGCTGCTCATCCCGCAGATCCTGCGCGGCTGCTCGATGATGCTGTGCATGGTGCCGATCAACAATATCGCACTCGGCACCTTGCCGCCGGACCGGTTGAAGAACGCGTCCGGACTGTTCAACCTCACCCGCAACCTTGGCGGCGCCGTCGGTCTTGCCATCATCAACACCGTGCTGATCGATCGCAATGCCTTCCACTATGCCCGGCTCTCCGAGCATGTGCAGTGGGGCAGTGCCGCCGCGCAGACCAAGCTGCAGAACATGACGCTCAATTTCGAGCAGACCACCGGCCTGGATGCCACAAGCGCGGCGATCTCCAAGCTGTCGGGCATGGTCCACCAGCAGGCGGCGCTCCTGTCTTTCATGGATGTGTTCTATCTGCTGACCGTACTGTTCGGGACGCTGGGCTTCTTCACCATGCTGATTAGGAAGCCGGGCGCGCCCGGTGGTGGCGGCGGCGGGCACTGAAGCAAAGAAAAAGTGGGCAGCGGTTTCGGGAAGCTCCTCCAGTCCACGCCCGAAAAGCTCTGACCACGCAAAAAACTCCGGGCCGCAAAGCCCGGAGTTTTTTATTGCCTTGATATCGTCAGGCGGTCGCCGGCTTGAAGGCCAGCGCCACGCCATTGATGCAGTGGCGCAAGCCGGTCGGCGCCGGACCGTCGTCGAAGACATGGCCGAGATGGCCGCCGCAGCGGCGGCAATGCACTTCGGTGCGGGTCATGCCCAGCGACCGGTCCTCGGTCTTGCCGATGCCATTGGCGATCTCCTGCCAGAAGCTCGGCCAGCCGGTGCCGGAATCGAATTTCGTCTCCGATGGGTAGACCGGCAGGTCGCAGCCGGCGCAGGCGAAGATGCCCTTGCGGTGTTCGTTGAGCAGCGGGCTGGTGCCTGGATACTCCGTGCCTTCCTTGCGCAGCACGTCGAAGGCGGCCGGCGACAGGATGGCTTTCCATTCGTCGTCTGTCTTGGTGATCTCGAATTTCTCGGCGGCTTGTGCGGCCTGCGGGCTGCCCATGCGCAGCATCGTTGCCGCGGCCCCTAGGACGCCGATAGCGGCGGCACCACTCAAAAGAAAGTCGCGACGGTTCATGACCAGTTCCTCCTGTCGTCTGTTTTGCCAAACTATGCCGCCGCCCGAAAGTCAAAAGCCGGTGACGGTTGCCCCCAAAACGAGACTCCGCGCCGTACACGGTTGACCGTGGGCGGCACGGAGCATTCGTGTCGATTGCGGAGCAGGGGAGCGAGACGACGCGATCGACGGAGGGCTCTTGCAGCGGGTTCGTCCGCGGCAAGCTCCTTGTTACATTTTCGGCTCCATCACGTTTTCGGGAGCAGAACCCTGTCCGAACGGGTCGATCAGATGCCCTTCAAATCGCCTGCGGCGACGACGGGGCCGGTCGGCTGGCCGGTCGGCGAGCCTCCGACAGGCTCAAGGCTGACGGCCAGCACGGCGCCCCGCGCGAGTTTCTGCTGCACCGCCGGCGCAACGGTCACATGCGCGGTCTGGCCGGCCGCGATGACGCCCATCGAGACCGGAGCATTCTTGCCCTCGATCATCCACAGCTCGAAGTCCTTGCCGGCGGCGCGCTCGCCGGAGACGAGGGAGAGACCGACATCGTGGCGGGCAGCGTCGTAGACGGCCAGATATTTGACGTCGCTGCCCTCGGCCGCAAGCGAGGCGACAAGGCGCGTCTGCGGCTGTGCGGCCGGTGGGTTGAGGTAGGGGACGGCGATGTAGAGCGCCAGAGCAGCGACAGCCGCCGCCGCAAGGCCGCGCCAGAAGGCGAGGCTGGACCACAGGCCGGCGGGTGCTTGAGGTGACGTAGCCGATGTCGACGAGAACAGCCGGCGATCGATCGCCGGCTTCACCGAAGCCGGCGGCTCGATTTCCGGATAGGCTGCGGCCAGCGACGACAGGCGAACTTCCCAATCGTCGACGAGCCGCGCGAAATCGGCTTCGGAATCGATGCGCCTGGATGCTATCTGCCGCTCTTCCGCCGACAGAACGCCAAGAACGTATTCGGCGGCGAACAGGTCGTCGCCCCCACGTTCCGGTCCGTTGTCCTCTGCCAGCGTCATCTTTCCAGACATTCTCTGAGTTTCATCAGGCTGCGGCGCAGCCAGGTACGCATCGTATTCAACGGCACGCCGTGGCGTTCCGCCAGTTCGGCATAGCTTTCGCCCTTGAGGTAAGCACCGCGGACGGCCGCCGCCCGGTCCGTTTCCAATTCATCGAGACAGTGGTGGATGCGTCCGAATTCATCGCCCGCCACCGCCATCGCTTCGGGTCCCGGCGCCGGATCGGCCACCTCGAGCGCGGCATCTATATCGACGGCAGGCTTGCGCCGCGCCCTGATGCGATCGATCGCATGATTGCGCGCGATTGCCACCAGCCAGGAGATCGGGCTCAGATCGGAGACAGCAAAACGGTCCGCCTTCGTCCAAATCTTGACGAAGACTTCCTGCAGCGCTTCTTCCGCATCTCCCCGGTCGTTCAATACACGAAGGCAAACGCCGAAAAGTTTCGCACTGGTCTGCCGGTAGAGCAGGTCGAATGCGGCCCGATCCTTCATCGAAGTCCGGACGATCAGCTTAGTGATGTCCTGCGGCGTCATGCGCGCCAAATTAGGCAAAAGCGTTGTATTTGCAACGACGGAAATATTCCGCGCCCCTAAAGTTTGGGCGTCCGCACACGTGCCTCGGGGCAGTGTCCCAGTTTGAAATTCAAAATTGGCAATCGCATTTGAGGCGATGACCCCAACATGCTAGGCTTTTAGCGGAAAGCAACGGAGATTTGTCATGGGGTTGGTGGTCGCCAAACCTGAGGATGTCGCACCTGCCTTTGCCGATGCTTGGAACAGACATGACATGGACGACTTCGCAGCGTTGTTTGCCGACGACGCTAATTTTGTCAATGTCGTGGGCATCCGGTGGAAGAACCGCACCGAGATCGAAAGGGCGCACCGCGCAACTCATCAAACCATCTTTCGTGACAGCCGATTGGAGGGTGTTATCTCGTCGGTTGTTGAATTATCCTCCGGCCTTGCATCCGTGCACTATACATGGATCCTGACCGGCGCATCCACTCCGGACGGCTCATCCGCCGGAACACGAGAAGGCATTCTGCTTCTGGTTGTGAAGGAAGAACAATCGGGCTGGCGGATAAAGGTTGCCCAGAACACCGACATCGTCCCGGGGGCGATTGCTCCCCCTCCCACCGCTAGAAGATAGCCGTCTTACAAAAAGTCGCCGCTCAACTTCCAAACCGAGACACTATTGGCCTGGATTGCCAAGGGAATCGCCGCTGGCTAGCTTGGCGGACGTGGGGGGAGCGCGCATGTCGGTCGAACGGATCCTGTGGGAAGAAGACGCAACCGGTCTTGCCGGTCTGGTGCGCAAGGGTGAACTGTCGGCGATCGAGTTGACCGAGGCGGCGATCGCCCGTGCCGAGGCCACCCGCCCCGAAATCAATGCAACGGCAGAGCCGCTCTATGAGTCCGCACGGACCCGCGCGAAGAGCATCGACCGTTCCTTGCCGCTGGCCGGCGTGCCCTTTGCCATCAAGGATCTCGGCATCGCCATCAAAGGGGTGCCGTCGCATGGCGGAAGCCGCATTCCGGCCTGGGTGCCGGATTTCAACTCGGTGATGACCGAGCGCTATCTCGCGGCCGGGCTGATCCCGATCGTCACCTCGACGTCGCCCGAGCACGGGCTGCGGCTGATGACCGAATCCAAAGCCTTCGGCATAACCCGCAATCCCTGGAATACCGGCCACACCACCGGCGGCTCGTCGGGCGGTTCGGCAGCGCTGGTCGCCGCCGGCGTCGTGCCGGTGGCGCACGCCTCGGATGGCGGCGGCTCGATCCGCGTGCCGTCGGCCTGCAGCGGGCTTGTCGGCCTCAAGACCTCGCGCGGCCGCATCCCGCTGTCGCCGCTGGTGAGCGAAAGCTGGTACGGCATGGTCGTCGATCACGCCGTCACCCGCTCGGTGCGCGACTGCGCACTGCTGCTCGACCTCACCCATGGTCCAGACACGCTGGCGCCCTATGCCGCGCTGCCGCCAAAGGGCACATTCGCTGCGGCTGCCGCGCGCGATCCCGGCAAGCTCGGGCTGGCGGTGTACCGCAAGTCGCCGCTTGGCCTGCCGATTTCGGCCGAGACGCTCAGGGCGCTCGACATTGCCGTGGCGCTCGCCCGTGAAGGCGGCCATTCGGTCGAGGACATCGAGCTGCCCTTCATCGGCCGTGATTTCTTCGCCGACTTCTGCACCACGGTCGCCTCCGCCGTCGCCGGCTCGTTGCGGTCCGAAGCGCTGCGCGTCGGCCGTTCCGTGACGGGCGACTTAGAGCGCGCCACGCGGGTGCTCGGCCGCTTGGGCGAAATGGTCTCGGCCGGCGAGACCTATGCCGGCCTGCAGCGGCTGCACGCCGCCTCGCGGCAACTGATCGAGGAGACCGCGCGCTATGATGCGGTGCTGATGCCTGTCATCGCGCACCCGCCGCTCGCCTGCGGCGCCATGGATCCGAAAGGCGCCGACGAACTGATCGAAAACCTGCTCGACAAGCTTCACCTCACCGCGCTGCTCAGGATCAAACCTCTGTTCGGCCAGCTGATGGACAAGAGCCTTTGGTTCACGCATTGGCCCGCGATCCACAATGTCAGCGGCCAGCCGTCGATCGCGCTCCCAGTCCATGTCACGGATGCCGGCCTGCCGCTCGGCATCCAGGCCGCCGGCCGTCCGGGTGACGAGGAAACGCTTTTGTCACTCGCCGCGCAGATGGAGAAAATCTCGGGCTGGCCGACACGGCGGGCGCCGCTGATGGTGCCGTCATAATGACGACATCGTGAACCGCTCGAATATGGCAGCAATGCCATTTGCGGCTCGCGTCAATTGCCGCTAAGACGCCGCCGTCTCCACCTGATGCATGTCGCCCAAAAGTGCCCAGCGGTTTGGGACAACGACATGCATAGAACCAGAAGCCAGGGAACCACGCCGATGACGGACGTCGCCGCCACCGCCGAAATGCAGGCCGCCCTCTTGTCGCGCGCGCTGCCCTACATGCAGCGCTACGAGCACAAGACGGTCGTGGTGAAATATGGCGGCCATGCCATGGGTGATCTCGAACTCGGCAAGGCCTTCGCGCGCGACATCGCGCTTCTGAAGCAATCCGGCGTCAACCCGATCGTCGTCCATGGCGGCGGCCCGCAGATCGGCGCCATGCTGGCCAAGATGGGGATCGAATCCAAATTCGAGGGCGGCCTGCGCGTCACCGACCAGAAGACGGTCGAGATCGTCGAGATGGTGCTGGCCGGTTCGATCAACAAGGAGATCGTCGCGCTGATCAATGCCGAGGGCGAATGGGCGATCGGCCTGTGCGGCAAGGACGGCAACATGGTGTTCGCCGAAAAGGCGCGCAAGACCATGATCGACCCCGATTCCAACATCGAGCGTGTGCTCGATCTCGGCTTCGTCGGCGAACCGGTCGAGGTCGACCGTACGTTGCTCGACCTTCTGGCACGCTCCGAAATGATCCCGGTGCTGGCGCCGGTGGCGCCCGGCCGCGACGGTCACACCTACAACATCAACGCCGACACTTTCGCCGGCGCCATTGCCGGTGCCTGCAAGGCCTCGCGCCTCCTGTTCCTCACCGACGTGCCGGGCGTGCTCGACAAGGACAAGAAGCTGATCGACGAGCTGACGGTCGCCGAGGCCAGGGCGCTGATCAAGGACGGCACGGTCTCGGGCGGCATGATCCCAAAGGTCGAGACCTGCATCGAGGCCATTGAGCGCGGCGTCGAAGGCGTCGTCATCCTCAACGGCAAGACGCCGCATTCGGTGCTGCTGGAACTTTTCACCGAACACGGCGCCGGCACACTGATCGTGCCCTGATATTTTGCCCTTCGGCGCCTGGCGTCCTCAGTCCGGCAGAGCGGCGACGGCCACGATCTCGATGACGAGATCGGGATGCGCAAGTGCTGCAACCCCGATCACTTCCGATGGCGGCGGATTGTTGTAGCTGCAGTGCTTCGGGCAGTGCTCGGCGAAGAATTCGTCCATGACGTCCAGCCGGAAGTTGGGCGAGCTCAGCGCGCCGCCGTCTGGAAACGGCCCTTTGACGTACTGTGTGATCTTGACGAGATATTCGAGCGAACTGCCGAGTTCTTCCAGGTCCGATTTGATGTTCTCCAATATGGATCGCCATTGCGTCGCCGCGTCGCCAACGGCGCCACCCTTGCCGCTCGACGGGTCATAGTTCTCTGCCGTGCCCGTATTGCCGGCAAGGAAGACATATCCCTTGGCGCCGGTCACGACGGTGCCTTTGCCCCAAGGCATAAGCCGGCCGCCTTTCATCTGCTTATGCGTGACAAGGTCCATCGCTTCCTCCTGCCAGTCACCATCGTCCGATCGCTGGAAATTAGCGCGTGCACCGCTGGCGGCCAGGCGGGACGGGTCAGGCCGGCGGCGGCGAGATGCGAAAGGCACGCTGCTCGGGCGCCACATGCAGCACGGCGGCAGGCACCGTTGCAGGTCTCTTCGACGGACGCTGGAAGACCATCGATTCCTCCTCGGCGTCCTGCGGCGCGCCCCAGAATTCGGCTAGCGTCGGGCCGCCTTTCACCCGGTGGTCTGTCACCAGAAAACCCCAGACTTCGCGGAACCAGACGCGGCGGCCCATTTTTGTGTACCAGCGCATCGAATGCCGCTGCTCGGGGTCGGGATGGAACAGGATGCGCGCCAGCGCCTTCGGCCGCGACTGCACCGCCAGTTCGATCAGCTTGACCGAAAAGAACAGCATCCACGGCTTGAGCCGGCTCATGTGCAGCACCTGGTGCTTGTAGTCCCACAGGCGGGCGTCCCTTTGGATGATCCTGCGGTCGCGAGCGATGCGGAAGAACGGCGTCCACCGATGCGGCGTCACATAGAGCGCCTGGATCTGGTCCGGGTCATAAGCGATGAGTTGGCGAAAGCCGCGCCAGAGATCGCGGAACCCCTCATCCTCGAAGCCGGCCACCCAGGTCGCCATCGACAGGATGCCGTGCCTTCGCAGCAGCCGTATCGCCTCGCGATCGGACGAGGTGCTGCCGCCCTTGCGGATCAATTGCAAGGTCTGCTCGTCGGTGTTTTCCATCCCGAGCAACCAGCGGATGACGCCGGCCTTGCGGTAAAGGTGCAGCATGTCGGCGTCGCGCACGATGTCGTCGGCGCGAGTCGAACCGACGATCAGCACCGGCACGTCCTCGGCGATCATCGCCTCCAGGAAAGCGCGCCAGGCCTTCTTCGAGACGGTCGGGTTCTCGTCGGCGAGGTTGATCAGCTCGACGCCGTGCTGGCGGTGCAGCCAGGCGATCTCCTTGGCGAACCTGACGGGGTCGCGATGCCGCCAGCGGGTCCAGAAACCGCGCTGGCCGCAATAGTTGCACAGATGCGGGCAGCCGCGCGAAAACTGCATGACCACGGCGCGCTTGCCGCCCCAGTAACTGTATCTGCGGTGGTCGATCAGTTCCCAACCGACGCGGTAGGCGTCGAGGTCGGCGATGGTCATCGCCGCTTGCGTGGCGAAAGGACGATTGAGATCGTCGCGATAGGCGATGCCGGCAACGCTTGCCGGCGGCTGGCGCATTTCCATCGCCTCGACCAGCGCCACCACGGTCGCCTCGCCCTCGCCGCACACGATGAAGTCGAAAACGTCCGTTTCGGCGAGGATGTCGCGCCAGTGATAGGTCGGGAACACGCCGCCGTAGAGGATGATCGTCGCCGGTTCGCGCGCCTTGATCATCCCCGCGATCAACAGGGCGGTCGGGTGCGCCGAGGTCGATCCGGAATGGCCGATCAGGACGAAGTCGGGGCAGTCCTTCAGGGCTTCCGCGACGACCGAGGCGAGCGGCATCGGCCCGAACTCGGCATCGACGAGCCGCACCTCGTGGCCGGCGTCTATCAGCGGGCCGCCGATCGCCAGAAGACCAAGCGGCGGCAAATGATCGTCGGGCACGCGGCTGCCGATGGCTGTGTGCGGCGGATTGATCAGGACGATGTTCATGGCGGACCTCCAGGGAGTTGGTCCGCGCATGCTGGCCGGCGATAGTGCCGCCCGATTGGCCCGTTTCAGCAGTTTGCTTGCAGCTTTTCCGCAAAAACGAGGAATAGCATCAGCGTCTGAGATGCGCGAGCGGCACGTGGCCGGGTCCCTTGATGTTCTGCAGCACCAGTTGCGTGTGGACGTCGCGCACGCCGTCGAGCCGCATCAGCCGGTGCATGACGAAGGCGTTGAGCTCGTCGACCGACGGCACCATGACATGCAGCAGGAAGTCATGGTCGCCGGTCATCGTCCAGCACGACGACACCTCGTCCATGCGCTGCACCGCGGCGATGAAGTTTTCGGGCGAGCCGTCGCTATGGCTAACGAGGCGCACCTGGATGAACACCTCGACCATCAAGCCGACCGCGCGGCGGCTAATCATTGCGGCAAATCCCTTGATGATGCCGGCTTCCTGCAACGCTTCGAAGCGCCGCGCGCAGGGCGTGGTGGAGAGGCCGATCTCCTGCGCCAGCTCGGAGACGGGCTTGCGCCCGTCGCGTTGCAGGACATCGAGCATCCTGATTTCGAAATCGTCGAATTGAGGCATTTTTACTCCTCTCATGCGGATTATGAGTGAATGTTATCCCGAATATGGCGGGCGGTCCATCATCAAAACCGATTTGCCTCGGCAGATCCGGTTACGCTCCGCGTACGTTAGCCATTGATGCTTTGCGAGGAGAAAAACCATGACGACGATGAGCGTTGCCGAATATGCCCGCGACTGCGCGGCGCAGGGGTTGCGTGGTGACTACTCGGTATGCCGCGCCGATTTTACCGTGGCGCAGGGTTATGACTATTCGGCCGAGGAGCAGGCGGTGTGGCGCACGCTGTGCGACCGCCAGACCAAATTGACGCGCAAGCTCGCCCACCACTCCTACCTCGATGGCGTCGAGAAGCTCGGCCTTCTCGATCGCATCCCCGATTTCGAGGACGTCAGCGCCAAGCTGCGCAAGCTGACCGGCTGGGAAATAGTCGCCGTGCCCGGCCTCATTCCGGCCGCCCCCTTCTTCGATCACCTCGCCAACCGCCGCTTCCCGGTCACCAACTGGCTGCGCACCAGGCAGGAACTCGATTACATCGTCGAGCCGGACATGTTCCATGACTTCTTCGGCCATGTGCCGGTGCTGTCGCAGCCGGTGTTCGCCGACTTCATGCAGATGTATGGCAAGAAGGCCGGCGACATCATCGCGCTCGGCGGCGACGAGATGATCACCCGGCTCTACTGGTACACGGCCGAATACGGCCTGATGCAGGAGGCTGGCCAGCCGCTGAAGGCGTTTGGCGCCGGGCTGATGTCTTCGTTTACCGAGTTGCAGTTCGCGGTCGAGAGCACGGAGGCCCACCATGTGCCGTTCGATCTGGAGACGGTGATGCGCACCGGCTACGAGATCGACAAATTCCAGCGCGCCTATTTCGTGTTGCCGTCCTTCGACGCCTTGCGCGATGCCTTCCAGACCGCGGATTTCGAGGCGATCGTCGCGCGCCGCAAGGGCCAGCCGGCGCTCGATCCGGCGACGGTCTAGTCCGACTGCATGGCGGCCCCGGTTGGCGGAGCGTTCTCCTCCGCCGCCGGGACATCCCGCCACCTCCTACAATGCGTAGATGGTCCGGTTGAACTTCGTCTCCATCACCACATGGGAAGCGGTTTTGATGACGCCGCCGATTTCATTCAGCGCATTCACCTCTCGGTTCAGCTTCTCGAGCGTCTCGGCGGCAAGGTGGATGATCAGGTCCCATTCGCCGGTTATGGCGTAGACCGCCTGGATCGAAGGCATCGCCTTGATCTTTCTGGAGACGTCCGGATAGCTCTTGTTGTTCAGGGCGGCGAGCGTGAAACAGTGGACGGCGTTCTGGGCCGCCGCCTTGGTCAGCCGCACGGTATAGCCTTCGATGATGCCGCCGGCCTCCAGCTTCTGGATCCGCTCCTGCAACGCTGTCCGCGATACGCCGAGCTGACGTGCCAGTGACGCGACCGGCTCACGCGCATTCTTCTGCATCAGCGCGAGCAGCTGACGATCCTTCTCGGTCAATTCCACAAACAAATCCTCTCGCTCGATCCGCGCTGCAACCATCACACCCGCCGCGCGATCCTATCGGCTGAACAGCCCCCGCGACAATCGGGAAGACGGGCCGGCGCGGACGGAACAAAGCGAACATATCCGGCACTTTGCCGTCTCAAGGCACGCAATGACTGCGCGACCGCCATAATCCCGCATTTCGCCGGGTAGAACCCTTCCTTTTGCGACCTGACTGTCTGGGGTCACAAACGCCGGTCCATCAGGGGAACCAGCTTCGGCTGTGGTGGGCACAAACCGAAACCGGTCCACGTTGAAGCTGTGGCTGAAAGCGCTGAGATCCGACGTCAAGCATCCTATCAGTTTCAACCACAAGGGAGGGATAACTTTGAAAAAGCTACTCGATTTAGCCGTTCTTGCCGCCGCGACATTCGCGATCACAACGGCTGCCATGGCCGGGGAAACCCTGGACCGCGTCACGTCGAAAAAGGCGATGGTCATCGCCACCAACGCGGCCTGGCCACCACAGAGCTTTCTCAACGACAGCAACGAACTCGCCGGTTTCGACATCGATGTCTCGCGCGAGATCGGCAAGCGCCTTGGCGTCGAGGTCTCGTTCGAAACGCCCGATTGGGCGACGCTGACCGGCGGGCGCTGGCAGGGACGCTACGACCTCGGCGTCGGATCGGTGACGCCGACGAAAGCCCGTTCCAAGGTGATCGACTTTGTCGGCATCTATTATTACAGCCCCTATGTCTACGTCCTGCACAAGGACAGCGGCGCGAAATCGGTCGCCGATCTCAACGGCAAGATCATCGGCGTCGAGACGGCCACCACGTCGGAGGATTTCATCCGCCGCAAGCTCGAAATCGACGCACCCGGCCTGGCTCCCATCGAATACAAGCTCGAGCCGGGCGAGATCCGCACCTATGCGGATTCCATGCTTCCCTTCGATGACCTGCGGCTTGGCGACGGCGTGCGCCTGAACGCCGTGATCGCCCCGGAGCAGACGGCGCAGAATGCCATCAAGAACGGCTATCCCGTGAAGATCCTGGAAGGCGAGTACGCTTTCCGCGAGCCGCTCGTCGTCATCGCCGAGAAGAAGGATCCCGAGTGGACCGCAAAGGTCGCTGGCATCATCACCGGGATGAAGACGGACGGCACGCTCGCCGCGCTGACCACGAAGTGGTACGGCAAGGACTACAGCGCCAAGTAAAGTCATTCCGCCGGCTGTCCCTGGGCAGCCGGCGGCGTCACCAAACGCATGCCCCTCACCGCAAAGTCATCGATGGCCTATCCGGACACCTATTACGCCCGCACTCTGACCGACCGGAAGACGAGGCCTCCGCTGCAAGGCGAGGCGCAATGTGACGTGGCCGTCGTCGGCGCCGGACTGGCCGGGCTGACGACAGCGCTGCAGCTGGCGCGCGCCGGACTGCACGTCGCCGTGCTGGAAGCCCAGGTCGTCGGTTTCGGCGCTTCGGGCCGCAATGGCGGTTTCGTCACGCCCGGCTTCGCCACCGGCGGCGACAATATCGCCGCACGGGTCGGCGGGGAGGCGGCGCGCGACCTGCATCGGCTGTCGATCGAAGGCGTGGAATTCGTGCGCGACACCATCGAGACGCTCGGAATATCGGCCGCCCTGCCGCGTGCCGGCCTGCTCAGCGTCTTGCGCTATGACGACGGCGACGCGCTGAAGGCCTATGCCGACCAGATGGCCCGCAACCATGGCTATGAACTTCAGTATCTCGATAGAGAAGACGTCCGTGCGGTGCTGAAGTCCGTCCGTTACCACCAGGGCCTGCGCGACCCGAACGCCTTTCACATCCATCCGCTGAACTATCTGCGTTGCCTGGCTGACGAGATCGAGCGCCTGGGTGGCAAAATCCATGAAAGCTCGGAGGTCGTAGAATGCGATCTCTCGGGGTCGCAAAAGATGCTTCGCACCAGACAAGGCACGCTTCGGGCACCCCAGATCGTGCTCGCGACCGGCGGCTACACCGGCCCGGTGTTCGGCCAGCTCTACCGCGCCTTTCTGCCCATCGCGACCTATGTGATGGTTTCCGAGGCGGCTCCCCGCCTCATTGCGCAAGCCGTCGCCACCACGGATGCCGTCGGTGACAACAGGCGGGCCGGTGACTATTATCGCCTGGTCGAGGGCGGCAATCGCCTTTTGTGGGGCGGGCGCATCACCACGCGCGCCGCTTCCGCCGACGCGCTGGCGCACGAGTTGCGCCGTGAGATGGTCGGCACCTACCCGCAGCTTGCCGGTCTCAGGACCGAGCTGGCCTGGTCCGGGCTGATGTCCTACGCCCGGCATCTGATGCCCCAGATCGGAGAGCTGCGCTCCGGCGTCTGGTACTGCACCGCTTTCGGTGGCCATGGCCTCAACACCACGGCGATTGCCGGAAAAATTGTCGCGGAGGGCATTCTGGGCGTTTCCGACCGGTACCGGCAGTTCGCGCCGTTCGGACTGAGCTGGGCCGGCGGCGCCGCCGGCTTGGCCGCCGCGCAGCTCACCTACTGGAAACTGCAGGCGCAGGACTGGTGGCGGGAACGCCGCGCCACCGCCAAGGACAAGGTGACGGCATGATCGGCAGGCTGATGCTCTCCTATCCAGGGCTTGTTCGCCACGCGGCGGCGGCGCTTTTTCCGGCGCTGCTGGCCGCGGCCCTCTACGCCATGGGTATCAAGTCGAGCTGGATCGGCTCGTTGATGCCGCTTGCATCCGACTGGTTGCATGCCAACCCAGCCCTGTCGCGCGCCCTCTCGGCCGTGTTGATCGCGCTCCTGGTGCTGGTGAACTGCAAGCTGCTGCTGCTCCTGCCCCGACGCCAGCAGATCGCCGGCGTCTGGATCGAGCTGTTCGCGCTGCTGATGCTGTTCTTCTATTCCTTCGACCTCTCCTTTGCCTTCATCGCCAGGAAGGTCGGCTTCCTGATCACCCAGGGCGTCACCACGACGCTTTACATTTCGGCGATCTCGATCCTTATCGCGACCTTGATCGCGCTGGTCGGCGCCATCGCCAAACTGACTGGCAACGGCATCGTTTACGGACTGGCCACCTTCTACACGTCGCTGTTTCGTGGCCTGCCGTTGCTGATGCAGATCTACATCATCTATCTCGGCCTGCCGCAGGTCGGCTACGTGATCGGCGCGGTGCCGGCTGGCATCGTGGCGCTGTCGCTGTGTTATGGCGCCTACATGACCGAGATCTTCCGCGCCGGCATCGAAAGCATTCCGCGCGGCCAAAGCGAAGGCGCAACGGCGCTCGGCCTGAGTCCGGGCCAGACCATGGCGCTGGTCATCCTGCCGCAGGCCATGCGCGTCATCATTCCGCCGACCGGCAACCAGTTCATCGCCATGTTGAAGGATTCCTCGCTGGTATCGGTCGTTGGCGTCTGGGAGATCATGTATCTCGCCCGCACGATGGGTCAGACGGAGTTCCGTCACATCGAGATGCTGATCACCGCCTCGATGATCTACTGGGTCCTATCGATCGCGCTAGAATTCGGCCAAGCCTATCTCGAACGGCGCTTCGGCCGATCGGAACGCTAGGCGGTTGACGATTCAAATCGGCGCGGTTGCGGCGCCTCGGCCTTCAGCCGCACAAGCTGGTCGCGTTGCAGATCGAGCGCGGCGGTGACGAAGCGCCGAATGGTGGCAAGCTCGGCGTCGCTGAATGAGGCAATGACCTTCTCGCCTTCCCGCGCGATGGCGCCGTAATATCGCGCCGACAGCTCCCGTGTTGCCTCCGTTGCCTCGATGACCACTTTGCGCCTGTCCTCGAGGCTACGCGTGCGCGTCAACAGGCCGCGCGCCTCCAGCCGATCGATCAGCGCCGTCACCGCTGCCGGTGTCAGCCCGGTCGCGGTCGCGATCGCACCGGCCGATTGCGGGCCGCCATGGAGCAGGCCGATGCAATGGCGCTCAGCCATGTTGAGGCCGAGTCTCGCCCCCACCGCCTCGTCATAGGCCTGCGTCGCGTCCTGCCACTGCATGATGGCAAGGCCGATCGCGGTGGCCAGTTCGGTGCGATCTCCGCTTGACGAATTTGTTTCGATCATCTAATTATCAATCCGTCTAACATTTAGACTGTTATAGCAATATGCGGCCGCGGCTTGCTGTAGGCAAGGGTCGGCCGCCAACGAGGAGTGGAAAATGAGCCCGATCCAACAACATGCGCCTCTCTCGCATGAGGAAGAGTTCAAATATGCCAAGCTGGCGATGGAATGGTACGGCTGGGGCTCGCCCATCGGCGTCGGCATCCTGCTGGTGTCGCTGGCAGCCGCCGCCGTACTGATGCGCATCGCCGTCTACGGCCTGTAATGATGGCTGTCGCCGCCACCGAGGCATTGCCAGTCGCCATCATTGGCGCCGGCGTCGCCGGGCTGGCTCTTGCGCCATGCTTCGTCGGCAAACAGTTGGCGTCTGCCTACTCGAGGCACGATCGCGCGAAGCCTCTAGCGAAGGTGCGTTCTCACCCTGGCGCCCACCATTGAGGACGCCGTGTTGTGGCCGCCTGCCTCGTTGCGACGGCCGACGGGCATTAGTGATCAGTCACGCGGCGGCCGAGATATCCGTGCCCAGGATCGTCAGGTTGCGGCCCGCATGCTTGGCCTGGTAGAGACGCCGGTCCGCAGCGCGCATCAGCTCCGATACGTTGACATCCTCGCCGCAGACGGTGCCGCCTATGCTGACCGTCAACGGGATGGTTCGTTCATCGACAGGCCGGAAGCGGATCAGCTCGACCTCGCGGCGGATCCGTTCGGCAACGCGCTTGGCCTCCTGTTCCGTGGCTCCGGTCAAAAACGCGCCGAACTCCTCGCCGCCGATGCGGCCGAGCACGTCACCGCTGCGCACGCCGCGCTCGATGGCGCTGGCGATCAACAGCAGCGCGTCGTCACCGGTCAGGTGGCCGAAATTGTCATTGATCATCTTGAAATGATCGGCGTCGATGATCAGCAGCGCGCCGCGGTCGGACTTGCGCCGGGAGCCGTCCAGCGCGGCAAAGAAGCTTTCCCGGTTGAGCATGCCGGTCATGTCGTCGCGGCTCGCCTTTTCCGCCAGGCGGCGGTGCGCTGCGGCGAGTTGGGCATGGGCACGGGCAAGTTCGCGATGGGCGTTCTTCAGCCTGTCGCTCTGCCAGAACGTGCCGGCGCATGCCGTCCAGGCAAGGACCAGCGGACAGAGCGTCGATGTCAGCCAGATCGTGCGGGTGACCGGGAATCCCATGGCTGGCACGATGATCAACGTCAGCAGGAGAGAGGCCGCGACGGAGGCGAAGGCGATGGCGGCGGCTTTGAGAATAATGCTGTTCATCGCAGGCTCCCCACAGGACTGTCTCTGTGCCAGCAAGCCCTGAAGGCTATCTTTCCGGGATGCATAAAATTTGAATCGTGTGGCTATTTCTGCAACTTCAACGCGCAGAAGTTGTGGATAAAGTCCCTTTCAGAATCCCTGTTTCATGCCATAAGGAGCGCATGACCACGCTTCCCGACCCCGCCCGCTTCGCCCATGTCACCGACTGGGTATTCGACCTCGACAACACGCTCTATCCGCACCACTCGAATCTGTTCTCGCAGATCGACGTCAAGATGACCGCCTATGTCGGGGAACTGCTGGCGCTGCCGCGCGAGGAGGCGCGCAAGCTGCAAAAGGAGCTGTATCGCGAATACGGCACGACGCTGAACGGGCTGATGACGCGCCACGGCATCGATCCCGACGACTTCCTCGAGAAGGTCCATGACATCGATTATTCGTGGCTGGTGCCCGATCCCGTTCTCGGCACCGCCATCCGCCAGCTTCCCGGCCGCAAGTTCATCTTCACCAATGGCGACCGCAGACACGCCGAGCGCACCGCGCGCCAGCTCGGCATCCTCGAGCATTTCGATGACATCTTCGATATCGTCGCCGCCGGCCTCAACCCCAAGCCGGCGCGCCAGACCTACGAGAAGTTCGCAGAACTGCACGCCGTCACCGGCCACAATGCGGTGATGTTCGAGGATCTCGCCCGCAACCTTTCCGTGCCGAAGTCGCTTGGCATGACCACGGTTCTCGTGGTGCCGCGCAATTTCGAGCCGACCTTCTCGGAAATCTGGGAACGCGACCCGGCCAACGAGGATGACGTCGATTTCGTCACCGACGATCTCGCCACGTTCCTCACGACCATAATCGTGAGTGAGTGAGGAATTGAGGGATTGAGGAATTGGTCAGGACGCCCCAGTTCCTATTCATTTCCCCAGTTCCTCATTTCCCTGCTCCCGCAATTCCTATTCCCCTAGCTTGTAGAAGCGGTTGATGATGCTCCAGGCTTCGTCGGCTGTGTCGACGAAATCGATGATGTCCTGGTCGCCCGGGCTGATGGTGCCTTGCTCGGCGAGGAAGTCGAGGTCGATCGCCCGCTTCCAGAAGGATTTGCCGAACAGGATCACCGGCACGCGCTCCATGCGCCCGGTCTGGATCAGCGTCAGCGTCTCGAAGAACTCGTCCATCGTGCCGAAGCCGCCGGGAAACACCGCCACGGCCTTTGCGCGCATGACGAAGTGCATCTTGCGGATGGCAAAATAGTGGAAGTTGAAACAGAGCTCCGGCGTAACATAGGGGTTCGGTGCCTGCTCGTGCGGCAACACGATGTTGAGCCCGATCGACGGCGCGCCGACATCGGCGGCGCCGCGGTTTCCCGCCTCCATCACGCCAGGCCCGCCGCCGGTCACCACGACATATTCGCGATAATATGACGTGGCCGACTGCTGCGAGCAGAGGCGGGCGAATTTGCGCGCCTCTTCGTAATATTTGCTGTTTTCCTCGAGGTTCTTCTTCTGCGTCTCGTTCTTGGCGGCCCAGGCCTCGCCGCCCGGTTCGGGCAGGCGCGCGCCGCCGAACAGGATCACCGTCGAACGGATGCCGCGCTCGGCCAGGATCATTTCCGGCTTCAGCAGTTCCAGTTGCAGCCTGACCGCTCGCAATTCGCGCCGCGTCATGAAGTCGGGATCGTTCCAGGCCAGGCGGTAGGTTTCGGCCCGCGTCTGCGGCGTGTCCGGCACGCTTTTCGACCGCTCCAGATCCTCGTCCGAATGCGGCAGCGGCGTCCATCCCGCCTTTTCCATGGGAGTCATCGAATCCACCCGTCCATTCCTTTACTTGCGTCGTCCCGTGACGCAGCCGCGATTGACCCCCATTGAGCCTTAACATAGGGTCCGCGCGACTTTTAAACAGGTTAAGGCGCAGCCCCTTAACAGCTTGGTAATGGAGCAAATTCATGTCGAAGCCCGATCTGGCGAGCCTCGAAAAGACCATCGACAGGGCCTTTGAGGAACGCGACGCCATTTCGACCGCGACCCGCGGCGAGGTGCGCGACGCCATCCAGTCGGCACTCGACCTACTCGACCGCGGCACCGCCCGCGTCGCCGAACGGCAGGCCGACGGCAAATGGCACGTCAACCAGTGGCTGAAGAAGGCCGTGCTGCTCTCCTTCCGGCTCAATCCGATGGAGATCATCAAGGGCGGCCCCGGCGAGGCCGTGTGGTGGGACAAAGTGGCGTCCAAGTTCGACGGCTGGAGCGCCGTCGATTTCGAGAAGGCGGGCTTCCGCGCCGTGCCGTCATCGATCGTGCGCCGTTCAGCCTATGTCGCGCCCGGCGCCGTCTTGATGCCGTCCTTCGTCAATGTCGGCGCCTATGTCGATAGCGGCACCATGGTCGATACCTGGGCTTCGGTCGGCTCCTGTGCCCAGATAGGCAAGAATGTCCACCTTTCGGGCGGCGTCGGCATCGGCGGCGTGCTGGAGCCGATGCAGGCCGGCCCCACCATCATCGAGGACAATTGCTTCATCGGCGCGCGTTCCGAAGTGGTCGAGGGCTGCATCGTGCGCGAAGGCTCGGTGCTCGGCATGGGCGTCTTCATCGGCCAGTCGACCAAGATCGTCGACCGCGCCACCGGCGAGGTCTTCTACGGCGAGGTGCCGCCGAATTCCGTTGTCGTCGCCGGATCGATGCCGGGCAAGGCGTTTCCAAACAACGAACCGGGCCCAGGCCTCTATTGCGCCGTCATCGTCAAGCGGGTCGACGCCAGGACCCGGTCCAAGACCTCGATCAACGAATTGCTGCGCGATTGATCTTTCAGCCGGGCAGGTGCACCTTCCGCCGGCGCGACGATCGGTCGCGCTGGTTCAACATGGAGGGGTGACATGGACTGGAAATATCTGCTCACAAGCTTTGACGGTCGCATCAACCGGGGCAAGTTCTGGGCTGGCATCGGCGTATTCATCGTTATCGGCGTTATTGCTTTCATTCTCGATGCGATCCTCGGCACGCGTTTCACCACGGCCAGCGGTGCCCAGATCGGCATCATCGGCATCCTCTTCGCGCTGGCATCGATCTATTTCGCGATTGCCCTCTATGCCAAACGCTGGCACGACCGCAACAAGTCGGGCTGGTGGACGCTGATCGGCTTCGTACCCGTCATCGGCGGCATCTGGCTGCTGGTCGAACTCGGCATCCTCGAAGGCACCAGGGGTGCCAATCAATATGGATCGGACCCGCTTGCCTGAAAAATCGGATCTCAACTGGCTTTTCTTCAAGACCTCGGGCCGCGTCAGCCGCGCGGCCTATTTTCTCGGCGGATTGCTCGTCGCCATCATCCAGGCGTTCCCGCTGTACCGCTTCACGCTGGTGCCGGAGGGCTCGGCCGAGAGCAACATGTGGTCGTTCATCTTTTTCATCGCCTTCATCGCCTCGCTGTGGTCGAACATCGCGCTGGCGGTGAAGCGGCTGCACGACCTCGACAAGCCGGGCATCGCCGCGCTGATCCTGTTCGTGCCGGTCGTCTCGATCGTCGCCTTCCTTGTGTTGTGCCTGTTTCCAGGGCAGCCTGGGCCCAACCGCTACGGCCGGCGCACCAACGAGCCGGCTGAATCAAAGAAATAGAGCATGATGTCGTCCGAAACGGCTTCACACTTTTCGGCATCACGCTCTAAGGGAGCCGATAAGGGGGCCGATCGGATATCTCGCCATGCGCTACCGCACGCTTGATCCGAAACTGATCATCGAAACCGCCGAGCGGCTTGAAGGCCGCGTGGCTGACCGTTTCCCGGACGCCGGGTTGCGCGGCGTCGCCGCCGAACTGGTGTCATTGTCGCGCGATCTGGCCAAGGCCGCCAAGGCCCTGGAAGCGCCGATCTGGTGGCTGCGTGGCATCATTGTCGCCGCCGTGATCGCCGGTGGGCTGATCTTTCTCTTCGTCGGCACCATCCTGCCGCTCATTCACATCTCCCAGGCCGACGACGCGGTGCAGTCGGTGCAAGGCATCGAAGCCACGATCAACATGATCATCCTCGCCGTGCTCGGCTTCCTCGCCCTGATCCGCACCGAGGAGCGCATCAAGCGCAAGCAGGTGTTTCGCCAGTTGCACGGCCTGCGTTCGCTGATCCACGTCATCGACATGCATCAGCTCACCAAGGATCCGGCGGCGCTGTCGGCCAGTTTCAAACCGACCTCGCATTCGCCGGCCCGCATCACCAATGCCGCGGATCTCGCGCGCTATCTCGACTATTGCTCCGAAATGCTGTCGATCACCGGCAAGATCGCGGCGCTGTTCGCCCAGTCCGTCAATGACGCTGTCGTCATCGACGGCGTCAACGACGTCGAGAACCTGGCGTCCAACCTGTCGCGCAAAATCTGGCAGAAGATCACGTTGATCGACGGCCGGCCGGCGGCGCCACAACCTTCTCCGGCGCCAGACCCGGCGAGCCGAGCCGCTCGGCTTCCGCCGCGAGCACCAGGGCGCTGATCCGCTGGACCGTCGGCGCCGGCGTGCCGGCTTTTTCAGCGAGCCGCAAAACAGCACCCTGCAGGTCGTCGATCTCGGTCGGCCGGTTGCGCCGCAGATCGTCCCACATGGACGAACGCGCCTCGGGGTCGATCGCCAGCATGCGCCGCGCCAGCAATTTGAACAGCCAGTCGGGCAGCCTGAGCACCTTCGACAGCAGCGCCGGCCGCACGCCGGCGATGCGCGCCGGCTCAACGCCGGAGGCCTTCATGGCCCGCAGCGCCTCGTCGATCTGGCCAGCGAGGATCAGCCGCCAGCGCCTGTCGGCGAGTTCGGTTGCCAGCGGAAGGCCCGACAGCGCCACCAACGCATTGTTCAGGTTCATCAGAAGCTTGCCCCACAGCACGGCCTTCATGTCGCCATGCGCTTGGACAGCGAGACCTTCGACGTCGAGAAGGCCGGCAAGGCCGGCATCCCCATCCTCGACCATCACCTTGCCATCGCTGGCGCGGTGGACGCGCAGCGGCAGCTCTCCATCGGCTGATTGCACGACATTGAACGGCACCATGCCGGCCAGCACCGTTTGCCGGCCAAGCGCCGCGCGCAGCCTGTCGGCATTGTCGACGCCGTTCTGCAGGCTCACGACCACGGCATCCGGACGGGCATGGGCCCTGATGAGTGCTGCCATATCCTGCGTCGCGCCGCTCTTGACGGTGACCAGGATCACGTCGGCCTCCGCCAAGGCGGCGGCAGGATCGGTGGTGACGGCAAGCGCTTCGGGCTTGATCAGGCGATCGCGGCCGTCGAGGTCGCTGACGCGCAATCCGCCCTGCCGCAGCGCTGCCTCGACGCGCGGCCTGGCGAGCAGGACAACCCGCCGCCCGGCGAGCGCCAGGCAGCCGCCGGCATAACAGCCTATGCTGCCGGCGCCGGCAATGACGATCCTCTTTTCGCCGTTTGCCATCTCTTACTCCGCGTCGGCCAGAACTATACGACATGAAAACCATAATGTCGGCGGTATCGTCGGCCATTGGCTTGGCCCTATGTCTGGCAGTGACAGGCCTTTCGCTTTCGACTATCGCTTTTGCCATGACGCTGCCGACTGACCCCGCCGCAAACCTCGTCTCTCTCATCCGCTGTGCCTCGGTGACGCCAGCCGAAGGCGGCGCCCTGAGCGCGCTGGAGGCTATGCTGAAACCGCTCGGCTTTCTGGTTGATCGGCCGGTGTTCTCCGAGGACGGCACGCCCGATATCGAGAACCTCTATGCACGGCGCTCCGGCAACGGCCCGCATCTGATGTTCGCGGGCCATACCGACGTCGTGCCCATCGGCGACGAAGCCGCCTGGACGCATCCGCCTTTCGCCGCCGAGATCGCCAATGGCGAGATGTATGGCCGCGGCGCCGTCGACATGAAGGGCGGCATTGCCTGCTTCATCGCCGCGGTGGCGCGCCATGTCGAGGCAAATGGCGGCCCGAAGGGCTCGGTATCGCTGCTGATCACCGGCGACGAGGAAGGTCCGGCCATCAACGGCACGGTCAAGCTGCTCGAATGGGCCGCGTCCAAAGGCGAAAAGTGGGACGCCTCGATTGTTGGCGAGCCGACCAATCCGGACACGCTCGGCGACATGATCAAGATCGGCCGGCGCGGCTCGATGTCGGGCAGCATCACCGTCAATGGCCGCCAGGGCCATGCCGCCTATCCGCAGCTTGCCGACAATCCGGTGCGCGGGCTGATGAGTCTGGTGGACGCCTTGCTGCATCCCGTCTTCGACAAGGGAACCAAGGATTTCCAGCCGACCAATCTGGAGGTGACCTCCATCGATGTCGGCAACCCGGCCACCAACGTCATTCCTGCCAAGGCGACCGCCACCTTTAACATCCGCTTCAACGACAACTGGACGGCAGAGACGGTCCAGGCGGAAATCCACAACCGCCTCGATCAGGCCGCGGGGCGCAAGAAATACCGGCCAGGCAAGAAGACGCCGGTCGACTATGACTTGGTCTGGCGCGACCGGCCGAGCCATGTCTTCCTGACCCGCGACGACAGGCTGGTCGAGACGCTGAGCGGCTCGGTCAAGGCGGTGGTCGGCAAAACGCCGGCGCTGTCCACCTCCGGCGGCACATCGGATGCGCGCTTCATCAAGGATTATTGCCCGGTGGTGGAATTCGGCCTGGTCGGCAAGACCATGCACATGGTCGACGAGCGCGTCGCCATCGCCGATCTGGAAACGCTGACGCGGATCTACCAGCGCTTCATCGATGACTGGTTCGGACAGGGCTGAGCATGCTTACCGCGGACGAAACCCAAGCTTCGCTGACCGGCGCCTGGCGGCTGATGCTCGGCAAGGTCGACGGGCTGCGCCTGCTCGACCTGTCGGCCGACGGCTTCTGGAATTCGTTCTTCGCCATCATCGTCGCGGCACCGGCGCTGATCGTCGGCTGGGTCGGCATCGCCAACGAGATCAGCGATCCTGATGCCTTCGCTGGCCGCTTCAGCATGCTGGTGCGGCTGGCGACGGTCGATATCGGCTCCTGGGTGCTGCCGCTGGTCGCGCTCGCCTTGGTGGCACCACGCGCCGGCATTGGCGGGCGCTTCGTCCACTATGTCGTCGCCAGCAACTGGGCCTCGGCCATCACCGCCTGGCTGATGCTGCCTTCGGCGCTGATCAGGCTTTTCCTGTCGTCGACAAGCCAGGTCGCGAGCCTGGTGTCGCTGCTGTTGTTTTCCCTGTCGATGGTGCTGACCTGGCGCATGACCACCGCCACGATCGGCAGGGGCGCGGCGGTCGGCACCGCCGTTTTCGTCGGCATGTTCATCGCTTCGCTGCTGGCGCTGTTCGGGCTGCAGATGCTGCTTGGGATCAGCGTGCCGGACGATGTCGGGCCCCAGAGCCTTTCCGGGCTCTATTCCGGATAGAGCGAGGCTCTTATCCCGGATAGAACCGTGTTCTATCCGGGATAGTCGACGCCTATCAGGAAAAGTCCATCGGGCGGCGCTACCTGACCGCAGGCGGCGCGGTCTCGCGCCTCGAGCGCGGTCTTGAGATCGCCTGATGTCCAGCCGCCGTCGCCGACCCGCTTGAGCGAGCCGACCATGGAGCGCACCTGGTTGTGCAGGAAGGACCGCGCCGAGGCTCTCACCTCGATCACGTCGCCCGTCCGGCTCACATCGAGCCGCTCCAATGTCCTGAGCGGGCTGTTGGCCTGGCACTGGGTGGAGCGGAAGGTGGTGAAGTCGTGCCGGCCGAGCAGGAGCTTCGCCGCCTCATGCATGGCGGCGGCATCGAGCCGCTTCGGCACCCACCACACCTTACCCTTCTCCAGCGCCGAGGGCGCCCGCCGGTTGAGAATGCGGTAGAGATAGTGCCGGCCGATGGCCGAGAAACGGGCATCGAAATCGTCCGGGGCGATCGTGGCCTTCAGGATGACGATGCGCGCGCCGGCCACCTGCAGGTGTGCATTGATGGCATCGCGCACCTTGTCGTCGGGCCACGCCTTGGCAAGGTCGACATGCGCCACCTGCGCGGTCGCGTGCACGCCGGCATCGGTGCGGCCGGCGGCGCGCAGCCGGACCGCCTCGCCGCAGAATTTCTCGATCGCCTGTTCGATCGCCTGCTGCACCGAAGGCTGATCGGCCTGGTGCTGCCAGCCGGCAAACAGGCTGCCGTCATATTCGATATCGAGGCGAAAACGCGGCATGCCGGTCGGTTATACGCCCTCGCCTAGGCGGCGAGAGCGGTAAAGGCGGAGGCGTAGACCAGTCTGCCGGCTTCGGGTGCGTCGCCCCAGGCCAGCGCCTGCAGCGCTTCGCCTTGGTATTCGCTTTCGAACTTTTCAGCCCGGGCGTGGCTATAGCCGAAACGGCCGTAATAGGCCGGATCGCCCAGCACGATAGCCAGCGTCTCGCCGGCATCCCTGAGCCGGATATGGGCCTCGCGGATCAGCGCGCCGCCGATGCCGGAGCCGTGAAAAGACGGCTCCACCGCCAACGGGGCAAGCGCCACGGCGGCAAAACTGTTGCCGCCGTTCTGCACGAACAGCCGCGAAAACAGGATGTGGCCAACGGCCTGGCCGTCCTCCTCCGCCACCAGTTCGACGACAGCGTCACCGCCGGTTACCAACGCGTCGACCAGTCCGGCCTCCGTCTGCTGGCCGAATGCGTGTTCTTCGACGAGGCGAATGGCCTCGCGGTCCCGCGGCGTCGCCGCGCGTATCGACATCATGCTCATGAGAATTTCAGTCCTTTTTCGATCTTGGCTCCGCGCAGGAACTCCGACGCGGCAGCGGGCCTTCCGCCCGCACGTTGAACTTCGACCACCCTGATCGCGCCTTTTCCGCAGGCGACCGTCAGCCGGTCATCGAGAATTCCTCCCGACTCGCCCAAATCTTCCGAAAGCGACAGGCCTTCGGATAGCGTCGAGCGAAGCAGTTTCAGCCGTTCGATGCGGCCGCCAATGTCAATCTCGGACCAGGCGCCAGGAAAGGGCGACAGGCCACGAATGTGGTTGTGGACCTCGGCCGCGGGCCGTGTCCACTCCACGCGCGTCTCGGATTTATCGATTTTCCTGGCGTAAGTCACCCCTTCGGCCGCTTGCGCGGTAAATGTCAGGATGTTCTGTTCCAGCCGTGCCAGCGCTTCCGCCATCAGGGCAGCGCCAACACTCATCAACCGATCATGCAGATCGCCGGCTGTCATATCGGGGTCGATGGCGCATTTTTCAACCAACCCCACCGGACCCGTGTCGAGGCCCTCCTCCATGCGCATCACCATCATGCCGGTCTCGGTGTCGCCGGCCATGATGGCGCGCTGCATGGGCGCGGCGCCGCGCCAGCGCGGCAAAAGCGAAGCGTGGCCGTTGACGCAGCCAAGCCGGGGTGCCTCCAGAACCGCCTTGGGTAGGAGCAAGCCATAGGCGACAACCACGGCGATATCGGCGCCAAAGGCGGCAAAAGCGGCCTGTTCGGCCTCGCCCTTCAACGATGTCGGCGTGCGCACCTCGATACCCAGCCGCTCGGCCTCGCGCTGCACGCGGGACGGCGTCAACTCCAGCCCGCGCCGGCCTGCGGCGCGCGGCGGCTGCGTATAAACAGCTGCTATCTCATGTCCGGCTTCAGCGATGGCACGCAGCGTCGGCACCGAAAACTCCGGCGTGCCCATGAAGATGACGCGAAGGGGCATTTTCTTTTGCGGCCTTGTTCCTGCCTTGCCGTGACCCGGCTCAGGCACTCGTTTCAAACGGGTTTACGAGCTTAAGGTCAAGCCCGTCGAAGTCGCGAACATTGCGGGTTGCCAGCGTGGCGTCATGCGCGAGACAGATCGCGGCGATCATGGCATCAGCAAGGCTGATTGGGCGCCCGAGCCGTTCCCGCGTCGCTCGGAGCTTGCCGGCAAGGCGAGGGATAGAACCAGCAAATTCCACGACGCGACCGGAGAACTGCTTCGAGATCAGGTGATCGAGAGCACGGACATGGCGATCGGAGCCGGTCTTGTTCAGAAATCGTCCGGCACCGAAGGATTGCTCCATGACGACAGGGCCGCACAGGTACAGGTCAAGCAACTCCTGTTTGCGAAACCATTCGACCACGTTCGCATCGGGTGCCGTCCTGCTCGTTTCGGAAATGACGTTGGTGTCGAGGACGATCACTCGAAATCCTCGGCCGGGCGCCCAAAGTCGCGTTTTCTATCCGCTTCGATCTCGTCCATGATCTCGGCGAATTCGTCGTCGATCGCATTCTCCGTCGCGAACGCGGAGCGTATATTGTCCCATGCCGACAGACCGGGCTCTGGCTTGGCCTCCTTTTCGGCGACCATGCCTTTCCGTAACAGATCGATTGCTTTTCCCGATAGGCTCTGGCCGCCGCTTCGTGCAGCCTGTTCGATTTCGCGTTTCAACGGCTCGGGAATGTCCCTGATCAGCATATCGCCCATGCAATTCTCCAACGTTGATATCAATGATATCACAGCGAAGATTGTTGCTCAATGGATTCTGCGCTCGCTACCCTATCCCGCCAGCTTGCCTGGCGCCTTGTCCCTGGCGAGCTTCTTGAACTTCTTCACCACCATGTCGCGCTTCAGCTTCGAGATGTGGTCGATGAACAGCACGCCGTTGAGATGGTCGATCTCGTGCTGCAGGCAGGTCGCCATCAGCCCTTCGGCCTCCATCTCCTGCAGCGTACCGTCGCGGTCGAGATATTTGACCCGCACCGAGGCCGGGCGCTCGACCTCGGCATAATAATCGGGGATCGACAGGCAGCCTTCCTCGTAGATGGACCGCGCGTCGGCGCTTTCGAGAATCTCCGGGTTGATGAAGACGTGCGGCGCCGGCGTTTCGTCTTCCTTGGCTAGGTCGATCACCAGCATGCGCAGCGGTTCGCCGATCTGGATAGCCGCCAGCCCGATGCCGGGTGCGTCATACATGGTCGCCAGCATGTCGTCGGCCAGTTTGCGCAAGGGCGCGTCGACGCGCTCCACCGGCTTGGAAACCTGGCGCAGGATGGGGTCGGGAAGGATGATGAGCGGCTTGATCGGCATGGCGTTTCACCTAAGACCTCAAAAGAAAGGCGTCAACCGGTAGGCCTGAGCCTCGTTCACGTTTTGATCTGTGCCGGCCTGCCGAATCGGCTATGCTGTCCACATGAATGATCTGAGCACCATCCTTTCGGAGCCTGTCGTACGGCTCGGCGCCTCGACAATCACGCTCGGCCACGCGCTTACCTTCGGCGTCTTGCTGTTTCTCGGTCTGTTCGTGGCGCTCGTCGCTGCGCTGTGGCGGTCGGCCAAGGCGCGCGCGGTCGCCGCCGCGGAAGCCGCCGACCATGCCCGCGACGCCGAGACACGCATGGCTGGTATTTTGCAGGCGCAGGCGGAAATGCAGGGCCGCATGGGGGCTATTGCCGAAGTGTTCGGCGCCCGGCAGGCCGAATTGACGCAATCGATCGGCCAGCGGCTCGACGCCATGACCGGCCGCATCGGCCAGACCATGACCGAGCAGACCAAATCAACGCATGAGAGCCTGGCGAAGCTGCAGGAGCGGCTGGCGGTCATCGACACCGCGCAAGGCAACATCCAGTCGCTTGCCGGCCAGGTCGTGCAGTTGCAGGCGATCCTCTCCAACAAGCAGACGCGCGGCGCCTTCGGCCAGTCACGCATGGAGGCGATCGTCGCCGACGGCCTGCCGCATGGCGCCTATGAATTCCAGGCGACGCTGTCGAACGGCAGCCGGCCGGACTGCCTGGTGAAAATGCCGAACGGCGCGCCGTCGCTTGCCATCGATGCCAAATTTCCGCTGGAAGCCTGGAACGCCATCCGCGCCGCCGACGGGGCCGACCTGCAGAAGGTCGCGGCCCAGGCCTTCCGCCGCGACATCGAGGTCCATGTCCGCGACATTTCGGAAAAATACCTGCTCCAGGGCGAGACGCAGGACACGGCCTTCATGTTCGTGCCGTCGGAATCGGTGTTCGCCGAAATCCATGAGAATTTCGAAGCGGTTGTCCAGAAGGCGCACCGCGCCCGGGTCATCATCGTCTCGCCTTCGCTGCTGATGCTGTCGATCCAGGTCATCCAGGCGATCCTCAAGGATGCCCGCATGCGCGAACAGGCGCATCTGATCCAGGGCGAAGTCATCAGGCTGATGGAAGACGTCCAGCGTGTCGACGAGCGGGTGCGCAAATTGCAGGGCCATTTCGGCCAGTCGGCCAAGGACATCGAAGACATCCTCGTCTCGACCTCGAAAGTGACCAAGCGCGGCCAGAAGATCGAGGCGCTGGAATTCGGGGAAGGCGAGCCCGACGCCCCACACGGCGGCGCCAAGGTGGAGGCCGCACCGCGCGTGGCCGATTCCAAGACGGGACAGCTGAGGCTGAGGGTCGTCGAAGGCGACGACTGAACGCTACTGCTCCTCCACTGTCGTCATGCCCTCGAATTCCGGAAGCCAATGCAGCGCCGAGCGGTGCCATTTCTGGTGTCTCGGAACCAGGTCCTGGCGCTGCCGCGAGGTCCCGACCCTGATGCCATAAACCTTTGGACCGTCGCCGACCGAGGTCGCATAAAGATGCGAGCCGCAGTCGGCACAAAAAGCCTGGGCACGCTTGGCGCCGCTCGCCACGGTCTTGATATAGATTTTCGGCGCGCCCCTGGTGATCCGGTAGTGATCTTCCTGCGTGGGAACAGTGACGCGAAAGGCCGTACCGGTCAGCTGTTGGCAATCGGTACAGTGGCAGATCGAGGTCTTTTCCGGGTCGACCTCCGCCTCATAGGTGATGGCACCACAATGACAGCCGCCGTCGATCTTCATCGTCATTCCTCCAACATCGATCAGGTAATCTTAGCGGCGCGGCGACGCGAAGCAACGGCGCGGCGCTGGTCCAGAGGCCAAGGCATGATCAGGAAGAGGGGATTTTCGGATCATACTCAAACTCTATCCGGACGCGGATTCGATCAGCTTGCGCCGCTTTTCCCAGGTGCCTGACGTCTGCGGCTTGACGAACAGCCGCGTGATCTCAGGCATTTCCTTCCTTAGCCGGGCCTCGAGACGCTCGACGCAGGCCTCAATGTCCGGCGCCGCCAGATGGTCCTCGAATTCGATGCTCAGGGCGGCAACGATCTCTTCCGGTCCCATATGCACCGTCAGCACACCGTTCGCCCGCTGCACCGCCGGATCCTGCTGGACGATCGCCAGCACCTTCCTCTGCACCTCGGGTGAGGCCGGCTCACCGATGAGCAGGCCCTTGCTTTCACGCGCCAGGAAGATCGCTGTCGCGCCGAGGATGAGCGCGATGCCGATCGAGGCGGCGCCGTCGAGTTCGGGCATCTCGAAAATCTCCGCCGCCGATATGCCGGCAAAGGCGACCGTCAGGCCGAGAAGGGCCGCGCTGTCTTCGAACAGCACCGTATAGACGCTCGGGTCCTTGCTCGATTGCACGGCTTCCAGCCAGCCTTGCTTGCCCTTCTGCCTGCGGAATTCCTTCAGCGCCACCAGCCAGGAACTGCCTTCGAACAGGAAGGACAGGCCGAGAACGATGTAGTTCACCTTGACGTTGGCGACCGGTTCCGGCGCCATGATGTGGATGATGCCCTCGTAGAATGACACGCCGGCGCCCAGCGCGAAGACCAGAAGGGCGACGATGAAGCTCCAGAAATAGAGTTCACGGCCGTGGCCGAGCGGATGGGTGGGGCTGGCCGGGCGTTCGGCCCGGTGCATGCCGTAAAGCAGCAGGCCGCCATTGCCGGTATCGACCAGCGAATGCACGCCTTCCGACAGCATGGCCGAACTGCCGGTGAAAAAGGCCGCGGCGAACTTGGTCAGCGCTATGGCGAGGTTGCCGGCGAGCGCCGCATAGATGACCGTTCTGGAGCCGCCATGCCCTGCCATGCAGGTCTATCCTCTTGAGGTACAATGTAGCGGCCCTGCCGCGGAGCTGCACAGCCATCACAACGCGCCAATCGTCGGGTCGTTCAACGTCTTCGAAACCTGCTGGCAACAACGCCAGCTATTCCTGGATTTCGTCCGTCCATACCTTGAAGCCCGCAAGCATGCCTGGCCCGAAAATATGGGTCAGCGGCACGTCCGCCGCGTCACGGCCCGAGGCGATCAGGATGCGGCCGATACGTGGCGCGTTGTTGCGCGGATCGAAAGCGTGCCAGCGGCCGCCGAGGTAGACCTCCATCCAGGCGCAGAAATCCATGCTCGCCCAGGGCTTCGGCATGCCGATGTCGCTGATGTAGCCTGTGCAGTAGCGCGTCGGGATATTGAGTGCCCGGCAGAATGTGACGGCGAGATGCGCGAAATCGCGGCACACGCCACTCCGTTCACGCCAGGCTTCCGCGGCGGTGCGCGTCACCCGTGCGTTGCCGTAGTCGAAGGCGATGTGGTTGTGGACGAAATCGCACACCGCCTGCACGCGCGGGATGCCGGGCGGCGTATGGCCGAACAGCCGCCATGCCTCGCTTGCCAGGAGGTCGCTTTCGCAAAACCGGCTGGGCAGCAGGAACAGGAGCGTTTCCGCCGGCAGGTCGCGCACCTCGTGCTGCCACGCCATCAGCTCGCCCATCTCGAGTGTGCCGGGGTCGCGGATCACCGCATCGGTACCGAAAGTGAAACGCCCGGGCGGAGCGACGAACCGGTTGCACCAGTTTCCGAAACTGTCGCGATAACTTTCAATCGGCACCGGCGGGCTGGAGGTCAGAAAATCCGGGCGCTCAAGATCCGAAGCGCGGGAATAATGGACATTGAGCATTGCGATGAGCGGCGTCTCCTGCGGAAAATCGAAGCTCATCTCGCAGCCGATGTGGATCCGCATTGTCGTCCCGACCGGCCTGCCTGACGATCACCCGGCGGTGCACGGGTCGATGCAGCAGTGCGAAGACAACCATGGCATGGACCGCCCGGGTTTACGAGCAAATTAGAAACCGGTTGAAAGCGGCCTGCCGGCGTTGGCAGCAAGCACTAGCCTCTTGCAGTCCGGCGTTTGTCTTGTTTCACTCCGTCTCCCGCAACAGGAGGAACGAATCATGGCCAAAGGTGCGATGAAGGCAGGCAAGGAAGCCCGCAAACCAAAGAAAGACGCCAAGAAGCCTGTAGCCGCTCCGGCCCTGAAGGCGCCGCCGGTCAAGGCAATGAGGATCAAGGAAAAGTAAGTCTCGGCAACACGACGGGGCGGGACTTCACCGGCGGCATTCGACAATGCCGCCGGCACGTGTTGATCGGCGTTCGGACAGCCCTATGTCGACGACGCGGGGACGACCTCGCACTTTCCGAAAAATTCGGTCGGGACGACCCGCCATTGTCGACTGAGCATCCGAGGCCGGAGAGGCTGGATGTTCCGATGGAGCGTTGCGATGTCCTGGACTTTTCTGTTTTTCGCCGGCCTGTTCGAAATCGGCTGGGCGATCGGCCTCAAATATACCGACGGCTTCACCAGGCTTGTGCCGACCGTGCTCACGGTCGCTTCGATGATCGTCAGCCTCACCTTGCTCGGCCTGGCGCTGAAGGCGCTGCCTGTCGGCACCGCCTATGCGGTGTGGACCGGTGTCGGCACAGTCGGCACGGCGCTGCTCGGGATCTGGTTGCTGGGCGAGCCTGCCACGGCGATCAGACTCGGGTGCATCGCGTTGATCGTCTGCGGTATCATGGGGCTGAAATTCGCGGCTTGAACGGCCCTGTCCGCCGGCAGACGGTATCGACCGCGCCGATATCCCCGGACGTCAAGCCGATATCCCCGGACGTCAAGCCGACATCCCTGGATGTCAAGCGACATCCTGGATGTCAAGCCGATATCCAGGAATGCAGGGGCTTCCGGTGGCAACATGGACAACCGCGAAAAGGGCCGCGCCTTGGCGCGTCCCTTGTTCATCATCCGTCGCGGCGAGTGCGCTCTTAGCGACCCGTAAAGCCGGGAGGTGTCCTGCCGGTGCGCTGCTTGCGTGCCGCATAGCGCGCGTCGCGCTTTGCCTTGCGCTCGGCTTCATCGGCAAGCAAACGAGCAATACGCTCGTTCTCCTCGGCTTCCCGAAGCTTGGCATCCGCTTGCGCTGCCTCTTCGGCGGCAATGCGCGCCGCTTCGGCTGCGGCCTCACGCTCGGCCTTCTCAATCGCCTCGCGTGCCAGCTTTTCCTGCTTCAGCTTGGCCTTCTCGGCCTCGCGGATCTCCCGAGCCGCAAGGATCGCCTTGCGTTCGGCCTGTCGTGCCAGCACCGCAGGATCGTCTGCTGCCGGCTTTGACTTGAAGCGCTCCAGAAGCGCCTTCTTTGCCTCGGTCGCGGCATTGCGCCGCTCGAAAATGTCTTTTTCCCTGTAGATAGCCAAGTCCACTTCCTTGAAGTCTATTCGCGACGCTTACATACGCGCGAAAACCGGGAGTTCAAGCGCCAAAACGGCATGCCAGCCATGAAATTCCGGGATGTTGCACCGGGGAGACGCATTTCCCGCCGAAATCGACATGCACTGTTCACCAGCCGCCCTCTGGCGGCGTGGCGGGCGTGTCGCTACCTCTAGCGCGACAATCAACACACTGGGATGACATCCAAATGGAACTCGGCCTCTACACTTTTGCCGATGTGAGCCCTGTGCCGGGTCCCGGCGCCATCGGCCCGCATGAGCGGCTGCGCAACCTGATCGACGAGATCGAACTGGCCGACCAGGTCGGCCTCGATGTCTTTGGCCTCGGCGAACACCATCGGCCGGACTATGCCGCCTCGGCGCCGGTCGTGGCTTTGGCCGCGGCGGCGGAGCGTTCGAAGCGCATCAGGCTGACCAGCGCGGTCACCGTCCTGTCCTCCGACGATCCGGTGCGCGTTTTTCAGCAGTTTTCCACGCTCGACCTTCTGTCGGGCGGCCGCGCCGAGATCATGGCCGGGCGCGGATCGTTCATCGAATCCTTCCCGCTATTCGGCTATAACCTCGAAGACTATGACGAACTGTTCGCCGAAAAGCTCGACCTTTTGCTAGCCATCCGCGATCAGGTGAAGGTGACCTGGTCAGGCAATCTGCGCGCGCCGATCAACGATCGCGGCATCTATCCCAGGCCCTTCCAGGACAGGCTGCCGGTCTGGATCGCCATTGGCGGAACGCCTCAATCGCCCGCCCGCGCCGGCGCGCTCGGCCTGCCGCTGGCGCTTGCCATCATCGGCGGCGAACCAGCGCGCTTCGCGCCGCTGTTCGACATCTACCGTGAGGCAGCCAAGCGGGCCGGCAGCGATCCGGCAGGGTTGGCCACCAGCATCAACGTGCATGGCTTCATCGCCGGGACGACCGAGCAGGCGGCGGACGACTTCTACGGCCCGCAGGCGGAAGTGATGAACCGCATCGGTCGAGAGCGTGGCTGGGGCCCGACATCGCGCGCGCACTTCGATCAATCGCGTGGTGCCAATGGTGCCCTGTTCGTCGGCAATCCGGAGCAGGTGGCGGAAAAGATCGTCGCCCAGCACAGGATCTTCGGCAACGACCGCTTTCTGCTGCAAATGGCCATCGGCACCATGCCGCACGCCAAGATCATGAAGGCGATTGAGCTTTACGGCACCAAGGTGGCGCCGGTCGTGCGCAAGGAAACGGCGAAACCCCCGCCGGCCGTGGCGGCGCCTGTCGCGTGAACTTAGTGGGACTCCGCAAGGATAGGGCTTGTTCCATGGGCCTTCCGATAGGTTTGGCTATCACGTTGCCCGGTGCGAGGCTGTATCCATCATCGCGGCATGATGGATTTCGGTCGCCTCGTCGGCTGGGAACATGCACTCGATGCGCAGTTCCTGGGCGGCGACGGTTTGGGGGGCCCACCGTGGTAACCATCGAAAAATAGTTCAGGCGGCGACCGTCCTTGATGAAGCCGAGCGGAATGACCGGCATGAAGCCGATCGCCACCGGATTTTTCCAATCACTGTTCACGTCCGGATAGGCGAGCAGCGCCGCCAGCAACTCCCTGGTCTTTTCGTCGACGACGCGGCCGATGGATTCGCGATAGACCCGCTCGAACAGGCTCCGCGCCACGTCAGGCCAATTGGCGACGAACGGGCGCATGCCTTCGGCATCGAACATGAGGTGGAGCATGTTGCGCGTTGAAGAGAACCGGATTGTTGGCCATCGTCGCATGACGTTCGGAAGAAAGCCAAACCTCTCCTCCAGCGCCTTCAACGCGGGCCTGGATTTCTCCGGCGCCGACTCGGTTGTTTGAAGGGTAAATCTTTGCATCGTGATGTCCTCTTTTCAGGGTAGCACGTAATCGCGCGGGCGATCTTCGCCACGCCAGCCTTGCGATCCCACGGTTGCGAAGGCCTGCTCCCGTACCAGGCCCGCCACGTGCCCGGACTCAATTACAGGGCATGTAATACGGAACACTCGCAGCCGAGCGTCCGTTGAGCTACCGGCGGCAGGACCCCGCAACGGCGGCCCGTGCCGTCAGTGCCGGCTAACGGAACCTTGAAGCCGTGCCGGCGTTTTCCGTCTGCGGATTGCATCAGTTGTGGTGTGCCGCCGAGGGACCACGATGAAAGCCGAGTCCGCCGCTTTGGGCGCAGGCGTTGCCGAAGCTGAAGAGTCGCGTGTGGCGGCGCGCGCCGATACACGCCTGATGCGCTCGCTGCTCATCGGCATCTTCCTGTTCATGACCGTCTATGCGCTCTATTTCGCGCGCGCCTTTTTCATGCCGGTTATTCTGGCCTTCCTGCTGACACTGACACTGACGCCGATCGTGCGGCTGCTGCGCAAGCGCGGCATTCCCGAAGTGGTTTCGGCGACGCTTCTGGTGCTTGTGTCCATCATCGTCTTCGCGAGCGCCGGCTATGTGCTCAGTGGCCCCGTCATCGATCTCATCAACAACACCTCGTCCATCGGCCAGCAACTGACCGAACGCTTGGCGCAGCTGCGGCGGCCGGTCGAGAGGATCATGGATATTGCGCACCAGATCGAAGGGCTGACCGAGACATCGCAGGAACCGGGCGTGCAAAAGGTCGCGGTTGCGCAGTCAGGCTTCCTCTCATCGGCGGCGAGCAACATTCTGTCGGCCGGGACAAGCCTGACCATCATCTTCGTGTTGTCGCTGTTCCTGCTCGCCTCGGGCACGATGTTCTACGAAAAGATCATCCAGTCCTTCGCCAGCCTCACCGAGAAGAAGCGGGCGCTGCGCGTCGTCTACGATGTCGAGCGGGAAATCTCGCACTACCTGCTCACCGTCACCATCATCAACACCGGCCTCGGCACGGTCATCGGCCTAGGCCTGTGGGCGCTCGGCATGCCCAATCCGCTGGTCTGGGGCGCGGCGGCCGCCCTGCTCAATTTCCTGCCCTATGTCGGGGCCATGATCACGTTTGTCCTAGTCACGGTCATCGCGCTGATCAGCTTCGACACGATCGCCTATGCGTTATTGGCGCCTGCCTTCCTGGTATTGTGTGACATCATCGAAGGCCAGTTCGTGACGCCGATGGTGGTCGGGCGGCGGCTCGAGATCAACGCCGTGGCGATCTTCATCGCCATCGCATTCTGGTCATGGCTGTGGGGCTTCGTCGGCGCGCTGATGGCGGTGCCACTGCTGGTCGTCGTCAAGGTGTTCTGCGACCATTTCGAGAGCCTTAGCCATGTCGGCAATTTTCTCGCCGCCCAACATACGGCGGTCATCGAGGAGGAAGCCGAGGAGCAGGACGGCACGGCCGCCGGCTAACCGGCGTACGGTTTGCGGCGGCGGGTTCGAATGCCTATATCCGCCCGATCAGTGCCTGGTGCCCTTCCGATGAACGACGCTCCCTTCGATCTCGACGCCTATTTCGCCCGGATCGGCCATGCCGGGTCCAGGGATGTTTCGCTCGACACGCTGAAGACGCTCCATTTCCTGCATCCGCAGGCGATCCCCTTCGAGAACATGGATCCGTTTCTGGGGCGGCCGGTCCGATTGGACGCCGCATCGCTGCAGGACAAGATCGTCCTTGCCGGGCGTGGCGGCTATTGCTTCGAGCACAATCTCCTCTTCATGCATGCGCTGAAGGCGCTTGGCTTCGAGGTCGGCGGCCTTGCCGCGCGTGTGCTCTGGGGTCAGAGCGAGGACGCGATCACTGCGCGCAGCCACATGCTTTTGCGCGTCGAGCTCGATGGCCGGACCTATATAGCCGATATCGGCTTCGGCGGCCTGACCCTGACCGCCCCGCTGCTGTTCGAGCCTGGCCTCGAACAGACGACCCCGCACGAAACGTTCCGCATCGCCGAAACCGGCGATCACTTCCGCCTGCAGGCCGCCATCGGCGGCGACTGGCGCTCGCTGTATCGCTTCGACCTGCAGCCGCAATATGAGGTCGACTATTCCATCGCCAATTATTTCCTGTCGACCAATCCGGCATCGCATTTCCTGACCTCGGTTTTGGCGGCGCGCGCCGCGCCCGACCGGCGCTATGGCCTGCGCGGCGATCGCCTGGCCATCCATCACATCGATGGCCGCACCGAGCAGAAGCATATCGCCACTGCCGCCGAGCTTGCCGACACGCTGGAAGGCCAGCTCGGCGTCACCATCCCCGACCGCACGGCCTTCGAGGCCCGGGTGCGCGAGAAGAAGATCGTGGAGACCAGCATATGACCGAACTTTCCGTTCTCGACCTGTCGCCGATCGTCGAAGGCAGCGATGCCTCGCGCTCGCTTGCCAATTCGCTCGATCTCGCTCGCCACGCCGAGCGGCTCGGCTACAAGCGCTACTGGCTGGCCGAGCACCACAACATGCCAGGCATCGCCAGTGCGGCAACGGCTGTCGTCATCGCCCACGTCGCCGGCGGCACCAAGTCCATTCGTGTCGGCGCCGGCGGCATCATGCTGCCCAATCATGCGCCGCTGGTGATCGCCGAGCAGTTCGGCACGCTGGCCGCCTTGTTTCCCGGCCGGATCGATCTTGGCCTCGGCCGGGCGCCCGGCACCGACATGAACACGGCGCGGGCGCTACGCCGCAACCTCGAGGCCGGGGTCGACAATTTCCCGCAGGATGTCGTCGAGCTGATGGGCTATTTCCTGCCCGCCGAGGAGGGCCAGCGCCTGCGCGCCGTGCCCGGCGAAGGCCGGACGGTGCCGATCTGGATTCTTGGGTCGAGCCTCTACGGCGCGCAGCTCGCCGCCATGCTCGGCCTGCCCTACGCCTTCGCCTCGCATTTCGCGCCGGCGGAACTGGATCACGCGCTGGACATCTACCGTTCGCGCTTCCAGCCGTCCGAGCAACTCGACAAGCCACATGTCATGCTCGGCCTCAACGTCTTTGCAGCACGCACCGACGCCGAGGCACGGCTGCTGTTCACCTCGCTGCAGCAGGCCTTCGTGAATCTGCGCACCGGCAGGCCCGGACGATTGCCGCCGCCCGTCGAGAATTATGATCGCGATCTCGACCCGATGGCCAAAACCATGCTCGGCCAGGCGCTGTCCTGCGCCGTCGTCGGCTCGCCGGAAACGGTCCGCCAGGGCATCGATGCCTTCGTGCGCCGTACCAGTGCCGACGAGCTGATGGTCACCGCGCAGATCTTCGATCATGCCGCCCGTGTGCGGTCGTTCGAGATTTTAGCCGAGGCTCACAAATCTCTGTCACAGGCCGCCTGAAGCGAATAAGCGGCCAGCCGCTTTTGCCGACGTCGATGCTCTGCTAAATGCGGGTATCCTTCGCAACAGCGAGCCTTGCCTTGCCCCATGATCTCGATAGACGCGAGCAGTTTGCCATTGATCTGGCGCGGCGTGCCGGCGAACTCGGCCTGAAATATTTCCGCGATCTCGACAGCCTGACCATCGAAAGCAAGGGCCACCAGGACCTGGTCTCGCAGGCCGATCGCGAGGTCGAGCTGTTCATCCGCGCGGCAATCGCGGCCGACTATCCGCAGGACGGCATCGTCGGCGAGGAGCACGCCTCGGTCGCCGGCTCGACAGGCCATGTCTGGGTGATCGACCCGATCGACGGCACCGCCAATTTCGTCCGTGGCATTCCGGCCTGGTGCGTGGTGATCGCCTGCGCCCGTGATGGAGAGACGATCGTCGGCGTCATCCACGAACCGTCGACCGGCGAGACCTTCCACGGGAGGCTGGGCGGCGGCGCTTTCGTCAACGGCAGGCCGGTCAAGACAAGTGCGGCGGCCAGCCTGGAAGAGGGCTCGGTGGGCACCGGCTTCTCAAACCGGGCCGAGGCCGAAAACATCGCCGTGCTGATCAAAAAGATCCTGGCCGAGGGCGGCGTCTTCTTCCGCAACGCGTCCGGCGCGCTGATGCTTGCCTATGTCGCCTCGGGGCGGCTGCTCGGCTATGTGGAAGAACACATGAACCCGTGGGACTGCGTGGCCGGCATGCTGCTGATCGAGGAAGCCGGCGGCACAATCCTGAAGGCGGATCCGAAGACGGTGCTGCAGAGCGGCACACAGGTCATCACGGGCGGCAAGGGCGTCTTTTCGAAACTGCAAGAACTGTGTTCTGGTGTTTTCACGTCCTGATCAATTTCAGGAAGCACAACGTTATCCGAAAACCGCTTCACACTTTCGGCATTTAGGCACTCACGCTGTGCACCACCGCGCCCAGCGGCCGGCATGAATTGCGGATCATCAGCCGGCCCTTGAGGACGAGCTTGCGCGGTGGCGCATCCCGGTTGCCGGCGAGACGGTCTAGCAGCAGATTGGCCGCCTGTTCGCCGATCGCCTGCACCGGCTGCGCCACCGTGGTCAGTTGAGGCTGGAACACGTCGGACCAGGGAAAATCGTCGAAGCAGGCTACCGAAATATCCTCCGGACAGGACAGCCCGATGTCGCGGATCGCCTTCATGGTTCCGATCACCATCGGGTTGTTGGCCGAGAAGATCGCGCTTGGCCGGTCATGCAGCGACAGCAGCTGCATGGTTGCGTTGTAGCCGTCGATCTCGTGGAAATTGCCGGAGCGAACCAGCTCTTCGGCCACCGGCAAGCCGGCGGCCTGGAGCGCCTCGCGATATCCGGTCATGCGGTCATGCATGGGTGAAATGTCCGAGGTGCCGGTAATGTAACCGATGCGGCGGTGGCCGAGATTGATCAAATAGCTCATGGCGTCGAACACCGCGCGCTGGTTGTCGAGAACCACGGCGTCGGTGTCGACGCCCTCGCACAGACGATCCATCAGCACGACCGGCACATTGGCGTCGGCGACGATCCGCTTGAGGATCGCGCCATCCCCGACGCGCGCCACGATCAGCCCGTCGACCATACGGTCGAGCAGCAGCCTGATCTGGTCGTCCTGGGTGTTCAAATCCTCGTCGGTGCAGCACAGCATGACGGCGTAGCCGGCGCGGTCGAAGGCCTGCTGGATCACCGAAACGACATCGGTGAAGAAGGGGTTGGTGATGTGCGGAACGGTCAGGCCGATGGTGCGCGTCGTGCCCATCTTCAGGCTGCGGGCGATGGCGTTCCGCTTGTAGCCGATATCGCGGATCGCCTGCTCGATGCGGGCGCTGAGCTCGGGGCTGACAGTCGCCGTGCCGTTGATCAGCGCCGATACGGTGGCGATCGAGACACGCGCCGCTTCAGCCACGTGAAGCATGGTGGGTGCGGTGGATTTGCGCTGTTTTTTTCGCCCTGACGCTGTCATTTTCGAAACGTTTCACCACCCCTTGCCGCCAATACCTACGGAATCTTGCCGTTTTAGGCAAGAATCGAAATGCATCAAAGTTGCACTACCCCCATATCGGCTTGACATGATCGAAACGTTTAGATTAGCGTTCAAGTAGCTGACGAGGACGGAAGGGAGGCCGCTATTGTCATGGAACAGAACAATTCCCTTTCCTCGACGCGCAGTGCGGCGTCGGATCGCTCGGACATCGTTCTGAGTGCCGAGCATATTTCCAAGAGTTTTGGCGGCATCGCCGCCCTGGTCGACGTCGGCTTCGAATTGCGGCGCGGCGAAGTCCATGCCTTGATGGGCGAGAACGGCGCCGGCAAGTCGACGCTGATGAAGATCCTGTCCGGCGTCTACACCGGCTACGAAGGCACGGTCAGTATCGACGGCCGGCCGGTCAGCTTCGCCGGCGTGCGCGATGCCGAGGACGCGGGCATCGCCATCATCCACCAGGAACTCAATCTGGTGCCGGAGCTGAGCGTCGCCGACAACATCTTTCTCGGCCGCGAGAAGCTGATTGCAGGACTGATCGTCGACCGCAAGGCGAGCAGCCGCGCGGCAAGCGCCCTGCTGCAGCGGCTCGGCATCGAACTCGATCCGGACGCACGCGTCGGCGCCTTGCGCGTCGGCGAACAGCAACTGGTCGAGATCGCCAAGGCGCTGTCGATGTCGGCGCGCATCCTGATCATGGACGAGCCGACCTCGGCGCTGTCGCCGGCCGAATGTCAGCGGCTGTTCCGCATCATCGGCCAGCTTGCCGATAGCGGCGTCGCCATCGTCTACATCTCGCACCGCATCGACGAGGTCATGCATCTGGCCGGCCGCGTCACCGTTTTCCGCGACGGACGCCATGTGCTGACGCGGCCGATGGCCGAGCTTGACGAGAATGCCATCATTTCGGCGATGGTCGGACGGGACCTGCTCGCATCCTCTCAAGGTGAGCGGGATCCCGGCGGCAGAACCGTGCTTTCGGTCAGCGACCTGTCGCTGTCGAAGCCCGACCGCCAGGGCTGGCGGCAGGTGATTAGCGGCGTCAGCTTCGATCTCGCCGCCGGAGAGATTCTGGGCATTGGCGGCCTGCTGGGCTCCGGCCGCACCGAGATCATGGAAGCGATCTTCGGCGCGAGCGATGGCCGTGCCGGCGGCGAGATCAGGCTCGACGGCCAGCCGGTGGATATCCGCTCACCACGCGATGCGCGGCGGCTGGGCATCGCGCTGGTCACCGAGGACCGCAAGACGCAAGGCCTGCACCTGCAGGCCTCGATATCGGACAATGTGGCGCTGCCGCTGGTCGGCGCGCTGGCCCGCTTCGGCATCCGCTCGCTGGCGGGCGAACAGGGGCTGGCGCGGCAGGCGGTCAAGGCGCTCGGCATCCGCTGCCGGGATATCGACCAGCCCGCCGGCACGCTGTCGGGTGGCAACCAGCAGAAGGTCGTCATCGGCAAATGGCTGGCGACGAGGCCGAGGGTGCTGTTGCTCGACGAGCCGACGCGCGGCATCGATGTCGGCGCCAAGCGCGAGATCTACGACCTCATCTTCCGGCTGGCGCGCGATGGCCTCGCCATCGCCGTCATCAGCTCCGAGCTGCCGGAATTGCTGCATCTTTCCGACCGCATCCTGGTGATGGCCGATGGCCGCCAGACAGGCATCCTTTCCCGCGACGCGGCGAGCGAGGAGGCCATCATGCGCCTCGCGGCGCCGCGCCGGACCCTATCGAGACCCGCCGCATGACCGCACTGAAACTCCTGTCCCGCACCAAGCTCTATTGGGGCCTGATCGCCATCTTCCTGATTGGCGTGCTCGGCTCGCCGGTGAGTTCCAAGGGCAACAACATCTTCCTCTCCTACGGCAATCTGCTCGACGTGCTGCGCCAGGTGTCGACCACCGGGCTGATCGCGACCGGCATGACGGCGGTTATCATCACCGGCGGCATTGACCTTTCCGTCGGCTCGCTGATGGCCATCTGCTCTGTGGTGTGCGCCATGCTGCTGACGGTTCCCGGCGTGACGCCGGGCGTCGTGCTGGGCGTGCCTACCGTTGCCCTGGTTGCGCTGTGCCTCGGCATCGTCGTCACGCGCTTCATCCTCCTCAATTTGCAGAAATCCCGCGCCGGCTCGGATGCCGCCGCGCGCGACGTCAGGCTGGACACCATTCGCGGCCTGGTCACGCCGGCGATCGTCGGCGTCGTCCTGTGCTGCCTTTCGCTCTGGTACCTGCTGCCGCAGATCGAGCCCAAATTCGGTGTTCTCGGTGTGCTGCTGGTGGCGCCCTGCGTCGGCCTGCTGTTCGGCGCCATCAATGGCTTCATCATCGTCGGCGGACGGCTGCAACCCTTCATCGTCACGCTGGCGATGATGGTGACGGCGCTCGGCATCGCCCGACTCACCGCCGGCCAGAACAATGCCGTGCTGCCGGTCTATACCGGTTCCAACGCCACCGCCGACTTCGAGCTGCTGCGCTCGCTGGTGTTCGGCGTCATCCCCATGCCCGGCCTGTTCTTCCTCGGCGCCATCGTCATCTATGGCGCGGTGCTGCGCTTCACGCCGTTCGGCCGCTATGTCTATGCCATCGGCGGCAATGAGGAGGCGGCCCGGCTTTCCGGCATCGCCGCCGGGCGCGTCAAGATCGCCACCTACGCCATATCAGGCCTGCTCGCCGGTATTGCCGCCGTGCTCTACGTGGCGCAATACCGGCAAGGCAAGCCGGACGCCGGCGCCGGGCTGGAGCTCGACGCCATCGCCGCCGTGGTCATTGGCGGCACCAGCCTGATGGGCGGGCGCGGCAGCCTGATAGGGACCTTCTGCGGGGTGCTGATCTTCGGGCTGCTCTCCAACATATTGCAACTCCACAACATCAATTCGAACCTTCAGCTGGTGCTGAAGGGGATGATCATCATCGGCACCGTGCTCGTGCAGGAGCGCAATGCCGGTGATCTGCTGGCCTATCTGCGCCTGCCTGGAGCGGCGCACAAGGAAACGGCCGCCGCAAAACGGCCGTCGCAAGAGACACCGTCTCTCAATCTCGGAGGAAACAAGAAATGAAACGACGTGACATGCTGAAGCTTGCCGCACTCGGCGCGGCATTGCTGACCACCACGGCACTGCTCTCCACCGGCCATGCCTTCGCCCAGGATAAGAAGTGGAAGATCGGCTTCTCGCAGGTGACCACCATCGAGCCCTGGCGCGCCCAGTTCAACAAGGACATCATTGCCGAGGCCGCCAAGCATCCGGAGGTCGAGCTGATCATCACCGATGGCGAGGACAAGACCGAGAAGCAGGTCGCCGACGTCGAAAACCTGATCCGCCAGGAGGTCGACGCGCTGCTGGTATCGCCGAAGGAATCGGCTGGCCTGACCGGCGTCGTGCAGCAGGCGATCGACGCCAAGATCCCGGTCTTCGTGCTCGATCGCAATGTCGACACCAAGGATTACACGCAGTTCGTCGGCGGTGATAACAAGCTGATCGGCCGTGCGGCCGGTGAATATGCCGTCGAACTGCTCGGCGGCAAGGGCAAGGCGGCAGGCAATGTGGTCGAGATCTGGGGCGGCATGGGCACCCAGCCGGCGCATGACCGTCATGACGGCTTCCATGAATTCACCGACAAGGAGCCGGGCATCAAATATCTGCTCGACCAGCAGTCGGGCGACTGGAAGCAGGACCAGGCCTACAATTTGATGGCCAACGCGCTGAAGACCAACGAGAAGATCGATCTCGTCTACGGCCATAACGACCCAATGGCCTACGGCGCCTATCTCGCCGCCAAGGATGTCGGCCGCGAGAAGGACATCAAGTTCATCGGCATCGACGGCCTGCCCAACGAAGGCGTGCAAATGGTGAACAAGGGTGAGCTGACGGCGACGTTCACCTATGTCACTCCAGGTGCGGAAGGCTTGCGCCAGGCGATCAAGTTCCTCAACGGCGAGAAGGTCGAGAAGACCATCACCTTGCCGACCGAGAAGATCACCAAGGAAAACGCCGCCCAGGTGCTGAAGGACAACGGCCTCTGAGGCGATGCTCTTCTGCCGGGCGCTGATGGCGCCCGGCAGAATCAATCTACGCCAGCTTCGCCAGCAGCTTCATGAAAGTGGCGGCCTCCTTGACCGTGAGCGGCGCCAGCGTTTCCTGCGTGATCTCCCTTGCAAGCGGGATCAGGCGCTCGATCGCGTCGCGGCCCTCGGTCGTCAGGTTGACCAGCAGCCGCCTTTTGTCGACTTCATGCCTGGAAAGCTCGACAAAGCCACGCGCCTTCAGCCGGTCGATGACGCCCTTCACCGTCGCCGCATCCATGGCAATCAGCGTGCCGAGCTGGTTCTGCGAGGTCTCGCCGACATCGCGCAGCTTGGCCAGGGCCGTGAATTGCGGCGGCGTCAGATCGGCGATACGGGCGGCGAAGATCGAGACATGGCGCTGGTGCGCCTTGCGCAGGATGAAGCCGACCTGTTCCTGCAGCAGGTAGTCGTGGTCGTCGGCCTCTTCGGCCTCGACCAACTTGAGCAGGTTGTCCCCGCCGCTCACCGCAACCCGTCCCAGGCTTTTATGTCGTCCGCCGCGAGGCCACCCATGCGGTTATGGACGCGAGGGCCGCAGGTCATGACGAGGCAGAACAGGATCTCGTCAGGACGCGGGCCGTCGCTGATGCCGACTTCCATGGCGTCGAAATGGCTCCGCACATAGGCGGCGTTGATATGGCCGAGCGGCACGTCGAGCTTTGAGCCGAAGGCGCCGACCTTTTTGGCCGAGGGCACGATCGCCTTGGCATCGCCCAGCCGCTCGCGCATCGCATAACCGCCCGGCACGTGCCACAGCGCACCATGTTCCAGTTCGCCAGCCGTGCCGACGATGGCGCCCTTGCCGTAGCCATCGATCTGCTTCACGTCGCCGCCGAGTGCGGCGATCAGCCGGTCGGCGAGCAGCAGGCCGAGCGGCTTCAGATCGTCCATGGCGCTTTGCAGATCTTCGGCATAGCGCCCCGCGAACGGATTCCTGACCACGGCCATGGCGGCGGCACGCCGGCGCGGCACTTCCGCGACCGGGCCGCCTTCGTGAAAGATCTCTTCGCTCAGCACCGCGATCTTGCGGATCGGAAATTCAGGCATGGGCAACTTCCTCCGGTTCATGCTTGTTGGACGCGGCCAGTGCAACGGAGCCGCTGATACGGGCTTCCCCGCCAAGAAACAGCGCCGATGCGGCAATCAGGCCGCGGCGGCGAAAATCTTCGGCGACGGCAAGGCCATTGTCCAGCGCCCGCGCCACCTCATCAGGTGCAAGCGTGCCGACGCCTTGTGTCACCAGCCGCGCGCCAAGATCGCTGTCGGGCGACAGCTCGTGTGCGGGAATGCGCCTGATGGCGGCATTGCCGGGCAGGTCCACCGCGTTGGCGATGAGCGTCGCCGCCGCATCGGCCTCGGCGCCAGTCCGCGCGAGCACGGTGACGGCGTCGGCAATGCCAAGCGAGAAGGAGCGGCCACGCCAGCCGCTGGTTGCGACGCCACGCACGCCATCTTGCGCGCGGATCGTGATCCGGTCGGCCATGCCGTTGCCGGTGCCGGCGACCGCCAATCCCATCGACCGGCCGTTGTCGATGTGGAGGGCGCTGTCGCCGCCATTGTTGACATAGGCGCGGTCGAGCTTGCGGCCGGCAAGCAGCGCGGCGATCATTTCGTCGGCTACCGATCCGGCAACGGCGGCCATCGGGGTGATGAAGCATTCCGCCAGGGGCATGACGGCTGCTTCCATGCGGCGCGCGGTTGGACCGGCGAAGGCGCGCGGCGCCAGGAAGAATGCAGGAAGGCGCAGTTCGGGAAGCTCCTCGACCAACTCGATCAGGATCGTCTGGAAGCGCGCGACGGCTTGGGCGTAGGCCGCGCGACACTCATCGGCATCACCGAAAGCCTCGACGATCAGGTCGATCGGCCCATGGTTGAGATGCAGCCGCTTGCCGTCCTGCAGCCAATGCGCTTGCGGACCTTGCATCAGCCGGCCCCGTCCGAGCCCGTGCGGCGCAACTGCGCCAGTGGCGGCCATGGATTTTGGGTTGCAGCACCCGTGCCGCGCCGGGGATTGAGATACTCGCCGCCCTTGGCGACGATGTCCGCGACGCTGCGGATTTCGGCCTCGTAGCCGCCGAGCCTGACGTAATCGTCGCGACGCAGGGTGAATTCGATCGGCGCCACCAGTGCCGGCGTCGGCACATAGCCGAAGGCGCCTTCCGGAACCCTGGTGACATCGACCATCAGCGTGATGCCGCCGCCCGGCCAGACATAGACCGGCGCGCCGCCCACGGTGACATAGGTTTTCAGGCCTTGCACGGAGCGCGTGAGATTGACCGGGTTTTCGGTGACGCCGGCACGCAGCGAGCCACCGGCACCGCCGATGAACAGCACGGTGCACAAGGCCGGCTCGCAATTGTCCTCGATCAGGTTGACCGATTTCCGCAGCCGATCGGGAAACGGCTTCTGCATCGGTTTCAGCTCGTCGTCGAGCTCGTAATAGGCGAACTGCTCGCCGGTGGTCGAAACCATCAGCAGCGACAGGCCCGGGCGCGCGCCCTTCTTGGCATTCCACTCGCCGAGGATCGACAGCGGATCGGAAATACTGGTGCCGCCCCAGCCCAATCCTGGCTCCGAGACCTTGAAATAGCGGCCTGGTGTCGAGCGGCGGCCGATGATCTTGATGCCGGTATCCTGCCAGCCCAGCACCTTTCCCGCCTGGTGTTCGGAGACGACGCCGGTGATGTGGTCGTCGACCACCACCACCTCGTCGACCAGCCCGCGCCATTGCGTGGCGAACATGCCGATGGTTGCCGAGCCGCAGCCGACGCGCATGCGATGTTCCTGCTTGCCGTCGATGACGGGCGGTTTGCCGGCTTCGACAACGACCGTGGCGCCGCCGGCTATGCTGAGCTCCACCGGTTTGCGGTTGCACAGATTGAGCAGCGCGTCGCAGGTAGCGCGGCCTTCCGCCTTGGAGCCGCCGGTCAGATGATGCACGCCGCCCAGCGACAGCATCTGCGAGCCGTATTCTCCCGTCGTGACATGGCCGATCGCCTCACCCTCGGCCCGCACAATAGCCGTTTCGGGTCCGATATGGCGGTCGGTGTCGATCTTCACCTTGACGCCGCAATAGGAGAAGATGCCTTCGGTGACCACGGTGACGAGATCGACGCCCTCGACTTCCTGGCTGACGATGAAGGGAGCGGGCTTGTAGTCGGGATAGGTGGTGCCGGCGCCGATTGCCGTGACGAAGCGGCGGCCGGTGTTGACCAGCTCGCCGTCCCACTGCTCGCCCTCGGCGACAAAGGGCACCATGGCGGCGCCGGTCTCGGCCGCATGGTCCAGGATGGTCAGCGGGTCCATGCGCACGATCCGGCCCGCGACATTGCCATAGCGATCGCAGGCGCCGGTGCGGCCGTCAGCGATGTAGCACATGACGGGACAGGCATCGCAGCGGATCTTTTCCGCCACCAGCTTCTCGCCGGGATCATGGGTTTCGAAGCGTTCGGCAAGCTCGCTCATGTGCGTGCCTCCTTCTCGCGGATGGCCGCCAGGATGCGGCTTGGCGTTGCCGGCACCTTGGTGACCAGCACGCCGGTGGCGTGACGGATGGCGTTGAGGATCGCCGGCGCCGTCGGGATCAGCACGTGCTCGCCCAGGCCCTTGGCGCCGAATGGCCCTTCAGGATCGGGGACCTCGATAAGGATGGTCTCGATCGGCGGCACGTCGCCAATGGTCGGGATGAGATAGTCGTGCAGGTTCTCGGTGCGGCCGGGTATGTATTCTTCCATCAATGCCATGCCTATGCCTTGCGCGATGCCGCCTTCGATCTGGCCCTCGACCAGCAGCGGATTGATCGCCTTGCCGACGTCATGCGCGGCGATGATCCTGATCAGCTTGACCGTGCCGAGCTTGAGGTCGACCTCGAGTTCGGCGATCTGCGCGCCATAGCCATAGACCGCGTAGGGCTTGCCCTGGCCCTTGGCATCGAGGGGCAGCGTCGGCGGGTCATAGGTCTCCTCGGCACGGAAGACGAAGCCGTCGGCATCCATCTCGAGCGAGGCAAGATCGATACGGCGTGTCGCCTCGCCTTCGCGGATGACGATCGCCGGGCCATCCAGTTGAAGGGAAGCCTTGTCCGAGACATTAGCAAAGCGCAGGATTGTTTCGCGCAGGGCGCGGCCCGCCTTCTCGGCCGCCTTGCCGGTGACGAAAGTCTGTCGCGAGGCCGAAGTCTTGCCGGCGTCGGGGCTGATCGCCGTATCGGCGCTCTTCAACTGGAATTTTTCCAGAGGCAGGCCGAGCGCGTCGGCGCAAATCTGCGTGATGACGGTGTTGGAGCCCTGGCCGATATCGACCGCGCCCTGGTGCAGGATGACCGCGCCGTCAGCCACGATGCCGACCCGGATGGTCGACGGATTGGGCAGCGATGTGTTGCCGCAGCCATACCAGCACGAAGCGATGCCGACGCCACGCTTTCTGTCGATACTGGCACTGTTGAAAGCATCCGCATCGGCCGTCGCCCGCGCCCAATGCGGCCGCAGGGCTTGAAGGCATTCGGCGATGCCGACGCCAGACTCCAGAAGCTGCCCGGTAACCGTTTCGGAGCCGTTCCGAAGACAGTTCTTCAGGCGAAAGTCGAGCCGGTCCATGCCGAGCTTGCCGGCGAGTTCGTCATACAGCGTCTCTTGCATGATCGTCGCCTGCGGCACGCCGAAGCCACGGAAGGCCCCGGCAATCGGGCCATGGGTGTGGATTGCGCGGCCCTCGGCGCGGTAGTTCGGCGTCGCATAGGGGCCGGAGGCGTGCACCGGCACGCGGTTGGCGACCGTTGGCCCCCAGCTGGCATAGGCACCGGTGTTGAAATCGCCTTCGAAGACCATGCCGGTGACGTAACCGTCGGCGTCGGCGCCGATGGTGGCCTTCATCCGCGCCGGATGGCGCTTGGTGGTCGACATCATGGATTCGTTGCGGGTGTACGCGAGCGCCGCCGCCCGCCCGGTCTTCAGCGCCACAAGGCCGATGAGAGGTTGCAGGGAAACGTCGAGCTTGGAGCCAAAGCCGCCGCCGGTCGCGGTCGGCACGATGCGCACCTTGTCTACGGCAAGGCCAAGCACCTTCGCCGTCTCGTCGCGGTCCATATAAGGCGCCTGTGTGCAGGCGACGACGACCAGCGTGTCGCCGTCGAGATAGGCATAGCCGGCTTCCGGTTCGATATAGGCGTGCTCGACATAGGAGGTGTCGATCGTGCCGCTCGCGGTGAAGGCCGCACTGGCAAGTGCTAACTCGGGATCGCCGCGTTCGACGAAGCCCTTGGTCAACAAATTGGCCGGGCGGCTTTCGTGGATCAGCGCCGCACCTGTGGCCTGCGCGTCGCAAGGGTGGAGAACATGTGGGAGCTCGGTCCAGCGGACCGGGAAATCCGACAGATCGAGATCCAGCATCGCCTCGCGCTCGCCGGCGACCAGGGCGACCGCCTCGCCGCGAAGCCGGGCAACGCCCTCGGCCAGCGCCGGCTGGTCGGCGAACGGGCCGATAACGCCAAAGCAGTTCTTGCCCGGGATATCGGCGGCCGTGAAGACGCCCGCAATACCGGGATGGCGGCTTGCCCAGCCATCGATGTCGCCGAAGGCGAAGCCGGCATGATAATGCGGCGAGCGGATCACCAGCACGGCAAGCGCATCGGCCGGGAAAGAATCGCCACCGAATTTCTCGGCCCCGGTCACTTTTGGTACACCGTCGAGCCTGACCGGTGACGCGCCGATGGCGTGACCGGACCGAGGCAGACGGAAATCCAGGCTCGCGGCCTGGTGGGAAGCCTCCATCACCGCCGCGATGATCTTCCGGTAGCCTGTGCAGCGGCAGAGGATCCCGCCCAGCGCATCCTGCACCTCGGTCTCGGTCGGCCTGGGTTTCGTGTCCAGCAGCGCGGTTGCCGCGACCAGCAGTGCCGGCGTGCAGATGCCGCATTGCGCGGCGCCATGCGCCAGGAACGAGGCTTGCAGCGCCGACAGCCGGCCATTGGCGAGGCCCTCGACCGTCGTCACCGCGGTGCCGGCAGCCGAGGCCGCCGGCGTCAGGCAGGCGCAGACGGGGTCGCCGTCGACCAGCACCGTGCAGGCGCCGCAGTCGCCGGCGTCGCAGCCGACCTTTGTTCCCGTCAGCCGCAATTCATCGCGCAGCACCGAGGACAGCCGGCGCAGCGGCGGCACGTTGACCGAGACGGCGGCGCCGTTGACCGTGAAGGCGATATCAGCGCGATCCATGCTCATGCGGCCACCTTGTCGCCTGCCGGCTTTCCAGCGGCCTCGAGCACGGCGCGGGCAACGATCTCGCGCACCGCGTCCAGCCTGTATTCGGCGCTGCCGCGCACATCGGCGATCGGCGACAGCTCAGCCATCGGCGCCGAACGAACCGCGGCAACAAGCCCGGCATCCAGGGGAAGCCCGCGCAACGCCGCCTCGATACCGGCAAGCCGCCTGGCAACGGCGGAACAGGAGCCGACGGCGACGGCCGCATCCGCGACAGTGGCATTCTCGACAACCAGACGCACCGCCACCATGGCGATGGAGATGACGAGATAGCGCCGGGCGCCAAGCTTGACGAAGGCCGATGTGCCGGTGGGTTTCGGCACGCGGATGGCCGTCACCATCTCGCCAGGCTGCAAGGCCGTACGGCGGTTGCCCAGGATGAACTCCGCCAAGGGCAGATGGCGTGTCGCCGCCGCCGAGCGCAGCTCGACCTCGGCGTCGAGCACGAGCAATCCCGGCACGCCGTCGGCGGCCGGCGAAGCGTTGCAGAGATTGCCAGCGACCGAGGCAACGTTCTGGATCTGCGCCGAGCCGACCTCGCGCGCGGCCTGTTTCAGCGCATCGAAGGCCGGGGGCAAGGGATGGCGGATGATGTCGGTCCAGGTCGCGCGCGCGCCGATGATCCAGTGACTGCCGGTCTCGGCGATGCCGCGCAGCGCTGCCAGGCCGTTGATGTCGAGCACATTGTCGCGAAACGGCTTGCTGCCTTGCACCGGATAGAAATCCGTGCCGCCCGCAAGGATACGCCAGGCGCCCTCGCCAAGCAGGGCGAGCGCCTCGTCGACCGTGGTGGGTTTCGCGTAACGGATCACGCTTTGCCTTCCAACAAGATTGGCCTTCCCAATAAGATGGGCCTTTCCCGAAACCGGCCCTCCCAAGGAGCTTACCCCCGGGAATATCTTGCCGGTTTCAATCCGACAAATTCATTCGTATGCAAATGATATCAAGACGGCGGAAATTGTCAAAGCCAGAGTTTACGCCGATGCCAATGTGGCTGGCATCGCCACGCATTTGTTATGCCGCTGGAGGTTGACGCGGCCCGCCATCTGGTCAAGTTTCTCCCTCCGGTCGCGCCAGCGGCTTTTTCTTTCGCCGAGCCCCTCGTTCGGAGCCCGAGCCCTAGCCTGACAGGAAGGAAGCCCCATGGCCGACGAAGCGCTCGTTGTCATCGACCTGCAGAACGATTTTTGCCCGGGCGGCGCGCTGGCGGTGGCCGGCGGCGACGAGATCGTGCCGCTGGTCAATGACATGATCCGGCGAACCGACAACGTCGTGCTGACGCAGGACTGGCACCCCGCCGGCCATTCCAGCTTTGCCTCCAGCCATCCCGGCGCGCAGCCCTTTTCGATGATTGAGATGCCCTATGGCCCACAGACTTTGTGGCCGGACCATTGCATTCAGGGCAGTCTCGGCTCGGATTTCCATTCCGGCCTTGCGTGGACAAAGGCCGAGCTCGTCATCCGCAAGGGTTTTCGGTCCGCCATCGACAGCTACTCCGCCTTCTTCGAGAACGATCACGCGACGCCCACCGGGCTCGCCGGCTATCTCCGGGAGCGCGGTATCGACACGCTGACCCTGGTCGGCCTGGCGACCGATTTCTGTGTCGCCTTCTCGGCGCTGGATGCGGTCAAACAGGGTTTTAGAACCACGGTCAGGCTCGATGCCTGCCGTGGCATCGATCTCAACGGATCGCTCGAGACAATGCTGGCGAGAATGCGCGATGCCGGCGTGACGCTCGAAGATCACACGTCCGGCTGACCGCACCGTGGGGGGCAGAAGGGGATCTTTGCCGATGGCGATCGGGACGGCCGGTGCGATCGTCGTCGCGATGCTGTTTCCGGTATCGGCATTCGCGGCTGAAGAACACGGCCTGCCTGGCGCCACGATGTCGCTCTGGTGGGCGCTGCCTTTTGCCGGGCTGCTCCTGTCGATCGCCACCGGGCCCCTGCTGTTCCACCATGTCTGGGAACACCACTACGGCAAGATCACCGCCTTGTGGGCGGCGCTGGTGATCGTGCCGCTCGCGGTCGCCTTCGGTGCCCCGGCGGCAACCGAGGCGGTGCTGCACGCGCTGCTCACCGAATACATGTCGTTCATTGTCCTGCTGTTTGCGCTCTACACGATTTCGGGCGGCATCCTGCTTGCCGGCAATATTCACGGCACACCGCTGGTCAATGCCGGACTGCTGATCGTCGGGGCGCTGCTTGCCTCGGTGATCGGCACGACCGGCGCCTCGATGATCCTGATCCGGCCGATCCTGCGCGCCAACGACAACAGGCGTTTCAATGCCCATGTCGTCATCTTCTTCATTTTCCTGGTGTCCAACATTGGCGGCTCGCTGACGCCGCTCGGCGACCCGCCGCTGTTCGTCGGCTTCCTGCGCGGCGTCGATTTCTTCTGGACGACCACCAACCTCTACCGGGAGACGCTGTTCGTCGGCGTCGTCGTGCTGGCGGCGTTCCTGGCGATCGACCTCATCCTGCACCGGCGCGAGGCCGGCGCGCCGAAGATCAAGGATCCGACCCCGGATACGAAGGTGCGCCTGCGCGGCCTGGCCAACCTTCCGCTGTTGGCCGGTGTGATCGGCGCCATCCTGCTGTCGGCAGCCTGGAAACCGGGCGTGAGCTTTTTGATGTTCGGCGTCAGTCTCGAGCTGCAGAACCTGATACGCGACGCGATCATCCTCGTGCTGGCCCTGCTATCGCTTCCCCTCTCGTATAAGAGCCACCGCGAAGCGAACGGCTTCAACTGGGGTCCGATCGCGGAAGTGGCCAAATTGTTCGCCGGCATCTTCACCTGCATCGTTCCGGTCGTCGCCATTTTGAGGGCCGGCCATGACGGCGCGCTGGCGCCGCTTGTCGCGCTCGTCACCTCGGCACAAGGCGCGCCAAACGACCTTGCCTATTTCTGGCTGACCGGGGCGCTGTCGTCCTTCCTCGACAATGCGCCGACTTATCTGGTGTTCTTCGAGTTGGCGGGCGGCGACCCTCAGCACCTGATGACCGAGTTCGCCTCGACGCTTGCCGCGATCTCAGCGGGTGCCGTGTTCATGGGGGCCAACACCTATATCGGCAACGCACCCAATTTCATGGTCTATGCCATTGCCAGGCATCGCGGCGTCAAGATGCCGGGCTTCTTCGGGTATATGCTGTGGTCCGGGCTGGTGCTGATCCCGACCTTTTTGATCGCGGGGTTTCTGTTCTTTGGCTAGATCCATTCGACGCAATTCCCAAGCGAAAGCGCTACACGCTTTTCCCGGAAAAACCGCTGCACTTTTCCTGGAATTGCTCCCGTCAGCCGACACCGACATAGCGCCTGACCGCCGACGGGTCGGCGCGCAAGGTCTCGACATCGACCGTCTCGCGGTTGCGGCCGTTCTCGATAAAGCAAACGCGATCGGCGACCGACAGCACGGCATCGACCCGCTGCTCGACCAGGACGGTGGAGACACCCATCTCGCGCAGCTTTGACACCGTCTCGCGGATCTTGGCGATCATCGACGGCATCAACCCTTCGGTCGGCTCGTCGAGCAAAAGCACCTGCGGCTCGAGGCAGAGCGCACGCGCCATGGCCAGCATCTGCTGCTCGCCACCGGACAAGGTGCCGGAGCGCTGCCGCAGCCGTTGACGCAGCAGCGGGAAGAGGTCGAGAACGTTCTCGCGCGTCGCATTGCCCTTGCCGCGCGCCATCAGCCCGATCGCGATGTTCTCGGCCACAGTCATCTCGGCGAACAGCCGCCTTCCCTGCGGCACATAGGCGACGCCTGCCTTCGGCACGTCATGCGCCGGCAGGCCGGTCAATTCTTGCCCGGCGAGCCTGATCGAGCCGGCACTCGCTGGAACCAGGCCCATGATCGCCTTCAGCGTCGTCGTCTTGCCGGCGCCGTTGCGGCCGAACAGGCAAAGCACCTCGCCCTTGTTCAGCACGAGATCGAGCCCGTAGAGCACCTGGACCTCGCCATAGAAGCAGTCCAGCCCGGAGATCACCAGTGCATCGGTCTTGCTCGTCTCCCTCATGGGGCCGTCCCCAGATAGGCGTCCTGCACCGCGGCGTTGTCGCGGATCGCTTCCGGGGTGCCCTCGGCCAGGATCCTGCCGGCGTTGAAGACGGTGATGCGGTCGGCGAGTTGCATGACGACCGGCATGTTGTGCTCGATCAGCAGCACGGTGGCGTTCTTGGCGATGTCGCGCACGAGTTCGATGAAATTATCGATCTCGCTGTCGGCCAGGCCTTGCGTCGGCTCGTCGAGGATCAGCAGGCGCGGCTTCAGCGCCAGGCCCATCGCCACTTCAAGCAATCGTTGATGCCCGTAAGACAATTGCCCGGCCGGCATATGGGCGCGGCCGGCCAGCCCGGTGCGTTCGAGCGCCGACATGACGCCGGCCCGTACCGCACCCTTCGAGCGGCCGTCGCTCAGCGTGCGCTGCACCGGCAGCGCGACATTGTCATAGGCGCTGAGGTTGGCGAAGACGCTGGTGATCTGGAATGTGTAGGCGATGCCCTGGCGGACCCTGACATAGGCCGGCAGGCCGGTGATGTCGGCGCCGTCGAAGAGGATCGCCCCCGAAGAGGGCTGGATGCGGCCGCTGACAAGGCTGACGAAGGTGGTCTTGCCCGCGCCGTTGGGGCCGATGACGGCGCGGATTTCTCCGGGCATCAAGGTGAAGTCGACGCTGTCGACGGCGCGCAGGCCGCCGAAATTGCGCGACAGACCCTTGGTGGTCAAAAGCGGCGTCATGGCAACCACCCGAGCCAGCGCTGGCGGATGCTGCCGAGAATGCCCTTCGGGAAGAACAGCACAAGCAGGATCAACGCGATGCCGACGATGAGCAGATAGGCCGATGTGTAGCCGCTGGTGACGTCGATGACATAGTACATGAACAGCGTGCCGATCAGCGGTCCAAGCGTTGTGGCAGCACCCCCGAGCAGCACCCACAGCAGCGGCAGGATCGAATACTGCACCGAGGCGAAGCTCGAGCCGACATAGCCGAACAGCAGCGCGTAGGCGGCGCCGGACGCCGCGCAGATCGTGCCGGAGACGACGACGGCTGCGAGCTTGTTGGAGAAGGTGTCGTAGCCCAGCATCTTCGTGCGCTCTTCGTTTTCACGGATGGCGACCAGCACGCGGCCAAAGCGGGAGCGGACGATGGCGAGCATCATCAGAAGCACGAGCGAGAACAGCGCCAGCGCGCTCATGTAGCGCACGGTCGGATCGGTGAGGTCGAGCGAGGTTCCGCCGAAAGTGAGGACACGCGCCGGCTGCGGCACGACCATGCCCTGGTCGCCCCCGGTCCAGGCCGCGAAATAGAGGATGGCGAGATAAAACACCTGGGCGAACATCATGGTGACGATCATGAAGGCGACGCCCGTGGTGCGCAGCGCCAAGAGGCCGATGATCAGGGAGAGAACGGCCCCACAGCCGAGACCCGCGGCGAATGCCGCCGGCACGCTCCAGCCGAGCTGGATGACCGCAAGGCCGGCGCCATAAAGCCCGGCGCCAAAGAACATGGCATGGCCGAGGCTGAGCAGGCCGACATAGCCGAACAGCATGTTGTAGCCCATCGCGAAGACCGCCAGCACCATGATGCGGGCGAGCAGGCCGTGATAATACTCCGGCAGCAGGAAGCTCAGCACGAAGAGCAGGGCAATCACACCGAGGTGCAGCGCGTACGCCTTTGCCGGCGAAGCTTCGCTCATCGCGATGCCGTCCCAAACAGGCCTTGCGGCCGGAACACCAGCACCATGGCGACCAGCAGCGTGGCGATGATCTTGGCCAACGTCGGCGAGAAGAACATCGAGATGATGCCGTCGGACAGGCCGATCAGTACGGCGGCGACGACGGTGCCGCGCAGCGAGCCGAGACCGCCGATGATGACCACGATGAAGGACAGCAGCAGTGGGTCCTGCCCCATCAGGTAGTGCGCCTGGCTGATCGGCACGATCAGCACCGCGGCGATCGCCGCCAGCATGGCGCCGAGCGCGAAGACGCCGCCATAGACACGGCCGACAGGGATGCCGAAGGCCTGCGCCGTTTCGCTGTCATATTGCGTGGCACGCATGATCAGGCCGATTTTCGTGCGCGTCAGCACAAGCCATGTCGCTATCAACAAGAGAGCGGATGCGGCGATAACAGACAACTTGTAGCCGGAATAGCCGAACCACGGCAAAAGGATGCGGTAGCTGAAAGGCGGCTCGACGGGTCGCGCTTCGGGACCATAGAAAGTCAGCGCCAGCTGCTGGATGATGTAGAGCATGCCGATGGTGGCGACGATGGTGGCTTCCGGATTGTAATTGAGCCGGCGCAGCACCAGCCGTTCGGCAATCAGCGCGATGGCGCCGACGATCAGCGGCGCAATCACCAGCGCCGCCAGGAAGCCGAGGGCCGGATGGCCGCCGATTGCCGATGTGATCGCCCATGCAAGCACGGCGCCGAGCATGAAGAACTCGCCATGGGCGACGTTGACGACACGCATGACGCCGAACACCAGCGACAAGCCAAGCGCGGTCAGCGCCAGCACGGCCGAGGTGACGAGGCCTTCGAGGGTTGCGAGGAGGAGGTGGGGGCCGAAGTGCATCGATTACACGTCCGATAGGGTGGCGCGAAGCGCCCCCCTCTGACCTGCCGCCCATCTCCCCCTCAAGGGGGGAGATGGGCAACGTTTGCGAAGGCGGCGATCTATCGGCTTTGGAGATTGGCGAAAGTGGTCATTACCGCCGATCTCCCCCCTTGAGGGGGGTGAGAAGTGGTCCGCGCAGCGGACGGAAAGCCAATTGCGTGGCTTTCCGAACGACGAACGCCCGGAGCGATAGCGCAGGGCCGGGTCCGGCAGGACAGAGGGGGGTGGCTTGGCGCTCACGCTTGCTGGAATGAGCCTAGAGCGCCTGCGTCGTGTAATCCCCTTCGGCTTCGTAAAGCCCGTCCTCGATCTTGGTCTTGTGGACGACCTTCAGCTTGCCGCCTTCGACCTTGGAGATGTTCTGGATGCCAAAGCACTGGTGGATCTTGCCGTTGAAGGTTTTTGGTCCTTGCGGATGCTCCGGCCCTTCGGCGAATTCCTTCAGCGCTTCGGTCGCCTCGACCAGCTTGGCGCGGTCTTCCGGTCCCTTGTAGCCGGCGTCTTCCATCGCCTTCTTGACGACATAGAGCGTTTCCCAGCAACCGAACATGTGCGCGGCGGTGGAGACGTCCTTGGGGTCGCCGACGGCGGCGCCATTGTCGTCGATGCCGACGGCGGCGCGATAGGCCTTCTGCGCTTCGGTGTCATCCGGCTGGGCGTAGCGCGGCGAGCCTTCCCAGAAATGGCTGCCGTCGAGGAACTCGAGGCCGGGGCTGTTGATGTCGACGGCTTCGAGCGAATCGATGAAGCCGAACAGCTGCGGCCGGTTCGAACCGTAGAACTCGCCGAGCTCCTTGACGAAGGTGAGCACCGCCGGACCGACCATGACGTGGTAAATCACCTCGGTTTCGGCCGGTATCTGCGGGAAGTATTTGGTGAAGGAACTCTCCGTCGGCGGAATGGCGATCTGCGCGATCACCTCGGCGCCTTGCGCCTTCAGCGCCGGCGGCAGGTAGTCGCGATGGTCGTAGCCGAAGGCGAAATCGGGGAATATCTGCGTCACCTTCTTGCCGGCATTAGCCGCGATCCATGGCGCCATCGACTGGATCTGGCTCTTCACGTCGGTGATGCCGGGCTGGAAGACATAGCGGTTGAGCTTGGTCGAGGCGACGTGGTGGCCTTCGCTGACGACGAAGTAGGGCATCTTGTTTTCGCCGGCGGCAGGCGCCGATCCAATGACGACATGCGAGAACAGCGTGCCGAAGACGATGTCGGTCTTGTGCTGGGTGGCGAACTTGCCGACCACTTCGGCGCCGCGGCCTGGATCGGTACCGTCATCCTCGATGATCACCTCGACCTGGCGGCCATTGATGCCGCCGGCGGCATTGATCGCCTTGATCGCGGCGGCGGTCGTCTTCTCGTACCAGCGGCCATAGGCGGCACCAATGCCGGTGCGGTGCGACTGAAAGCCGATCTTGATCGGCGCCGAACTCTGTGCCTGGGAGTAGCGGACAAAGCCGGGCGCCATGGCGAGGCCAGCGCCGGCGGCGAGACCCTTCAGCGCGGTACGGCGGGTGAGTGTGGTTTTGGAGAGATCGAAAAATCCGTTCTTGTCAGTCACGTTCGTTCCCCTGTTTTTGTGTTTTGACCAACGATAAGGCGGCTCGAACATCCTCGGCAAGAGGATGCAAAATTGCATGTGTACAAACTAAATCACCAAAGGCTTGGCCTGGCAAGCGAGCTTTCCGTCAGGGCATGACCCATAGGAAATGGCTTGTCTCATCCGACCGTCGGCGTGGCAAGCAGCCAGAGACCGAAAATGGTGTAGGCGATCATCAAAACGGTGAGCGGAAACTGGCTGAGCGCGGCGCGGGCAGGTTGCGGATGCAGGCGCCAGGCAAGGCCGTGGGCGACGAGAACCGCGAGCACATGGCCAAGGATGATGGCGCCGGCCTGGACATTCCACAGCCACCACGCTGACGCTGCGCCGGCAACGACGCCGGCTTCGACCTGCATGTCGGCGGTGCCGAACAGATTCCAGCGCAGCGCGAACGGATCGGACAGGGAGGCCAATGCATACTGGCCGTCGACCAGCAGCACCGTCAGATAGTGCGCGACATGGTAGGCGAGCGCGATCGGCACGATCGACCACACCAGCAGGCCCGCCGCCTGGGCGAGCGGTTTATCGCTGCCGGCAAGGCACTGACCGAGGATTACCGCAACCAGGAACACTCCCGCGAGCAGCACGAATGCCAGGACAAGGCCAAGGCTGCCGCTGCCGATCACCGCCGTACGGCCTGGAAATTCGAGCGGGTTGATGCCGAACAGGCCGAGCCAGAAGAAGGTCTTCGACAGGCCGTCGAAGGAGACCGAGGACAAAGCGAGCAGCAGGAAGGCGATGCCGCTGGCGGGCAATGGCTCGGCCGTGAGCAGCCTGGCGCCCGGCCAGCACAGCGCAAGACGGCCTTTGTCATCGCGCTCGACCGGCGCGAAGCGGGCAACCATCGAGAAGAAGATGCCGAGGAATTCACCGCTGCGGCTCCACTTGTCGTAGCCGAACACCCGCATGGCGATGAAGGTGAGCAGCCAATAGAGGCCGGCTGCCCATGCCAGCCGCGCCGGATCGTCAGGGGATGGATAGACGAGTTCGAACCAGGCAAAGGCGAAGAACAGGATGACGGCCGGCCAGCAGCCATGCCACTGCGGAAGTTGCGCGTCATCGCTTCTGCCGCGCGACAGCAGCCGCCACGGGCCGCACCAGGGGTTGAGCCACGACCAGAGATCGCCGAGCACGCCTTGCAGCAGGGTCAGACCGGCCCATAGCAGCGTCCAGATCACCAATGGCAGCGGGTTGGAGAGGGGGTCGCGGCTGCCGAGCAAGCCGGCGGCGATGAAAATTGCAAAGCCGGCAAAGGAGATCAGGCTGATGGTGGCGCGGGTGCTGTCGCCGAAGGCGAATAGCGGCAGCCGCCGGCGCCAAAGGAGGCCGAGGGTGTCGGGTGGGAGCAATGCCAGGACGAGGAAACTGGCTGCTACGGCGAAGGCGCCGCCGATCAGGTAATAGCCGGTGGGGAGAAGCAGGACGTGGCCGCGTTCGGAGGCGTGGGCGAAGGCGGTGGTGGGGGAGACGAGCCACAAGGCGGCAAGCAAGAGGGCCCGTGACGGACAGTGGCGTTCTACGGCGGAACTCGACCTATCCAGGTTTTCCATCCCGCGCGAGCCTTCAACCTCAAACCTTGACCAGTTGCTCCACGCGATCCTTCTGCCCAAAAATCCTCAAATACCGCTCGATCTCCTTGAGATCGCCGGTCGCCTTGGCTGGATTGTCGGAAAGCTTCACCGCGAGCCGGCCATTGGCCTCGGTGACCTTGCAGACCAGCGATATGGCGTCGAGGTTCTTGGTTTCGGTCGGCGCGCAGCCTTCGAAATCATTGGTCAAATTGGTGCCCCAGCCGAAGGACATGCGCACCTTGCCCTTGAAGTGGCGGTAGGTCTCCTCGATGGTTTCGACCTCGAGCCCGTCGGAGAAGATCAGCAGCTTCTGCCTGGGGTCCTTGCCCTTTTCGCGCCACCATGACAGGATTTTTTCGCCGCCCTCGATCGGCGGCGCGCTGTCGGGGCGAAAGCCCGTCCAGTCGGCGACCCAGTCCGGCGCGTCGCGCAGGAAGGAGGCGGTGCCGAAGGCGTCGGGCAGCACGATCAGCAGATTGCCGCCATAGTAGCGCTGCCAGTCCTGCAGCACCTTATAGGGCGACTGCTTCAGCTCTTTTTCCGAATTGGCGAGTGCCGCGAACACCATCGGCAGTTCATGCGCGTTGGTGCCGAGCGCTTCGAGGTCGTTGTCCATGGCCAGCAGCACGTTGGAGGTGCCGGTGAACGCTTCGCCGATGCCTTCCTTCAGCGCCTCCACGCACCAGCGTTGCCACAGGAAGGAATGGCGCCGGCGCGTGCCGAAGTCGGAAATGCGGATGCCGGGCAGCGCCTTCAGCCGTTCGGTCTTGGCCCACATCTTGGCCTTGGCGCGGGCGTAGAGCACATCGAGCGCGAAGGGCCCATAGGCCCGCATGGCCGCGCGAGATCGGAGTTCGTTGATGATGGCGAGCGCCGGGATTTCCCACAGCGTCGTGTACATCCAGGGGCCGGAGAAAGTTAGTTCGTATTGTCCGTCGTGCTTGGAAAGCTCATAGTCGGGCAGCCGAAAACCTTCCAGCCAGGCGAGGAATTCCGGATCGAAAATCTGCTTGCGGCCGTAGAAATTGTTGCCACCCAGCCAGATCATCTCCTTCTTGGAGAAGCGCAGCGTGCGGGCATGGTCGAGCTGTTCGCGCAATTCGCCCTCGTCGATCTCGTCGGCGAGCCGCACCGAGGTGGTGCGGTTGATCAGGGAGAAGGTGGCGTCGACCTTGGGATACATTCCCCAGATCATCTGCAGCATCAAAAGCTTGTAGAAGTCGGTGTCGAGCAGGCTGCGCACGATCGGGTCGAGCTTCCAGGTGTGGTTGTAGACGCGCCGCGCAATATCGGTCTTGGCCATGTCTCGTTACCGCCTTCGCTGCCCTGCCACCACAATAGCGACAGGCCTCATAGCATCGAATTGACCAAAACGCTGCCCGCTTTCAGGCTGGCCCGACAAAAAGAAAGTCCTGCGTGCGGCTACGAAGATTTACCGCCCATCACCTTGAGCGCGGGACGTTTGCGGCGGGTGACGAGGCGGCCCGCCACCGGGGCGTCGGCGCGGCCATCATCCCCGGCCTTCTCGGCGAACAGCCAGTCCATGAACACCTGCACGATCGGCGTCGCCCGCATCTCGTTGCGGCAAACGACATAGAAGTCGTCGACCGCCGGCACCGACAGGCTGAACGGCGCGACCAGCATGCCCCTGGCGAGCAGCGCGCTTGCCGTCACCGAGTCGCCCAACGCCACGCCATGGCCGTGCACGGCGGCTTCCGCCGTCATGCGCGCATCGCCGAGATGATGGCGCCGGCCGCGCTCGAGGTCCAGCGCGTCGGCGGCGGCCAGCCAGGTGTGCCACTCGCGGCCGTCGTCACCATGCAGCAAGACATGGTCGGCAAGGTCGCGAACATTGCGGATCGGCCGGTTGTTGATCAGCGTCGGGCTGACCACGGGAAACAGTTCGAGGCCCGACCATTTGCGCATCCAGCAATCGGCCCAGCTTCCATCGCCATAGTGCACGCAGACATCGATATGCGGCGCCCGGATATCCCTGGGATCGTTGGAGGGAATGAGCGTCAGCTGGATGTCGGGGTATTGCGCGGTGAAGCTGCCCAGCCTCGGCGTCATCCACAAGAGCAGCAGCGCCGGCACGCAGGACACCGACAGCGCGCCGCTGCTTGCCGGTCGGGTCAGCCGTTGCGTGGCGGCAGCGATGCCGTCGAACGCAACCGATACCGCAGGCAAGAGCTCGGCGCCGTGCGGGGTCAATTTGACCCGCTGGCCGACGCGTTCGAAAAGCTTGACGCCAAGCGATTGCTCCAGCGCCTTGATTTGGTGGCTGACGGCGCCATGGGTGACATTCAGTTCGCTCGCAGCCTTGGTCAACGAGGCATGGCGCGCCGTTGCCTCGAAGGCGCGCAGCGGGTTGAGAGGTGGCAAGCGCTTGGCCATGGATGCTCGGCTTCATTGTGAGATTTTCTCACAGAAAACACCCTAACAATATCAATTGCTTTTTCAAAGCGGCTGCCGGACACTTTGCCCCAAGACAACATCAAGACGTGAAATCTGCGGACAGCCAGCGGGACAGCGGCCCGGTCGGATGACGGTCGGTTCGCCCGAAGTCACCGACGGCAACACCGCATCGGCTGAGGAGGAGCGGATATGGGATACGATCGCGGCAAGCTCGACGCGCTGCGTCGCAAATATGGCGAGAGCCATGGCGGCGAGATGTTCGACCCGAAATTCCGCAAGGTCGCGGACAAGATTTTTTCCAAGAGCGGTACGCGGCTGGCGCCCTATTCCGGCATCCCGACCTTCCTCACCGCGCCCTATCGTGAAATCGCCGCCGAAAATCCGGACTTCGGCGACCTGCAGGTGGCGATCATTGGCGTGCCGATGGATCTTGGTGTCACCAATCGGCCGGGCTCGCGCTTCGGGCCGCGCGCATTGCGGGCCATCGAGCGCATCGGCCCCTACAACCATGTGCTGGAATGCGCGCCGACGCATGAGCTCAGGGTGGCCGACATCGGCGACGTTCCGTTCCAGAGCCGCTACCGGCTGGAGACCAGCCATGAGGATATCGAGCGGCGCATCAACCAGATCGTCGACGCCGGTGTCATTCCGCTGTCGGTCGGCGGCGACCACTCGATCACGCACCCGATCCTGAAGGCGGTCGGCAAGAAGGCGCCGGTCGGCCTGATTCACATCGACGCCCATTGCGACACCAGCGGCCTGTTCGACCTGACCAAATTCCACCATGGCGGCCCCTTCCGCAACGCTGTGCTCGATGGCGTGCTCGATCCGACGCGCACCATCCAGATCGGCATCCGCGGCTCGGCCGAATATTTGTGGGAGTTCACCTACGAATCCGGCATGACCGTGGTCCATGCCGAGGAGGTGACCGGACTCGGCATTCCAGCCATCATCGAGAAGGCGCGCAGAATAGTCGGCGATGGCCCGACCTATGTGTCTTTCGACATCGACAGCGTCGACCCGGCCTTCGCGCCGGGCACGGGCACGCCGGAAGTCGGCGGGCTGACGACACGCGAAGTGCTTGAACTGCTGCGCGGCCTCAAGGGCCTCAACATCGTCGGCGGCGACGTCGTCGAGGTGGCGCCGCAATATGACGCGACCACCAACACCGCGCATGCCGGCGCCCAGGTGCTGTTCGAGATCCTGAGCCTGATGGTGTTCAGCCCGGCCCTCAGAAGCAAGGGCGCCTGACGATCAAAGCAAGGCGGCCGCCGCGCTGGAGCCGGCGGCCGGCCCAAACAATCAAAAAGCTTCCAGAAGGGGAATGACAATGACAATCCGCTCGACATTCAAATCATCCATCGCCGCCGTCCTGGTCCTGGGCGCGGCAGGTTTCAGCCTTGGCACACAGGCGGCCAAGGCTGACGCGCTGGCCGATATCACCAAGGCCGGCACCATCAATGTCGGCGTCTTCGCCGATTTCCCGCCCTTCTCCTCGGCCAGCGCAGACATGAGCCTCAAGGGCTATGACATGGACGTCGCGCAGTACATCGCCGACACGCTCAAGGTGAAGCTCAATCCGATCGCCGTCACCGGCCAGAACCGCATCCCCTATTTGAACGATCATCGCGTCGATATCCTGATGAGCGTCGGCTACTCGAAGGAGCGCGAGCAGGTCATCGACTTCGCCGCCGCCTACGCGCCCTATTACATCGCGGTGATCGGTCCGGCGGCGATGTCGGTCAAAGGCAAGGAAGATCTTGCCGGCAAGTCGATCGCCGTCAATCGCGGCACGCTGGAAGATACCTCGCTCACCGAGGCAGCACCCGGATCGGCCGACATCAAGCGCTTCGACAACTACAATTCGGTGATCCAGGCCTTCATCTCCGGCCAGACCCAGCTGATGGTCGTCGGCAACGACGTCGGCGCGCAGGTGCTGGCCAAGCAGGACGTGCTCAAGCCCGAGCAGAAGTTCCAGCTTCTGACCTCGCCCTCGCATATCGGCCTCAACAAGAACGAGGACGCCCTCAAGAAGGCGGTCAACGACGCCGTCGCCAAAATGTTGGCCGACGGCAAGCTGGACGAAAGCTCGAAGGCCTGGCTGAAGACGCCGCTCAACCCCGACAACCTCAAGGATTGAGTTTTCCGTGGCCTTCGGCTGGCTTCCAGGTGCCGTGGGCGACATCGCGCACGGCGCGGCGACGACGATCCTTTTGATCGCCGTCACCACGCTGGCGGGAACGCTGCTCAGCATCCTCGGTGCTGCCGGGCGGCGAAACGGCCCCGCGCTGCTGCGCCGGGCCATCGCCTGGTATGTCGAGGTGATGCGCAACACGCCGTTCCTTGTGCAGCTGTTCTTCATCTTCTTCGGCCTGCCGAGCCTCGGCATCAGGCTTGACCCGATCCTGGCCGCCATGCTGGCGATGACGCTCAACATGGCGGCCTACACGATCGAGATCGTCGGCGCCGGGCTCGACGCGGTGCCGAACGGGCAGACGGAAGCGGCGCTGGCGCTCGGGCTGAGGCCGCGCCAGGTATTCATCAAGATCGTGCTGCCGCAGGCGCTCAAAATCATCTATCCCGCACTGACCAGCCAGATCGTCATCATGATGCTGGAATCCGCCGTGGTGTCGCAGATCGCGGTGCGCGAGCTGACCTATGAGGCCGACATGCTGCAGGCGCGCACTTTTCGCTCGTTCGAGACCTATTTCGTCGTGACGCTGGTCTATCTCTTGATGTCAATGGCCTTGCGGCGGCTGCTGGTGTCAGGCGGACGCCGCGCGCTCGGAGCGGGCGTGTCATGATCGAGTTCACGCTCTGGGACATCGTGCGCAACCTTCTGCTTGCCGCGCGCTGGACGGTGCTTTTGTCGCTGGCCGCCTTCGTCGGCGGCGCGGTGGTCGGAATGGCGGTGCTGTTCTTCAGGATCGCCAAGAACAAATGGAGCCGGCGCCTTGCCTCCGGCTACATCGCCCTGTTCCAGGGAACGCCGCTTCTGATGCAGCTGTTCCTGATGTTCTTCGGCCTGCCGATGCTCGGCCTGCGCATCGAGCCCTGGACCGCGGCGGTGCTCGGCCTGACCTTCTTCGCCAGCGCCTATCTCGCCGAAATCTGGCGCTCCGGTGTCGATGCGCTGCCATTGGGCCAGTGGGACGCCGGCGCCAGCCTCGGCCTGCACTATCTGCAGGAACTCAGGCTGATCATCCTGCCCCAGGCGTTCTCGATCACACGCGCGCCGACGGTCGGCTTCCTGGTGCAGCTGATCAAATCGACCGCGCTGACCTCGATCATCGGCTTCGAGGAATTGGTGCGGACTTCGAATGCCATCAACAACGCCACCTTCGAGCCATTCAAGGTCTATGGGCTGGTGGCGCTGATCTTCTTCGTCATGTGCTTCCCGCTGACGCAATATGCGCGGTCGCTAGAGAAGCAGACATTGACGCGCTGAACCGCGAGCATGTTGTGTTGACCAACATCGACGCGACCGCAAGCTGGGAAGCTGTGTGCTGTTAGAGCGCTTGGATGCTCCATTTGGGCACGGATGACAGCTTTGCGCCGCATCCCAGCCGTTCAGACGACATCTGCGAGTTCCTTAGAGCGGACGGTCAACTAGGCGGGAGATTACGACGGCATCGGGGTGGCCTTCGAGCTCGGCCAATTATTCGCGTTGGCAGTGGAGTTGGATCCAGGGCGATACCACCACAATCGGTCCTGTCACATTGTTGGCGATGTGACGGACATGTTGGCTTCGATGAGTCTGTTAGGTAAGTAGCCATCCTAATTTTCAGCATGGCTGAAGACGACAGTGCCATTGTCCTTGCGAACTTCAACGCAAATGATCCCCTCGTCACCCCTTCGGGTCTGAAACATGGAGATTGCGTGATCTTTGCCACCTTTTCGGCGTCAAAGATCACCTTGTCGATGATGCCCTGTCTTCCATACCAAATAACGGTGAACGCCATTCGCCGCCTCCATTCGAGGCACCATAGGCGCTCTTACCGGTACCTTCAAACGGCGTCTGTGGCCAAAAGGCGGCGCGAAACGGCCGCCTTTCCCCCAAATTCAGCCACCCATCTTCTTGGCCATCGCGCAGAAATCCGCATGCGACTTGTTGATCGTGGCGTCGCCGCAGTCTTTCAACACCGCCTTCTGTTCATCTGGCTTCATGGACATCCATGCGGTCTTGAAATCCGCTTCCGACCTTAGTGTTTTCATGCCGGCATCGGTGAAGAACGGCGACATCTTTGCCGGGTCGTCGAGCGCGGAGGTCCCGCCGCTGGAAGCGGCCAGAGCCGATCCAGTTATCATTGCGATCGCCATCGCGCTCATAGTGAGCATTTTGAAGTTCATTTCTCATCTCCTCACGCTTTACGTCGATCGTATGCAACGATCATCCCTCGAAACGTCATCGTGCAGGAAAGGTTGCCCGCCTGCGTCGAAAGATGGAATTCTATTCCGGGAATGCAGTTTGGACGCCAAGGGCGCGGAGACTCAGCCTGAACCGAAGTCCTGCCGTTGCTCGTCCAGCCGCCGACCTGACCTTCGTGCCCAGCGGTCGTTTCGCGGCAGTTCTAAAGGCGCCATTTGATGCGCCACAATGTTGGGACGAGCGACCGCCGAACCGACGGCCGTCTTGCGTTCAGTGCCCGAGCGCCAGCGACGGCGCGATGCGGTCGCGCCGTAGCCAGCGTGCCAGGAGCAGGGCCGCCACCACGGCCAGTCCCGACGACAGGCCGATCCAGATGCCGACGCCGTGGAAGCCGAAATGGAAGGCCAGCAGCACGCCAAGCGGCAGGCCGACGCCCCAGTAACCAATCGCGGCATAGATCATCGGCACCTTGGTGTCGTGCAGGCCGCGCAGCATGCCGGCGGCAACCGCCTGCGCGCCGTCGAAGACCTGGAACAGGGCAGCAAACACCAGGAACGACACGGCAAGCGCGATCACCCTGGCATTGGCCGGATTGCCGAGGTCGATGAAGGCGCTGATCAGGAGATGCGGCCAAAGCACCATCACCAGTCCCATCAGCGCCATGAACGAGACGCCGATGACGAAGGCGGTCCAGCCGGCGCGCGACACGCCCTCGGGATTGCCGGCGCCATGCGCGAGCCCGACCCGCACGGTCACCGCCTGGTTGAGGCCGAGCGGCACCATGAACGAGATCGAGGCGATCTGGATGGCGATCGCGTGCGCGGCCAGAGAATCCGCGTCGATCAGGCCCATCAGCAGGGCTGCCGCGTTGAAGATCGTCACCTCGAAGGCAAGGATGCCGGCGATCGGCAATCCGAGCCGCAGCAGGCCCTTGAAGCGCGGCCAGTCGGACCGCCAGAAACGGCCGAACAGATGGTAGCGCCGGAACTTCTTCTCCAGCATCACCACGACAGCCATGCCGACGAACATCAGCGTGCTGGACAGCGAGGTGGCAAGACCGGAGCCGGCGATGCCCATGGCCGGCACACCGAGATTGCCGAACATGAACAGCCAGTTAAAGAAGGCGTTGCAGGCGACGGCGACGAAAACGATGATCAGCGCCCAACCCGGCCGCTCCAGCGCCGAGATGAACGAACGCAGCACGATATAGCCGTAGAAGGGCAGCACCGCCCACTCCAGCCAGCGCAGATAGATGCCGGCCTGATGCGCCAGCGCGGGCTCCTGCCCCATGGCCAGCAGAATGGCCTCGCCGTGCCAAAGCACAAGCCAGATCGGGATCGCGATCAGGATCGCCAGCCACAGGCCCTGGCGCACGGTGCGGCGCAGATCGCGCACTGAGTGGCGGCGGCGGCCAAGCTCGGTGGCGATCATCGGCGAGGTCGCCAGCATCAGGCCGAGGCCGAAGATCAGCGGCATGAAATAGAGGTTGGCGCCAAGCGCGCCGCTGGCCAGCGTGTCCGCGCCGATGCGCCCCATCATCATGACGTCGGTGGCGGTCATCGCCGTCTGGCCGAGATTGGTCAGCACCATCGGCCAGGCCAGCGCCAGCGTCGCCCTGATTTCCCGACGCCAAAGATTTTCCGGCGCGCGAGCGCCGGCTTCGATCGCAGACATTGTCCTGCTCTTTCAGAACACGGCGCGTCGGGCCACGCCCGGAAGCCGCACAGCAACGGCACGAAATGGCACCGTTTGCGCCGTCTATTGAACGAAATGCGACATGAAGGCAAGGGAGGAGGCGTCAGAACAGATTGAGCCAGCGCCTTGCCCGGGAACCGCCGCCTCGTTCCCTTGCCGGCCAGGGACTGCTACGGATCAGACATCGGCAACCGACGAATTGTGGGAGGCAGGATGGCGTTCAGACGCAGAAAGAACACGGCAGCGATCCCGCGCACGGCGCCTTCCTTCGAGTATATCGTCACCGAGGCGAACGACAGTTTCCTGTGGCGGCTGGACGACTATCCCTGGGAGCGCAATGTCTGGAACTTCCACCCGGAGTACGAGATCCATCTGCTGCGGAAATCCTCCGGCGTGGTCCTCGTCGGTGACCATATCGGCGAGTTCGGGCCGGGCTACCTCACCATCGTCGGCGGCGGCCTGCCGCATGACTGGGTCACCGCGGTGCAGCCGGGCGAATTGATCGATGGCCGCGACATCGTGCTGCAATTCGATCCCGAGCGGCTGCGCGGGTCGGCTGACATGCTGCCCGAACTGCGCGAACTGGAGCCGTTCCTGGAACGGTCTCTGCGCGGCATCGTCTTCCACGGCGGGACCGCGCTTGAAGGCGCCGCGCTCATGGAGCGGATGGGCACGGTGCATGGGTTGGCCCGGTTCTGCCTGTTCCTCGAACTGGTCGATCTTCTGGCCAGGACCGACGAGTATGAGCTGTTGTCGTCGCCGGACTTCCAGCCGGTCCTCGACGCCGCGTCGCTCGACATCGTCCAGCGCACGCTGACCTATCTGTTCCAGCATTTCGCCGAAGATCTGAAGCTGCCTGAGGTGGCCGAGCTGGCCGGCATGAGCGAAAGCACCTTCTCGCGCTTCTTCCAGAAGAACACCGGCAACTCCTTCAGCGACCATCTTGCCAAGCTCAGGCTGTGGCAGGCGTGCAAGCTCCTGGCCGACACCGATATTCCGATCACCGACATCTGTTTCCAGGTCGGCTACATGAACATCTCCAACTTCAACCGCGCCTTCCTGCGCAAGCACAAGATAACGCCGTCATCCTATCGCAAGCTGTCGCGGCAGCGTCTGGCGATGCGCGCATAAGCGCATCTTGAATCATCGTTTTGGACCAGATCGATACTCATGTGACGCGCTCCGTACTTGGGCGCAGTTTTTTGCGCTGCACAATGCATAAAAGTACAGGTCAGCTGCAACGGGGCTTCTAGCGTCGCCCAACGCAACTGCGCATTTTGGCGATGGGTGGCATGTCGTTCGGGCGATGGTGAGGATCGCGTAACCCGAGGACCTGCGCTTCCTGCGACGTATTCCTGGAGGAGAAAAGATCATGAAACCAGTTCGGCTCGCTGCCAGCCTTGGCGCAGCTTTCGTGCTTTCCACTACCGTTTCAACCCTAGCCTTGGCGCAGGCGCCGGTCTGCTCGGCACCGGTCAAGGTGCTGGCGCAGCCCCGCGATGGCCTGACGCTTCTGGAGGACTCCAAGGCCGAGTTCGAGAAGCTCTCCGGCGCGAGCTTCAAGATCGATTACCTGAACGAAAACGACCGCCGCGCCAAGTCGCGCGCGGACGCGTCCACCGTCGGCAACTACAACGTCTACTATGTCGATGAAGCCAATGTGGCGCTTTTCGCCTCGTCGAAGTGGATCGTGCCGCTGACCGATTATTATCCGGCTGATTACGACTATGCCGACTTCGATCCGGGCCGCCAGAAGGTCGCCACCTATGACGGCAAGGTCTGGTTCGCGCCGCTGACCGGCGGCGGCGACCTGATGGTCTACCGCAAGGACGTGCTGGAAGCCGCCGGCATCCAGCCGCCCAAGACGCTGGACGAGCTGATCGCCGACGTGCCGAAGCTGACCAATGCCGACAAGGGCATGTACGGCATCGCGCTGCGCGGCGCGCGCGGGTCGGGCGCCAATGTCTGGCGCTGGATGCCGTTCTTCAAGGCCTATGGCGGCAAGTGGTTCGACGGCGACAAGCCGGCCTTCAATTCGGACGCAGCCGTCAAGGCGACCGAGGCCTATCTGAAGCTGTTCAGGGATTCGGCACCGGGGACCCAGACCGGCAGCTGGGACGAATCGACCGGCGCCTTCCTGTCGGGCCAGGTCGCGATCCTCGTCGAATCGACGCCGCTTTCGGGCATGGCGGTCGACCCGAAGACCTCGCAAGTGGTCGGCAAGATCGGCTTCCTGCCGCCGCCCTCGCCGCTTCCCGGCGGCGGTTACGGCCACGGCCTCGCCATCGCGGCGAAGGCCAATGCCGACGACGCTTCGAAGAAATGCGCCGGCCTGTTCATCGCCTGGGCAACCTCGAAGGAAAATGAGAAGCGCCGGCTCGACGCCCACCAGTTCGGTGAGCTGAACCGCACCAGCATCCTGTCCAGCAAGGAGTTCGCCGACATCTACGGCGCCGATCTCGGCCAGGCGCTTGCCGAAACCGGCAAAGTCACGGCGGTGAGCTTCTGGCAGGATCCGCGCTGGCCGGATCTCGGCGACCGCTGGGGCATCATCCTCGAGGAATTGATTGCCGGCACACGCACCGACGTCAAGGGCAGCCTCAACGAGCTCGAGGCCTACGCCAATGAGCTGGTGAAGAAATAGGCCCCTCCCTCTTGCGGCGCGCGGTTCGCGGCATTCCCTGGGAATGCCGGGACCTGTGTGTCGCAGGAGGGCCTGCCCTGTCCCGCGCGCGGGTTCCGCCATGTCCAGATATCAGAGACACAGCAAGGCCTGAGACCAATGCCTCGACGTTCATCCCTGCCGGTCACCTTTGTCGTGCCGACACTGGTCATTCTGCTGATCCTGTCGATGGTGCCGACGCTCTACGCGATCATCATCGCGCTGCAGAACCGCGAGCTGAGCTCGGCTGCCTATTCCTGGGTCTGGTTGTCGAATTTTGTCGACCTGTTCTCCGACCGCCGCTTCCTCAACGCTGTCTGGGTGTCGGTAAAGTGGGAGGTTGTCACTGTCGTCGCGACGATGGTGGTGGCGATCGGGCTCGGCGTGCTGATGTTCGAGGTCGCCTCGCCGCGCCTGCGCAACCTCTACTGTCTGCTGTTCATCATTCCGGTGCTGTTGCCGCGCGTGTCGGCGGCCTTCGTGTGGAAGTTCGCCTATCATCCGCTCTATGGCATCGCCACTTATCCCTACCGGCTGATGACCGGCGGGCTGATCTTCGACCCGCTGTCCAAGCCGTCGACGGCGCTGTTCGCCGTCGCTTCGGTCGATGTCTGGCAGTGGGGCCTGTTCTTCGCGGTCATCGTGCTGAAGCTCTTGGAAACCTTGCCGCCGCAGCCGATCGAGGCGGCCCGGCTCGACCATGCCCGGCGCTGGCAGATCCATGCCTATGTCACCTTGCCGATGCTGAAGGCGCCGCTGATCAGCCTGATGTTCGTCAAGATGATCGAATCGCTGCGCTCCTTCGACCTGATTTATGTGATGACCCGCGGCGGGCCGGGGGTCGCGACCGAAACGCTCGACATGTACGCCTTCTCGCAAGGCTTCATCGAATCCGGCAAGGTTTCCTATGCCTCGGCGATGGCCGTGCTGATGATGATCGCCACCGTCATCACCTTCACCATGCTGTGGAAGCGGGTGCAGGCATGAGGCTCGGCCGCATCATCGCCAAGGCCGCCCTGGCCTTCGCCGGCTTCCTCGCGGTGTTTCCGCTGCTGTGGACAGCGCTCAATTCGCTGAAGAACAGCGTGGATATCATCACCCGCGTTCCCCGCCTGGTGTTCACACCAACGCTTGCCAACATCAGCTACATACTTGGCCGCGACAGCGTCGTCACCGGCCTCTACAATTCGGTCGTCGCTTGCGGCACAGCCGTACTGATCGGCGTCGTGCTCGGTTTGCCCGCGGCTTACGCGGTGGCGCGTTATCCCAACCGCTGGGCCGGCGACATCCAGTTCTTCGTGCTGTCGCTGCGCTTCCTGCCGCCGGTGGCGGTGGCGATCCCGCTTATGGTGATCTGGCTGCAACTCGGTCTCTACGATACGCTGCCGGCGCTGATCGTCACCTATTCACTGCTCACCATCTCGGTGATCATGTGGCTCGCCATTCCAGCCTTCCAAGGCGTGCCGAAGGAGATCGAGGAAGCCGCCTTCGTCGACGGCTACGGCGCCTATTCGGTGTTCTGGCGGATCGCGCTGCCCGTGGCTGCGCGCTCGCTGATCGGCGCGGTCGCCTTCAGCTTCGTGCTGGTCTGGAACGAATTCCTGATCGCGCTGATGCTGTCGAGTTCCAACGCCAAGACCTTGCCGATCGTCGCCTCCGAACTCTCCCAGCAAGGCATGAACGTGCCGTGGGGCATTCTCAACGCCTCGGTCGTGCTCCTGTCGCTGCCGCCGCTGCTGTTCCTCGGCGTGCTCAGCGGCTTCCTGAATTCTGTTTTCCGGCAAAAAAAGACTTGAAGTGAGGACTTACCCGATGCGGGCTTTGGTGCTTGAGAAAAAAGGTGAATTGTCGCTGCGCGAGATCGCGTTGCCGCTCGATGTCGGCCCCGACGATGTCAGGATCGCCATCCACACGGTCGGCGTCTGCGGCAGCGACGTGCATTATTACACGCATGGCGCCATCGGCAGCTATGTCGTGCGGGCGCCGATGGTGCTCGGCCACGAGGCTGCGGGCACAATCGTCGAGGTCGGCGCCAATGTCAGGAGTCTGAAGGTCGGCGACCGCGTCTGCATGGAGCCGGGTGTACCGAATCTGTCATCGCGCGCGACAAAGCTCGGCATCTACAATGTCGACCCCGACGTCACTTTTTGGGCGACCCCGCCGGTGCATGGCATCCTTGCTCCCTATGCCGTGCACCCGGCCGCCTTTACCTACAAGCTGCCGGACAATGTCTCCTTCGCCGAGGGCGCGATGGTCGAGCCCTTCGCCATCGGGATGCAGGCGGCTAGCCGCGCCCGCATCGTCCCGGGCGATGTCGCCGTCGTCGTCGGCTGCGGCCCGATCGGCATCATGGTCGCCCTTGCAGCCCTTGCTGGCGGTTGTTCGAAAGTGCTGATTTCCGATTTTTCCGCGCCCAAGCTGGGGATTGCCGCGCAATATGCCGGCATCGTGCCGGTCAATGTCGGCGAGCAGTCGCTGGTCGATGCCGTCGCGGCAACTACCGACAATTGGGGTGCCGACATCGTCTTCGAGGCGAGCGGCAGCGCCAAGGCTTTCGCCGATCTGTTCGACGTCGTGCGGCCAGGTGGCGCGGTGGTGCTGGTCGGGCTGCCGGTGGAACCGGTGGCCCTCGATGTGCCGGCGGCGATCTCGAAGGAAGTGCGCATCGAGACGGTGTTCCGCTATGCCAACATCTTCGACCGCGCCCTGCAGCTCATCGCCTCCGGCAAGGTCGACCTCAAGCCGCTGATCACCGGAACCTATGATTTCGCCGACAGCATCAAGGCGTTCGAACGGGCCGCCGAAGGCAACCCGCAGGATGTCAAGCTGCAGATCCTGCTTACCGGCGAAAAGGGCTGACCATGTGCGCGATCGTTTGCTCCCATGTCGACAAGGCTTATGGCGCCACCACAGTGATCCGCGATCTCAATCTCTCGATCGAGGAGCACGAATTCGTCGTGTTCCTCGGCCCGTCCGGCTGCGGCAAGTCGACCTTGCTGCGCATGCTGGCGGGGCTGGAGGACATCAGCGGCGGCGAGGTATCGATCGGCGGCAAGGTGGTCAACGACCTCAATCCGGGCGACCGCGGTATCGCCATGGTGTTCCAGAACTACGCGCTCTACCCGCACATGAGCATTTTCGACAACATCGCCTTCGGGCTGCGGCGCCAGAAGGTCCCGGCGCCCGAGATCCGCAAGCGGGTCGAAGCGGTGTCGAGGACGCTTGGGCTCGACCCCTATCTCGGCCGTAAGCCAGCCGAACTCTCCGGCGGCCAGCAGCAGCGCGTGGCGATCGCGCGGGCCATGATCAAGACGCCCAAGGTGTTCCTGTTCGACGAGCCGTTGTCCAATCTCGACGCCAAATTGCGCAACCATATGCGCGTCGAGATCGCGCGGCTGCACCAGTCGCTGAAGACCACCACCGTCTATGTCACGCACGACCAGCTGGAGGCGATGACGCTCGCCGACCGTATCGTGCTGCTCAAGGATGGCATCATCGAGCAGATCGGCTCGCCGGCGGAAATCTACGGGCGGCCGGGCAATATTTTCGTGGCCGGTTTCATCGGCACGCCGAACATGAATTTTATCGATGTGACGGTCGGCCGGGCAGGGAACGGCTGGACGCTGACCGGCGCCGGGACGGTGCTTTCGATAGATGGGGCGGGCTTTCATCTCCAGCCGGGCGATCGCGCTGTGCTGGGCATCCGGCCCCCGGACCTGAAGACGGCCGGTGTCGGCGCCGCCAGGCTATTGCAAGGCACCGCCGATCTCATCGAATTCCACGGTAATGACGCGCTGGTGACATTCGGCTCCGGCGGCAAGGAAATCAGCGCGCTCGTTCCGGCACGCGACTGCCCGGTAGTGCGTGCTCCCGTCCGCTATACATTCGAGCAGAATGACATTCACCTGTTCGACGCGACATCGGGCGCGTCCCTGCGCAGGCAATAGCGTAAAAGCCTACCGGATCGCGTCAAGCATCTGCCGCTGCCGGTGCATTTCCAGGAAAATCCGGTAGTCGCGATCGAAGCGGACGCCGGCCGCCGGATTGGCGGCGCGTGTCTTGCCACCCTGCTGCATGGCAAGGCAGGCGGCGTTGAGATCGGGGAAAAGCCCGGCGGCGGTCGCCGCCACCATGCCGGTGCCGAGCAGCACCGCCTCGTCGGCCAGCGGCTCGACCACCGTGCAGCCGGTGGCGTCGGCATAGAGCTCCATCAAAAGCGGGTTCTTGGTGTGGCCGCCGGTGACATGCAGCGTGTCGATCAGATAGCCGTTCTCGTTCAGCGCCTCCAGCACATGGCGCACGCCGAGCGCGATGCCGACGGCGGTGCGCCAGTAAAGCTTGCACAGGCTGTCGAAGGACGAATCCAGCGTCAGCCCGCTGACGACGCCAACGGCATGTGGGTCGGCAAGCGGCGAGCGGTTGCCGTGGAAATCCGGCAGCACATGCAGCCGGTCGGCAAGGCTCTCGCCCTCGGCGGCGCGCAGTTCGGCGACGCGCGCGGCGATCCTGGCATGCATGGCCGCATTCGGCTCGCCCCCGGCGCCGTGCCAGCGGATGATGTGGTCGAGCAGCGCCCCCGTCGCCGACTGACCGCCTTCCGACAGCCACAGCTTCGGCAGTGCGGCGCCGTAATAGGGGCCCCAGACACCGGCGAAAGGCTGCGGATCGGGCGACATTGCCATGACGCAGGATGAGGTGCCGGCGATCAGCGCCAGATGGCGACCGATATTCTGGTCGTCGCCGGCAAAGCCACCGAGCACGCCAAGCGCCCCGGCATAGGCATCGATGACGCCCGCGCCGACGCGGCAGTTTTCGGTCAGACCGAGTTCTGCCGCTGCCTGCGCCGTCAACGGACCGATATCGGCGCCGACCGGACTGGCCCGTTCGGGCAGATTGCCGTGCTCAAAAAGATCGTCGAGGCCGACGAGTTCGAAGAAATCGCGCTGCCACGCGGTGTCCTGGTGCGCCAGATAAGTCCACTTCGCTGTCAGCGTGCATTGCGAGCGGGCCAGCGAGCCCGTCGCCTGCCAGGTCAGGAAATCGGTCAGGTCGAATAAATAGCCGGCTTCGTTCCACGTCTTCGGCAGATTGCGCTTCAACCACATCAGCTTCGGCGTCGCCATCTCGGGCGACATAACGCCGCCGATGTAGTTCAGCACCTCGTGGCCGCTCGCGGTGCATTCGTCGGCTTCGGCGATGGCACGGTGGTCGAGCCAGACAATGGTGTCCCAGCGCTTGTCGCCGCTGGTCGACACACTGAGCTGGCCGCCCTGCCTGTCACGCACGACCAGCGAGCAGGTGGCATCGAAGGAGATACCGGCAATATGCTCGGCGGCGACGCCGGCCTTTTCCCGCGCGGCACGCACGGCGGTGCAGACGGCGGCCCAGATATCGCGTGAATCATGCTCGGCATGATCTGGCTTTGGCTGGTTCATGGCGATCGGCCGCTCGGCGCGGCCAAGCAAGGTACCACTGGCGTCGAGAATGCCCGCGCGAGCGCTCCCGGTGCCGACATCGACCGCGCAGACAAACTGTTTCGTCAAGATGCTCTAACTCTCGCTTCCAGGCCTGCAATCAAATCGGGCAATTGCAGCATGTCAGCGAATATAAAGTCCGGTTCGGTCGACGCAAGCCGCGCTTTCAATCCCGGATTGCCGGCGTGTGCGCCGCCGGTGAAGGCGAAGACGCGCATATCCGCCGCGAGCGCGGCCGCGACGCCGGCCGGGCTGTCCTCGATGACCAGGCAATTTCTCGGTTGCGCCCGCATGGCGGCGGCCGCATGGAGGAAAAGGTCCGGTGCCGGCTTGCCCCTGGCAACCATGGCAGCGCTGAACAGATGCGGCTCCATCAGCGTGAGCAGGCCGGTGACGTCGAGCGCGTAACGAATACGTTCCAGCGTGCCGGAGGAAGCGACGCAGTACGGCAGGCCGAGCTTCGGCAGCATCGCCTTGACGCCGGCGATCGGCTTCAGCTCCTCACGGAACTTTCGCATGAGGTCGACGCGCATGGCGGTGAGATGCTGATCGGTGATCTCCAGGCCGAAGTCGCGGCCGAGGATTTCGCGCACGCTCTTCATGCTCTTGCCGAGGAAATGCTCGTAGGCGGCGTCTTCGCCGACGCTGCCGCCGGCAAGTTCGATCATGCCGAGCAGCGCCGAGACGGAGAGCGCCTCGCTGTCGACCAGCACGCCGTCGCAGTCGAAGATGACCAGTTCAGGCGTCATGATGCCGGCTGGCTCTCAGAGCTTGCCGGCGAAGTAGCGCGTCAGCGTGGCGCGCGTGCCATTGGCCCAGAGCACGTTGAGCGCGTGGACGAAGGCGTCGACGAAGGCCGTGGCGCGGCCGACATCGCCATAGATATCGTCCATGGCAAGCCAGGCGGCGGGCGCGTCCTTTGCCGCCTTTGCCGTTGCCTGCAGCCGGTCCCAGCTCGGGTCGTTGGGCTCGATGACCGCCCCGCTGTCCGTCGTGCCGAAGCAGTAGCGGCACCACAGCGCCGATTCCAGCGCCAGACCGGCAACGCCTTTGCCGGCCTTCAGCCGGTCGGCGATGGTCGGGATGATGAATTTCGGCTGGCGGTTGGAGCCGTCGAGGCAGAGGCGGCGCACCGTGTCGCCGATCTTGGGATTGGAGAAGCGCTTCTCGATGAGCTGGTAATAATCTTCCAGCACCGTGTCCGGCACCGGCGGCACTGTCGGGATGATCTCGTCATGCTCGAGCTTGTCGAGGAAACCGAGCACCAGCGGCTCCTGCATCGCCTCATGGACGAAGTGGATGTCCATCAGCCCGGCCGGATAGGCGATGGTGGCGTGGCCGCCATTGAGGATGCGGATCTTCATCAGCTCGTAAGGGGCGACGTCCCTGACGAACTGCACGCCGACCTTTTCCAGCGGCGGGCGGCCATCGGTGAAATGGTCTTCCAGTACCCATTGCCGGAACGGCTCGCAGAACACCGGCCAATTGTCCTCGAGGCCGAAATCATCGGCAAGGATCTTGCGCTCACGGTCGCTGGTTGCCGGTGTGATGCGGTCGACCATGGCGTTCGGGAAGGCGACGTGGTCGCTGACCCAGCTCGCCAAATCCTCGTCGATCAGGCGGGCGAGGCCGATAACGCCATCCGACGTGACATGGCCGTTGTGGGGGATGTTGTCGCAGGACATGACCGTGAACGGCACGATGCCATCCTGGCGGCGTCGCGCCAGCCCGGCCAGGATGATGCCGAATACGGTTTTCGGTGTGGCGCCCGGCTGGGCGTCGGCGACGATATCGGGATGGGTCGGATTGAACACGCCGGAGGCCGGATCGATGAAATAGCCGCCTTCGGTGATGGTCAGCGATACGATCCTGATGGCCGGGTCGGCAAGGCGATCGATGATACCGGCCGCATCGCCCGGCATCAGGAAATCGATCATCGCGCCGGTGACGCGGGCACTCATATGGCCCTCGTCCTGCTCGACAACCGTGGTCAGCCAGTCCTGCTCTTCGAGCTTGCCGCGGCCGATCTTCTCGCCGTCGAACACGCCGGCGCCGACCAGCGCCCAATCATGACCGACGCCTTGACCGAACAGGTCGTCGAGATAGACGGCCTGATGTGACCGGTGAAAATTGCCGACACCGAAATGCACGATGCCGGCTTTCAACGCCGACCGGTCATAGTTCGGACCTGCGACCTTGGACGGAAGCGTGGCGAGGCTCGAGGAAGAGAGTTTCACGGTCATCTGCTTTACCCTTTGGCCGATTTGCAGCCCGACTGTTTCGCCTCCTTCGGGAGGGCGAGGATGAGGGGCCGCACCTGGTTTTCCAGTATGCCGCCCCTCATCCGCCCCCGTGGCGTCTTCTCCGGAGGAAATGAGAGAAGCGCCTTCCCCCTCAACTCGTCCTTTTCAACTCATCCATTGGCCGCCATCGACGTTGTAGGTCTGGGCGACGATGTATTCGGCCTCGTCACTGGCGAGAAACACGGCCATGCCGGCGAGGTCTTCCGGCTTGCCCATGCGGCCATACGGCACGCCCTCGCCGACCAGCCGTTTCTTTTCGCCTTTCGGCCGGTTCTCGTATTTGGCGAACAGGGCATCGACCTCGTCCCACATGTCGCTGTCGACGACGCCGGGCGCGATGCCGTTGACATTGATGCGGTGCTTGATCAGGTCGAGCCCGGCCGACTGCGTCAGCGAGATGACCGCGGCTTTGGTGGCGCAGTAGACCGCGACCAGCGGCTCGCCGCGACGCCCGGCCTGGCTCGCCATGTTGATGATCCTGCCGCCCTTGCCCCGCGCGATCATCGAGCGGGCGGCTGCCTGCAGCACGAACAACGTGCCGGCGACATTGACGGAGAAAAGCTTTTCGTAGCTCGCCCGAGAGATCTCCACGATCGGCGCCAGGTCAAACAGAGCGGCGTTGTTGATCAGGATGTCCAGACCGCCGGTTTTGCTCTCCACCGCTTTGACCGCGGCCTCGATGGATGCCTGGTCGGTGACGTCGAGCTTGACGGCATAGGCGTTGTCGCCGATCGCGGCCGCCGTTTTCTCGGCGGCTTCAAGGTTGATATCGGCAATCGCCACCGTGGCGCCTTCGCGCACATAGGCTTCGGCGAAGGCTCTGCCGATGCCGCGCGCCGACCCGGTGATCAGCGCCGATTTGCCTTTCAGCCTCACTACCCCACCCTCACTGGGCCATCGCCTTGCCGTCAGCGCCGAAGCGATGCAGCTTGGCCTTTTCGGGTGTAAGATAGATCGTGTCGCCATGATGCACGGCCAGTTCGCCGTCGGCGCGCACCGTCAGCGGTCCGACGCCATCGGCCTGGACATGCAGAAACGTGTCGGAGCCCAGATGCTCGGCAACGCCGACCGTCGCCTTCCAGTCGCCCGCCGTGGTCGAGATCTGCATATGTTCGGGCCGGATGCCGATCGTCTTGGCGCGGTATTTGTCAGCCGGCGCGCCCTCGATCAGGTTCATCTTCGGCGAGCCGATGAAGCCGGCGACGAACAGGTTGCGCGGCGTCTTGTAGAGCTCCATCGGCGAGCCGACCTGCTCGATGTTGCCGGCGTTCAAGACGACGATCTTGTCGGCCATGGTCATGGCCTCGACCTGGTCGTGGGTGACGTAGATCATCGTCGTCTTGAGCTGGTGGTGCAGCTCGCTGATCTCGAGCCGCATGGTGCCGCGCAGTGCCGCGTCGAGGTTGGACAGCGGTTCGTCGAACAGGAAGGCCGAGGGCTGGCGCACGATGGCGCGGCCGATGGCGACGCGCTGGCGCTGGCCGCCGGAGAGCTGGCCGGGACGGCGTTCGAGATAGTTGGTGAGATTGAGCACGCGCGCCGCGTCCTTCACCTTCCTGTCGATGGTCGCCTGGTCCTCGCCTGCCATCTTCAGCGGAAAGGCGATGTTCTTGGCAACCGTCATGTGCGGATAAAGCGCATAGGACTGGAACACCATGGCGAGCTTGCGCTTGGCCGGCGCCTCGCCGGTGACGTCACGGCCATCGATGTTGATGGTGCCACCGCTGGTGTCTTCGAGGCCGGCGATCAGCCGCAGCAATGTCGACTTGCCGCAGCCCGACGGGCCGACGAAGACGACGAACTCGCCATTCTCGATCACCAGGTCGAGACCGGGGATGATGGACGTCGATCCAAACGATTTGGAGACGTTCTTGAGCGTGATGTTTCCCATGGTTTCCTCCCCGAGAGCTATTTTTCGCCGATTGCTTAAGGCAATTTCCGTTACTTCACCGCACCAAAGGTCAGGCCGCGCACCAGCTGCTTCTGGCTGAACCAGCCCATGATCAGGATCGGCGCGATGGCCAGCGTCGAGGCCGCCGAAAGCTTGGCCCAGAACAGGCCTTGCGGGCTGGAGAAGGAGCTGATGAAGGCAGTCAGCGGAGCAGCGTCCGTGGTGGTCAGCCGGATGGTCCAGAATGCCTCGTTCCAGGCCAGGATGATGTTGAGCAGCATGGTCGAGGCGATGCCCGGCACCGCCATCGGCGTCAGCACGTAGATGATCTCGTTCCACAGCGACGCGCCGTCCATGCGAGCCGCTTCCAGGATCTCGCCGGGGATCTCGCGGAAGTAGGTGTAGAGCATCCACACCACGATCGGCAGGTTGATCAGCATCAGCATGACCATCAGGCCGAGGCGCGAGTCCAGCAGGCCGAGATTGCGGAAGATCAGGTAGATCGGAAACAGCACGGCAACCGCCGGCATCATCTTGGTGGACAGCATCCACATGAGGATGTCCTTGGTCCGCTTGGTCGGCGAAAACGCCATCGACCAAGCCGCCGGAATCGCGACCAGCAGCGCCAGGATGGTCGAGCCGACGGAGAGCAGCACCGAGTTCAGGAAGAACTTGAAATAGCCGCTCTGCGCCTGGACTTCGGCATAGCTTTCGAAGGTCCCCGACGGGATCAGGTTGAAGCCCTGGATCGCCTCCTGTTCCGACTTGAACGAGGTGATGATCGTATAGAGGATCGGGAAGAAAATCAGCAGGGCGACGATCCAGGCGGCGACGGTCGCGATTGTCTTGTGCTGGGTGGTGACTGCGCGTGCCATGATCAGGTTCTCCCGTATCGGCGATGGTGGCGGCAGGGTCGACCCCCACTCCGGTTTGCTGCACAAACCACCTCTTCCCCGATCGACGGGGTAGAGGAAGGGCGCAGCTTCGATGCAGGCATTTCCTCTCCCCCGGGCCGGGGGAGAGGTGTCCCGCGCAGCGGGACGAAGTGGGGGTGGTTCAGCGCACGCGCCATCTTGACCTCCCTTACTTGTCCAGGTTCTTGCCGACGGCGCGCATGGCGAAGAAGGCGACGATGTTGGCGAGAATGACGGCGATCACACCGCCCGCGGATGCCTGGCCGATTTTGAACTCCAGCAACGCCTTCTGGTAGACAAGGAAGGGCAGATTGGTGGAGGCATAGCCCGGGCCGCCATTGGTGGTGACCAGGATCTCGGCATAGACGGAAAGCAGGAAGATCGTCTGGATCAGGATGACCACGGTAATCGCCCGCGACATGTGCGGCAGCGTCAGATAGATGAAGCGGCTGATGAAGCCGGCGCCATCCATCTCGGCGGCCTCCTTCTGCTCGCCGTCGAGCGACTGCAGCGAGGTCAGGAGGATCAAAGTCGCGAAAGGCAGCCACTGCCAGGCGACGATGATGATGATCGCCGTCATCGGATGCTGCCCGAACCAGTCGATCGGTTGCGCGCCGAAGAAGCGGGCTATGTCGGCGAAGACGCCATATTGCGGGTGCATGATCATGTTCTTCCACACCAGCGCTGCCACCGGCGGCATGACGAAGAACGGCGAAATGACGAGAATGCGCACGATCCCCTGGCCCCACATCGGCTGATCGATGAGCAGCGCCAGCAGGATGCCGCCGATCACCGTGATCAGCAGCACGCTGACCACCAGGACAAGCGTGTTGAGGATCGACTGCAGGAAAGCCGGGTTGGAATAGAACAGCGCGTAGTTCGAGAGGCCGACGAAGCCATCGCGCATCGGATTAAGCGGATTGTACTGCTGGAAGGAGAACCACAGCGTGAGAGCGAGCGGAACAACCATCCAGACCAGCAGCAGCACCACGGATGGCGCCATCATGAATCGGGCAAGCGAACGGGTCTGCTGAGTAGCCATGACGGTCACCCTTCAAGGATCAAACTGAATTATCAGAGGCGTTGAAGGCGGCCGCCCGAACTGGGTTTCGGGCGGCCGTTGCCGGTCATGATCGTCGGCCGGCATTCGGCACCGGGAGGAGCCTTACTTGATATAACCGCCCTCGGTCATCGCCGCGGTCGCGGCGTCCTGGGCCTGCTTCAGCGCATCGTCGACGCTCGACTGACCGGCAAGAGCCGCCGAGAAGAGCTGGCCGACAGTGGTGCCAAGGCCCTGGAATTCAGGGATGGCGACGAACTGCACGCCGACATAGGGCACCGGCTTGACGGTCGGATGCGTCGGGTCGGCGGCGTTGATGGAGTCCAGCGTCATCTTGGCGAACGGAGCCGCCTTCTGGTACTCGGGATTGGCATAGAGCGAGGAGCGCGTGCCCGGAGGTACGTTGGCCCAGCCTTCCTTCGACGCGACGAGCTCGGCATAGTGCTTGCTGGTGGCCCAGGAGACGAACTTCTCGGCGGCGTCGGCCTTCTGCGTGCCGGCCGGGATCGCGAGCGACCACGCCCACAGCCAGTTGCCGCGCTTGCCGAGGCCGTTATCGGGCGCCAGGGCGTAGCCGACCTTGTCGGCGACGGTCGAGTTCTTCGGGTCGGAGACGAAGGACGCCGCCACGGTGGCGTCGATCCACATGCCGCACTTGCCCTGCTGGAAGAGCGCCAGGTTCTCGTTGAAGCCGTTGGACGAGGCGCCCTCGGGACCGTCGGCCTTCATCAGGTCGACATAGAACTGCAGCGTCTTCTTCCACTCGGGCTGATCGAACTGCGGCTTCCAGTTCTCGTCGAACCAGCGGGCGCCGAACGAGTTCGACATGGCGGTCAGGAAGGCCATGTTCTCGCCCCAGCCGGCCTTGCCGCGCAGGCAGACGCCGTTCACGCCACTGGCGCGATCGGTCATCTTATCGGCGGCCTGCTTTACAAAGTCCCAGGTCGGCGCGTCGGGCATCTTGAGGCCGGCCTTCTCCATCAGGTCCTTGCGGTACATGACGAAGGAGCTTTCGCCGTAGAAGGGCGCGGCATAGAGCTTGCCATCGACCGAGAGGCCGCCGGCGATGGCCGGGATGATGTCCTTGGCGTCGTAGTCGTCGCCGAGCTTGTCGAGCGGCAAGAGCCAGCTCTGCTTGGCCCAGATCGGAACCTCGTAGGTGCCGATGGTCATCACGTCATACTGGCCGCCCTTGGTGGCAATGTCGGTGGTGACGCGCTCGCGCAGCACGTTCTCTTCGAGCGTGACCCAGTTGAGCTGAATGTCGGGGTTGGCCTTGGTAAAGTCATCGGTCAGCTTCTGCATGCGGACCATATCGCCATTGTTGACTGTGGCGATGGTGATGGATTCGGCGTGTGCGGCGAACGCAAGCGCGCTGGCGGACAACAAGCCCAGGGTGAGCGTGCGAAGTTTCATCAAATTCCTCCCATAAACCAAGATGAGCATTTGCCTTGGTTATGAGCAATTACTCACTTGGTGTGAATTATGTCAAGCCGGATTCGATGCTGCAGCGCAGCACGCAACCCGGCGCATGGCGGCGGACGATCCGGCAACAGGGCTCGGATTGCCACCGCCTGGGATCCGGGCGGCAGGGCCGAAAGCCTCCTGAACGAGATGTGGTTTTCTTGCCCGGTCTGCCGGTCAGCTTGTCTGCCAGTCAACTTGTCCGCCGGTCAGCAGGCGATCTCGGCCAGCAGCCAGTCACGGAAGGCGCGGATCTTGGGCACGTTGCGGCGCGCCTCGGGGTAGACCAGCCAGTAGGCGTGCCCGTCGTCGCCGACCAGGTCGAAAGGCTGGATCAGCCGGCCGTCCGCGAGTTCGGACTTGAACAGCGCCCGGGTCAGGATCGCCACCCCATGGCCCGATATGGCCGCGTTGGCTTCGTAGGCCTGCGCGCCCATGCTGCTGCCGGGACGCCTGGCAAGGTCATGGCTGTGCACGCCGGCGGCCTCGAACCATTGTGTCCACCAGATATCGCTGGGATCGAGGATCGGCAGCTTGAGCAGATCGGCCGGTTCGTTGATGCCGCCGATGCTCGCCGCGAGCTTCGGGCTCAGCATCGGCGTGAAATCGGCATCGAGCAGCTTGTGGGCTTCCAGCCCCGGCCATTTGCCACCGCCCGAACGGATGGCAAGGTCGACATCCTCGCGGGCGAAATCCGTCAGCCGGCTCGACGTCTCGAGCCGCACGGCAAGCGACGGGTGCGCGATCTGGAACGCGCCGAGGTGGTGCGCCAGCCAGTTGGAGGCAAAGGTCAGCACCGTGGTGACACATAGCAGCCCGTCCGCGCCGCCGCGCGCGGCGGCATAGGCCTGGCTAAGAATGGCGAAGGCCTCGCTGACGGCCGGCGCCAGGCGTTGGCCGGCTTCCGTGAGTTCGATCTGTCGCGGCCGGCGCAGGAACAGCGGCGCGCCGACGCGCTCTTCCAGCACCTTGATCTGATAGCTGACCGCCGCTTGCGTCATGGCGAGTTCACCAGCGGCCTTGGTGAAGGAAAGATGCCGCGCCACCGCCTCGAACACCCGGATCGCCTGCAGCGGCGGGAGTTGCGAAAGCTGTGGCGCGCCGAGGTCAGGCATAAGGCGTCCTTATGGGTCGTTATCGACGTTCGATTGGCAAAGGCGGCCGGCAAGGCCGACATTGATGCTCAACCCGTCATTCGGGTTCAGGATAACGAAGGTTGACGATCATGACCATGGCGCAGCAAAAATGCACTCCCGCTCCCGATCATCGCTGGATTTCGTGGCTTGTGGACGGATTCGGCTGGTTCGCGACCCGAAAAAAGGCACATCTTGATATCAGGGACCTGTCGCCGCATCTGCTGCGCGACCTCGGTTTTCTCGACGGCAACGACCCTTTCGGCCGGCACCAATAGCCTTGCTGGCTTTATCGCAGGAGTCAGATGCTGGCCAGCAGGGCGGCGGCCGTCCGCTCGTCGGTGATGAGCCCGTTGACCAGCCGGCGGTTGACGGCCGCCATGATACCCGGCAGCTTGCGCTCGCCCATGGCAAGCGCAATGACCAGCGACTTCTCACGCGACGGCAGCGCCGCCGACGATACCCGGTCATTGGTGATGCCCTCGATCATGCGGCCCTCGCGATCGAACACCCAGCCGACGATTTCGGCGACGCCGCCGGCCTTCTGCAGGGCTTTCAGCTCGCTTTCGGAAATGAAGCCATCCTCGTAGAGCGGCGCCTTCGGCCCAAGGTCGCCAATGCCGATGAAGGTGACATCGGCCTCGGCGGCAAGCGCCAGCGTCGGCTGGATCATCGGCTGATTGAGCAGCATCTCGCGCTCCTGCGGCGAGGAGGCGATGACCGGCAGCGGCATCGGGAAGGACCGCGCCTTGACCCTGTCGGCCATGGTGAAGATGACGTTGTAGAAGGCGGCCGAACCGTCCGGCGAGATGTTGCCGGTCAAGGACACCACCTTGTGCTGCGGGCATTCCATCGGCGGCAATTGTTCGATCGCCGCCTTCAGCGTGCGTCCGGTGCCGATGCCCATGACGAGCGGTGTCGGCGACCGAAGCCGCCGCTCGATCTCGGCGGCTGCCGCTTCGGCGATGCCGATGGTCGTGGAGGATGAACTGGGGTCACTCGGCACCACCTCGACAAGGTCGAGCGCGAAGCGCGATTTCAGCCGCGCGGCAAGGTCCAGGCAGTTGGCGATCGGATGATCGACGCGGACCTTGATCAGGCCTTCCGACACCGCCAGCGACACCAGCCGCTGCGCCGTCTGCCTCGATATGCCGAGCGTGGCGGCGATCTGGTCCTGTGTGTTGCCGGCAACATAGTAGAGCCAGCCGGCGCGCGCCGCGTCGTCCAGCCTGTTGGTGCCGCCATCCTGCCGGGTATTCACGTCCTGCCTCCCGAAAACCGCCGATCATCAGGCGGTCATATCAGTTTCGCAGGGAATGGCCGCCTGCGCAATTGTCAATCTCAAGAGCAAATGCTTACACCGATACAGCGGAGTTTTCTTCACTATCATCCGGCTGGAGAAAGCGCGGCGGGTTCCGTTTTTATCGGAAGGGATGTTCTGCGGCCGCTAAAGGTTTATCTCCCGTCGCAAACCCTTTAAGGGATCGCAAAAAGGAGCGCTGCATGACACCGAAGGCGGTTTTCTGGGACATGGACGGCACGCTGGTCGACAGCGAACCGCTGCACGAGGCAGCCCTCATTGCAGCGATGCGCAATGCCGGCCTCACGCCGCCTGACGATCTGCATGAGCGCGTGCTCGGCGTCGCCGCCTGGCCGGTCTACGAAATGATGCGCGACGAGTTCGGGCTGCAACTGCCCTTCGACGAATGGATCGTTCACAAATATGAGCATTACCTGCCGCTGGTCGAGGGGCTGAAGCCGCGCCCAGGCGCGATCGAGGTCTTCAACGAACTGCGCGCGCTCGGTGTGCAGCAGGCGGTGGTCTCCAATTCGGACCGGATGATCGTCGACGCCAACCTGCACATGGTGGGGCTGACTTACCCCGGCATGAAGACGATCAGCCGCAACGACGTGCGCGAAGGCAAGCCGCACGCCGAGCCTTTCCTGCGCGCCGCCTATCTGGCGGAGGTCGATCCTGCGCACGCCGTCGCGGTCGACGACAGCTGGCCGGGCGCCATGGCGGGCCTGGCGGCGGGAATGAAGACCATCTTCTGGCCTGAAAAGCCGATGGAAGGACCGCCCGGCGCAGTCGTCATCAACAGCGCCGCGGAATTGCGGGCTCAGCTCGGACTGTAGCCCTCAGTTCCGGTACGCCGGCTCCTGTTCGTCGAGGATCGCCTTCAACTCGGCGAGATGGCGTTCGGCCTGGCCTGGATAGTCGTCCATCTCGCTCGCCGCCTTCTCGGCGATCGCGTCGGAGAGCGTGCGCAGCGGCCGGCCGGTCCACAACGCCTTGATGTAGGTCTCGGCGGCGCGCTCGAAATAGAACATGCGGTTGAAAGCATCGGCGACGGTGTCGCCGATAACCAGCACGCCATGGTTGCCCATCACCATCACCTTGACCTTGGGGTCGGCGAGAAGCTGCGAGCAGCGTTCGCCCTCTTCCTCGAAGGCCAGCCCGCCATAATGCGCGTCGACGATGTGACGGTTGAAGAACATCGCCGAATTCTGGTCGATCGGCGGCAACGTCGAGTCGGCAAGCGAGGCCAGCACGGTGGCATGGATCGAATGGACGTGCATGACGCAGCGCGCGTGCGGCACGTTGCGATGGACGGCTCCGTGCAGCCCCCATGCCGTCGGGTCGGGTGCATTCGGCCCTGAAAGCGTGTCGGGGCCGTTGGCGTCGATCTCGATCAGGTCACTCGCCTTGATGCGCGAGAAATGCACCTGGTTCGGGTTCATCAGGAACCTGGTGCCGTTGTCGTTGACGGCCAGCGAGAAATGGTTGGCCACCGCTTCGTGCATGTTGAGCCGCGCCGTCCAACGGAAGGCGCATGCAAGATCGACGCGCTCTTCGTAGAAGGGCAGGTTGGTCAGCGTTTCCTTCTGCAGGCGGGCAATGCTCATCCTAGAAATCCTCCGGTTTCGGCAAGAATGCCGCGCTCCGCTGGTGCCCGCAACCGCTTTCGCTTGGTGCAGACCGCCAGCTATGCCGCCGTGCTTGCGGCGCCAACAGTCCGCAGTCCGCCGTGTTCGACGATGAAATCGATCACCTCCTGCAGGCCCTTGCCGCGCGAAAGATCGGTGAAGCCGAACGGCCGCTTGCCGCGCATGCGGCCGGCGTCGCTCTCCATGACATCGAGATTGACGTTCACATAGGGCGCCAGGTCGCTCTTGTTGATGATGAGGAAATCGGAACGCGTGATCGCCGGGCCGCCCTTTCTCGGAATCTCTTCGCCCTGGCAGACCGAGATGACATAGAGCGTCAGGTCGGCAAGGTCCGGCGAGAAGGTGGCGGCCAGGTTGTCGCCGCCGGATTCGATGAAGATGATGTCGAGATCGGGAAATTTGCGGTTCAGCTCGGCGATAGCCTGCAAATTGATCGAGGCGTCCTCGCGGATGGCGGTGTGCGGGCAGCCGCCGGTCTCGACGCCGACGATGCGGTCCTCCGGCAGCGCCTGCAGCCGGGCCAACATCATGGCGTCTTCCCGGGTGTAGATGTCGTTGGTGACGACGGCGATGGAAAACTCGTCGCGCAGCGCCTTGCAGAGTTTTTCGGTGAGCGTCGTCTTGCCGGAACCGACGGGGCCGCCGATGCCGATACGAAGAGGACCGTTCGCTTGTGTCATGTCGGAAACTCCATAATGGCAAGAACCGCGAAGCCGAGCCCGATCAGCAGGCACAGCGGCGAATAGAGATTGGTATCGAGCCGCGCAAAAGGCTGTTCGGGTGCCAGCCGGCGCCACCAGGGCATGAAACCGGCGATACCGCGCCCCAGGAACACCAGACCGATCAGCATCGACGTGGCGGCAAGCCCCTCCCTTGGAAACGGCGAGGCAAAGAAACCGATGAGCGCCAGCGGCCACAGCGTTGCCAGGCCAAGGCAAGCGGCAACGGCGAAACTGGCGAATGGCGTCGGCATTTCGTCGACGCCGCGAAAACCGACGACGGCGTGGGCGCAGGACGCCGCATCCCTGCCCGGCCAGATGCCGCCTATGCCCCAATAGACGTGCAGGGCCGTGATCAGCAGCAGGACGAATGAGAGGACGAAGGCGAGGAGGATCATGAGCGGAACAGTCGTGAGTACTGGGTTTCGTGCTTCATCGCCACGATGTCGGAGATGAAGGCGCAGCCGCCGAGATCGTCCGGTATCGAGCGGGACGCGCGGGCAGCGGTCGAGAGCGCCAGCGGCTCGAACCCTGCCAGCAGCGTCGTGGCCTCGTTCTGGCCGATGACGCCGAGCCGGATCGCGGCCTGGACGAGGTTGGAGAAGAAGGCTTGCAGGAAGGCGGACAGCGCGTCCTGCAGCGCAATGCCGTTGCCGCCGGCGACAGTGCCGACAGCGACGCAATAGGCGCACTCGGCCGGCAAGCGCTCCAGCACTGGATTGGGCCAGGCGGCGGCGGCCTTAAGAAAGGCCGCACCTTGCAGCATGGTCTCGGTGTGGCGCTCGCGCGAGCCTGCCAATGCCTCGGCCAGTGCTGCGACTTCGGCCAGATCGCCGCCTTCGCGGGCGCGGCGCCAGCTCTCGGCGAACAGCACGGCATCGTTCCAGCCCGAACCCACCTCAACCAGCGTCTCCAGCCAGCCGGCAAGGCCAGCGGCATCGGTCACCAACCCATCATGCACCGCCCGCTCAAGGCCATGGCTATAGGCAAAGCCGCCGACCGGAAAGGCCGGCGACAGCCAAGCCATCAGCCGCAGCAGGGCGATGCCGGAGGGCTGGTCAGTCATGATGATGATCGTGATGCGAATGCGCATGGCTGTGCGAATGGGATTCGCCGTGGCCATGGCTGTGCGCCTCGGCGTGGGCGTGGCCATGCCCACCGGAGTAGGCGCCGCGGACCGGCTTGAACGGTTCCGAGACGTCGCGCACCGTGGCGCCGAGCCCCTCCAGCATCGCCTTGATGACGTGGTCGCGAAGGATGAGGATGCGGTTCGCCTCGATGCCGGCGGCGAGATGGCGGTTGCCAATATGCCAGGCGAGTTCGGTCAGATGCACGGCGTCGCGGGCGCGGATGTCATAGACCGCTTCGGGCGCCGCGACGATCTCGATATGGCCGCCATCCTCCAGCACGAGCCGGTCGCCATCGTTGAGGGCAATAGGCTCGCGCAAGTCGACCAGCACCTTGCTGCCGTCGGCAAGTTCGATGGCGCGGCGGCGCAGATGCCGCTCGTCATGGGCGAGAACCGCACGGCCGGATGGCGCGGTGGCTCCAACACTGCCCGCAGGCAGCACCGAGACGGCGCGCGGAAATTTGGTGAAGTCGGTGTTGAGGTTGAGCTTCATTTCATGGAGCCTCCGTTAGCTTGCGCCCGCGCACGGGCAGGCCGCGACAACACGCGGTCGAAATAGGCGTTGACGCGGTCGGAGTCGATCGGGAACCGGCCGGCACGCGCCCAGCCGCCCATGTCGCCGAGCAGCACGTCGACAGCCGAGAACCGGCCCAGCGCGAACAGCCTGTCGCCGAGCCGGCGGTCCAGCGCCTTGACCTCCGTGGCGAAGTCATAGGCCGCGGCAGGACCGACATCGACCCGAACTTCCCTGGGTAGGAGGAAGCGGTGGCGCAATTTGTTCCACAGCGGCGCTTCGAACTCCGACTGGGCGAAGTGCATCCAGGAATCGATTTCGGCACGGCCGGCGAGACCGGGATTGGCGCCCATCCCCTTGTCGGCGTGCTTCTCCGCCAGATAGACGCAGATCGCCGCCGAATCCGTCACCGTCAGCTCACGGTCGATGAGGATCGGCACCTTGCCCGACGGGTTGAGCGCATAGGCTTCCGGCGAGCGGAGCTTGACCTCGACGAATTCATAGGGCTCCCCGAGTTCCTCGAGCATCCAGAGGACGCGGCTGACCCGGGATCCGCGCGATCCGACGGCCTTGTACATCGTTGAACCTGCCTTTCCCCGGAACTCTAGATCATCGGGAGGTGTCATACGATCGTGTCGAAGAGCCGCAGGATGAACGATATCTGGTAGATGAGCGCGGCCGCGACGAAGGCGATGTGGAAGCGGCGGTCGGGCACCAGGATCGCGGCGATGCAGAGCGCGACGAAGACCGGCGTGCGGAACAGATATTCGTTGCCGAAGCGGGCGAAATGCTCCGGACCTTTCAACAGGGTGTCGATGACGTCGAGCAGGTAGCTCCCCGCCAGCAGTCCAAAGAACCAGGCCCGGCGCGAATAGAAGAAATCCTCGTAGCTGGTGTAGTCCAGCATCGAATCCGGAAACAGCAGCGCGCACAGCAGGAACAGCGTGATGGCGTAGAAAATGATGAAAAGGTATTTGCCAAAAGTCCACGTTTCGATGGCGTAGAGGTCGAACTCCCACCACCAGAAATGCACCAGCATCAGCAGGACCGAGGCGACCCAGGCCAGATGCACGGGATAGAGCCGATACTGGCCGGGATGCTGGACGATGCGCGCTACCCCCGACAGCAGGCGGGCGACGCCAAGTCCGATCACCATGCCCATGACGATGCGGATATGCGGGAAGATGTCGTGGGCGGAGGCTATTTCGGTGGCCATGGATCTTGGGAGAAACGCTGGTGGGGAAAAAGAGGCAGCTAGCCTCGCAGGAAATCATCCATTGAAAGAGGGCCGCCAGGCCAAAATCTCCCATCGAGCGCCTGCTTGGCATTGAACGGTGGCTCACTTGGAAATTGCGATTTCCGCAGGCCGGTCTCCTGAATGGCAATGGGCAACGCGTCTTTGTAGGACTGATCGAAGATTTGAGCGGGATAGCGACGAAGACTCGAACTATCCTTGAGGATACCTTCGATCCAGACACGCTGCTCGGAAATCGACGATTGCCAGCTGTGGCATCTGTGGCCCGGCTGGAATTCCCATTTCAGGAGGTGTGCAATCAACACCCGCATCCGACTGCGAATTTCTCTCCGGTCACTTCTCCCCAAGCTTTCTATCTCCTCGGCAAGGTTCTCGCGGTCGAGATCGGAGAGACGACCCTCGCGCAGCAACGCAGCCTGCTCGGCGCACCACTGGGCGTAGTCTGTTTCATAGGGTGTCATGGCCCTGAGACGGTCAATCCTGTTCATATGCGCATAATGCCCTAAAGCGCGCCGCGTTTAAACGGCTTCTTGGCGCAGGCACCGGTGAGGCTCAAAACAGAAAATACCGTTGCGTCATCGGCAGCACCGTCGCCGGTTCGCAGGTCAGCAACTCGCCGTCGGCGCGAACTTCATAGGTTTCCGGATCAACCTCGATATGGGGCGTGGCGTAGTTGAGTACCATCGAGTGCTTGCCGATGCCGCCGCGCGTGTTCTCGACGGCGACGAACTGCTTGTCGACGCCAAGCCTGCCGTGCAAACCTGATTCGAGCGCGGCCTTCGAAACGAAGGTCACCGACGAATTGGTCCGGGCTTTGCCATAGGCGCCGAACATCGGCCGGTAGTGCATCGGCTGCGGCGTCGGGATCGAGGCGTTGGGGTCGCCCATCGGGGCGGCGGCGATCATGCCGCCGATCAGCACCATGTCCGGCTTGACGCCGAAGAAGGCCGGGTTCCACAGCACCAGGTCGGCGCGTTTGCCGACCGCGATCGAGCCGATCTCCTTCGAGAGGCCGTGGGCGATGGCCGGATTGATGGTGTATTTGGCGATATAGCGGCGGACGCGGAAATTGTCGTTGTCGCCGGTCTCCTGCGGCAGTGACCCGCGCTGGCGCTTCATCTTGTCGGCGGTCTGCCAGGTCCGGATCGCCACCTCGCCGACGCGGCCCATGGCCTGGCTGTCGGACGAGATGATCGAGAAGGCGCCGATGTCGTGCAGGATGTCCTCCGCAGCGATGGTTTCCTTGCGGATGCGGCTTTCGGCGAAAGCGATGTCCTCGGGGATCGACGGCGACAGATGATGGCAGACCATCAGCATGTCGAGATGCTCGGCCAGCGTGTTGGCGGTGTAGGGCCGCGTCGGGTTGGTCGAGGACGGGATGACGTTGGGAAGGCCGCAGACCTTGATGATATCCGGCGCATGGCCACCACCCGCACCTTCGGTGTGGAAGGCATGGATGGTGCGGCCCTTGATCGCCGCCACCGTGTTCTCGACAAAGCCGCTCTCGTTGAGCGTGTCGGTGTGGATCATCACCTGCACGTCGTAGTCGTCGGCGACCGACAGGCAGCAGTCGATCGCGGCCGGCGTCGTGCCCCAGTCCTCGTGCAGTTTGAGCGAGCAAGCGCCGCCCAGCACCATTTCCTCGAGTGCGGCGGGCAGCGAGGCGTTGCCTTTACCCGACAGGCCGATATTCATCGGGAAAGCGTCGAAGGACTGGATCATGCGCGCCATGTGCCATGGCCCCGGCGTGCAGGTGGTCGCCAGCGTGCCATGCGCCGGGCCGGTGCCGCCGCCGAGCATGGTGGTGATGCCCGACATCAGCGCTTCCTCGATCTGCTGTGGGCAGATGAAGTGGATATGCGCGTCGAAGCCGCCGGCGGTGAGTATTTTGCCCTCGCCGGCGATGATTTCGGTGCCGGGACCGATGACGATAGTGACGCCATCCTGCGTATCAGGATTGCCGGCCTTGCCTATTGCGGTGATTCGGCCATCCCTGAGGCCGATATCGGCCTTGAAGATGCCGGCACTGGCATCGATCACCAGCGCGTTGGTGATGACGGTGTCGACCGCGCCCTGGGCACGGGAAACCTGGCTCTGGCCCATGCCGTCGCGAATGACCTTGCCGCCGCCGAATTTCACCTCCTCGCCATGAATGGTGAAATCCTTCTCGACCTCGATGATCAGCTCGGTATCGGCAAGCCGCACTCTGTCGCCAACGGTCGGGCCGTACATCTGGGCGTAGGCGGCACGGGTTAGTCTGGCCATCAGCGATTGCTCCCGAAATGCGGTATGGTCGAAGCCCGTCTGCACATTGTCGCCTTCCAATGGTCACGCAATGACCCGCTGGGCGACACCTTCTGATCCCATTTGGCAGTTGAGGTTGGGACGCCACCCCAAAGCGACCGTTTGCCAAATCGATGGAAGGAAAATCCATGCGCAAAACGATAGTTCTTGCAACCGCCGCCAGCCTGATGCTGGCTGGTGCCGCCAGTGCCCAGCAGCAGCCCGCGCAACAGCCCGCTCCGACCACGCCGGCCCCAGCCGCCCCTGGCGGTCAGCAGGCCGCGCCAGCGATCCAGAGCGTCAACATCATCGACATCAGCGAGCTGCCGAAGGACACGCAGACGCAGGTCAACCAGGTGATCGCGCAGCGTGGCGACGCCGGCCTGCAGAAACTGCGCAGTTCGATCGACGCCACCCCCAAGGTGAAATCCGCTCTCCAGGCCAAGGGAATGACCTCGGCTCAGGTGGTCGCGGCCAGCATGGAGCCGAATGGCGCGCTGACCCTGATCACCAAGAAAGCGAGTTAAGGACCCAGCGTGGCGGGCCGGTATCCGGTCCGCCCGCCGAATCATGACGGGAACCGTGGCAGGGCCGGAGTCGTTTCGTTTCCTGAGCGTCGAAACAAACCGCGAAAGTGGACGATGACCGACACCACCTTGCCCGATGCCCGTTGGCTGCACGCCGTTGCCGCGGCTGCGTTTGTCGCGGCGAGCGTTCCCCAGGCAGCGCTGAACGCGCAGGGCCTTCAAAGCCCGGAGACTGTCGACCGGATTGTCGGCTCGCAGGTCAACCAGGAAGAGGCCAAGACGACCGCTGAGATCGGAAAGGTCAATTCGGCGATCGACCGCACGCGCGAAAACATCAGCACGGTGCGCAAGACGTCCAAGCTCGACAAGGTCGATATCGTGTTCCTGACCGACGCGGCGCGCAGCGAGGGCGGCCCGCCGCCGGCCATCGAGAACAAGGTTAGGCAGCATCAGGACGATGTCGCGGAACTGCGCAAGGAGATCGAGGCCAACGCCCTGCTCTACAATGCCATCGAGTCGCGGCGCGTGCTTGCCGATGATGTGCTCGCCGTGGAGTTCGATGATCCCGGAAAGATCGTGATCTATGCGGCCGCCAAGCCGTCGGGCTGAGCCGAAGGCATCGCCTGTGTGCAGGCTTGCCCCGAAGCCATTCGCCGGCCTTGCGCGCCACGCATGAGACACCCTCACAGCTTGCCCATCACCTTCTGCTGGAATCCATAGACCTCGCGCTTGCCGCCGAGCGGCACCAGGGTGACGTCGCGTTCCTGCCCCGGTTCGAAGCGCGTGGCGGTGCCGGCGGCGATGTCGAGGCGCATGCCGCGCGCGCGCGCGCGGTCGAATTTCAGCGCCTCATTGGTTTCGTAGAAATGGTAGTGGCTGCCGACCTGGACCGGCCGGTCGCCGCCGTTGGCCACTTTCAGGATGACGGTCGGCAGACCCTTGTTGAGTTCGATGTCGCCTTGCGCGGGAATGATTTCGCCGGGGATCATGGGACCTCACACCACGCCGAAGGCGAGGCCGACGCCGATCGCCGCGCAGGCTGCACCCGCGATACGGGCCATACCGCGGAACCTGAGGCCGAGGCTCAGACCAGCGGCGATGCCGATTGCATGAAGCAGCACGGTGGCAACGGCAAAGCCGGCCATATATTCGAGGCCGCCGGCATTTTCCGGCACTTCCATACCATGGGCATGGCCGTGAAACAGCGCGAACAGGCCGATGATGGCGACACCGGCCGAAACGGGGAGATCGACCGCCAGCGCCACCAGCAGCCCAAGCGCCACGACGGAGGCCAGTATGCCCGGCTCAACGAAGGGCAGCGGCACGTGCAGCATGCCAAATGCGCCGCCGGCCAGCATGACGCCGACGAACGCCGCCGGCCAAACCCAGATCGCCTTGCCGCCCTTGAGGGCCGCCCACAGGCCAACAGCGAGCATCACTGTCATATGGTCGAGACCCGACAGCGGATGCGTGAAGCCGACTATAAAGGAGGAGGTCGTGCCGATGCCGGCATGGGCGTAGGCGGGCATGGCTGCCGCGACGAGCAGGATCGCCGAGAGGCACAGGCGTTTGACAGGGACCATTTTATTTTGCCTTTCGTTTTGCGGTGTCAGGCGGCCTTGCGCGGACCGCAGCCCTCGGCCTTGAGCACGCGCTTGGTCGAAGCCGGATATTTCTTCAGCATCGCGGCGGGACGGATCGGCCGGGCGGTAAAATCGCCGCCGCAGTTCGGGCAGACGCCGCCAAGCACGTTTTCGACACAGCGCGCGCAGAAGGTGCACTCGAAGGTGCAGATCAACGCATCCTTCGCTTCGGGCGGCAGATCCTTGTCGCAGCATTCGCAGTTCGGGCGCAGCTCCAGCATTTTTCTCTCTCCTCACCGGATCGGTTCGTGCACGGTCACCAGCTTGGTGCCGTCGGGAAAGGTCGCTTCCACCTGCACGTCATGGATCATTTCGGCGATGCCTTCCATCACCTGCGCGCGACTGACGACATGGGCGCCGGCCTCCATCAGCTCGGCGACCGGGCGGCCATCGCGGGCGCCTTCGACGACGAAATCGGTGATCAGCGCGATGGCTTCCGGATGGTTGAGCTTGACGCCGCGCTCGAGCCGCTTACGCGCCACGATCGCCGCCATGGCGATCAGCAGCTTGTCCTTTTCCCTTGGCGTCAGGTTCATGCGTCTTCCTGAAATGATGCGGACACAGTCACAGTGACCATAATTTGGGCAACCCCGCCCTTCCGTTGAGCAATTCGACGAGCGGGACCAGCCGCTGGCGCAGGTGGTAGCCGTCCCCGGCGTAAAGCCTCGCAAGAAGCTTGCCAGATGTCTTCACGGTCCAGAGGCTGACGCCACCCCGGTCGCCAATGATCTCCCGAACCGGATCGAGCAAGGCTTCCGCGCGCGGCGACACCAGCAGCAGCGTAGCCACGGCGATCGCGCCACCTGATATCGCCGGACGGGACAAGGTGTCGGCGATGGCAGGTCCGATGCGGAAATCCTCGGCATGGATGAGGGTTCCTTCCCTGCGAACACGCCAGCGGTCGCGAAAAGTGCCCTGTGCGGCACGTTCGCCCATGGCCAGGCGGCCGAAGACAGTGGCTTCCAGCACCAGCGCCTCGGCTCCGGCCGCGAGTTCGACATCCAATGTGCGGGCAAAGGCGGCGCGGTCGAAGACGATGGTTTCCTGCGGCAGCCAGGCGATGCTGCCGTTCGTACCCACGGTCAGCTTGACCCGCACTTCGGCATGGTCCGACGCGGCGCGATAGACTTTTTCGCAGGCCTGGGTCGTTATCGCGGCACTGGCATCCACGCCGATATCGACATCCCAACCGAGGCGGTCGCCGCCGGTCAGCCCGCCGGCGGTGTTGATCAGGACTGCCTCCAGCGGGCCGGCTGGAACGGCCGGCAGCCTTATCTTGGCGGAGCCGTCCTGATAGAGGCGCCGCAGCCGCGTGCGTCCGCCGATGCTGGCGCAACCAAGCTGCGCCTTGCCCGCCGCGCGCTGGGGCAGTTGACCTGAGAACTTCGTATTTTCGATCGTATCCACGCCATCAGGTTAAGCACTGTGGCGCTTTTGTCGACATATAGCTTGTTGCTTGATGACGTTTCCGTTTCTATAGAGGGAACCACCTTGGTACGGTCAGGCAACGCTTGGCGGGGGTAGAAGGCGAAGATCGCGACCTGATATCGAGGACAAGAAGGCGCTGTTCAGCGTCGGAACCGACAAGTGGGGAAGAAACCGAATGGCTGACCAGCTGGCAACGGACATCATCGAGAAGATCAAGGCCCATGCCGAGCCGGGCGGCGAGGAAATCACCACCACGACCGAATTGACGGCGCTCGGCATCCATTCGCTGGAGCTGACCGAGATCATCTTCGACCTCGAGGAGCAATATGGCATCGAGATCGAGATGAACACGGTCGATGCCTGGAGCAATCTGAAGAATGTCGGCGACATGGTCGAGGCCGTTCGCGCGCTGATCGCGAAAAAAGCCTGACCGAATGCTGAAGCGCGTCGTCATTACCGGCATCGGCGGGTTGTGCGGATTGGGCACCAATGCGCAGGCAATCTGGGCCGAGATGCGGGCCGGCCGGTCAGCGATCGGCCCGATCGACAATCCCTTCCTGCACGACCTGAAGGTCAAGACCGGCTGCGAGATCAAAGCGCTGCCGGATCACGGCATCGAGCGCAAGCAACTGGTGTCGATGGATCGCTTCAGCCTCTTGGCGGTGATCGCGGCGAAAGAAGCCATGCGGCAGTCCGGATTGATCCCGCATGCGGACAATACCTATCGGATGGGAACCATTGTCGGTGTTGGCGTCTGCGGGTTCGAGACGGTCGAGGAGAACTATCGCGCCATCCTGATCGAGGGCAAGAATCGCGCCGGCATCTTCACCGTTCCCAGGGTCATGCCGGGCGCCGCTGCCGGCCAGGTCAGCATGCATCTGGGTTTGCGCGGACCGGTGTTCGGCGTCACTTCGGCCTGTTCGTCGGCCAATCATGCCATCGCCTCGGCGGTCGACCAGATCAGGCTCGGCCGCGCCGACGTGATGGTGGCCGGCGGCACCGATGCGCCGCTGGTGTGGGGCGTGCTGAAGGGCTGGGAGGCGCTGCGCGTGCTTTCGCCCGACACGTGCAGGCCGTTCTCGGCCGACCGCCAGGGACTGGTGCTGGGCGAAGGCGCCGGCATGGCGGTTCTGGAAAGCTACGAACACGCGATGGCGCGCGGCGCCACCATTTTGGCCGAGATCGCCGGCGCGGGCCTTTCGGCCGATGCCTCCGATATCGTCGCGCCGACCGTCGAGGGGCCGGAAGCCGCTATGCGCTTCTGCCTGGCCGATGCCGGGCTCAATCCCGAGGATGTCGATTACCTCAACGCGCACGGCACCGGCACCAAGGCCAACGACCAGATCGAAACCCTCGCGATCAAGCGCGTCTTCGGCGATCATGCGCGGGCGCTCTCCGTGTCCTCGACCAAGTCGATGCACGCGCATTGCCTCGGCGCCTCGGGCGGGCTGGAGATGATCGCCTGCGTCATGGCGATCCGCGAAGGCGTCGTGCCGCCGACGGCGAATTACCGCGAGGCCGATCCCGACTGCGATCTCGACGTGACGCCGAATGTCGCGCGCGAGCGCAAGGTGCGCGCCGCCATCAGCAACGGCTTTGCCTTCGGCGGCACCAATGCGGTGCTGGCCTTCAAGGCCATCTAATCCGGGCGGTCACTACCTGCTACCTGCCCAGGGCGGTCACTACCTGCCCCGGGCGGTTACTACCTGCCCAGGGCGGTCACTACCTGCCCGGGCGGTTCGGATCGATTGACCGTCGGTGCATGGTGAAGCGTCGCCGCATATTGATCCGGCCGCGCCGCAGCCCTAATTCTTGGCCGACCCCGCCGACATCGCGCCGCTTGGCGCAAATCCCCCTCAGGAGTTCTCGATGGCCGACTTGTCCGCCTTTCCGATCGCAACCCGTTGGCCGGCCAAGCATCCGGACCAGATCCAGCTCTATTCGGCAACGACGCCGAACGGAGTGAAGATATCGATCGCGCTGGAGGAGATCGGCCTGCCCTATGAGCCGCATCTGATCAACATCGGCAAGAACGAGAGCTGGACGCCTGAATTCCTGTCGCTCAATCCCAACGGCAAGATCCCGGCGATCATCGATCCCAACGGCCCGGACGGCAAGCCGATCGGCCTGTTCGAATCCGGTGCGATCCTGCTCTACCTCGCTGAAAAGACCGGCCTGCTCATCCCAGCGGATGCAGCGCGGCGCTACGAGACGATCCAGTGGGTCTTCTTCCAGATGGCGGCGATCGGGCCGATGTTCGGCCAAGTCGGTTTCTTCCACAAATTCGCCGGCCGAGAGATCGCCGACAAGCGGCCGCTGGAGCGCTACCGCGACGAATCACGGCGCCTGCTCGGCGTTCTCGACGTCAGGCTGAAGGGCCGCAAGTGGATCATGGACAATGACTATACCATCGCCGACATCTCGCTGCTCGGCTGGGTGCGCAACCTGATCGGCTTCTACGAGGCGCGCGATCTGGTCGGCTTCGATGATTTCGCCAATCTGGCAGCGTGGCTTGAGCGCGGCCTGGCGCGCCCAGCGGTACAGAAGGGCCTGACCATTCCGGCGCGGAGCTGAACCTCCGGCCCCTGGGAAGCGCCTCCCTACTTTGCTTTCGCCTTGGGTCCGCCCCTGCCGACCACGGAGGCGGCAAGAGACGCCACACCCCGCGCCGTGGCCACCACCGCTCCGGCGGCAACATTGGCTGCGGCGCGAACCTTCGAGCCGCCGCTGGCGGCCGGCTTCTTCGCGTGGGCGGACTTGGCGGCCGCTTTCGACGCGCTACCTGGCACGACTTTTTTCGGCGGCGCCTTGCCGAAGGCCTTTGTATCCTTGGAGCGCTGGGCGACCGCCGGGCCGGCCCCGGCCGTAGACTGCGGCGCCTTCGGTTGGGCTGACTTGCCCCTGGGCTTTTTTGCCTTGGTTGCCATCGGACGGAATCCCTCTTCTGGCATGATTGCCTGATCGGGATAACGTCTTGTAAGTCTTAAAGTTCCCGCCGAAAAATACTGAAAATTAAACAGGTTAATCGACCTTAACCGGGTTCACCAATGACCAGGTCGGCCGCCCGGCGCCGTGCCAGCACCCGTTCGATGTTGGGCATGTCGTTGGAGGCGATCCAGGCGCGCGCATCCGCCTCGGAACGGCCATGCTCGTGCCAGCGTTCCATCAGGCGGCGTTCGAGCTCATTGCGCGGCACGTCGACGAAGATCGAGAAATCGAACAGCGGTGCCAGGCGCGACCACGGCTCCTCGTCGAGCAGCAGGTAATTGCCTTCGACCAGGATGAACTTGGTCTCGGCACCGATGATCGCCGCGGCAGCGCGCGACAATTCCATGCCGCGGTCGAAGACCGGAATGGCGATCTCGGCCTCGCCGGCGCGGATGCGCTTCAAAAGCGTCTCGAAGCCGCCGAAGTCGAACGTGTCGGGCGCGCCCTTTCGCGCGCGCAGGCCGCGCGCGTTGAGCACGATGTCGTCATAGTGGAAGCCGTCCATGGGCACGACTTCCACCGCGCCTTCCGGCAAAAGGTCATGCAGGGTTGCCGATAGTGTCGACTTGCCGGCGCCCGGCGGTCCGGCAATGGCGACGATGAAGCGCTTCGCCTTGCCGGCGCGCTTGAAGATGGTGGCGGCGAGGTGGGCGATTTCGGACATTGTGTTGGCTCCTTCCGCAGGATTTTGGACGCATCTTGTCGGCAGTCGCAGGAGATTTCAAACCGCGATTTGCACGATTTAGAGCGAACGATTGTGGAAGTCAGCGCTGGCGAGTGCGATTAATCCCTTACGGCTTTGCCCTTCAGCTTGCCGGTGGCAGGCCGATACGCAGGAATTCGCTGTCGAACGGGACCTCCGATGCCGCGGCGCCAGCCAGCCGCAGGCGGCCATCCGCCGTGGTGATCTCCCGCGGGGGCTCGCCGCCCGACAGCGGCAACGCACCGATGACATGGCGGAACGAGACGCCGCGGCGCTCGCCGAGCGCGAATGCCGTCGCCACGCCCTCGCGCTTCAGCCAGTTGTCGCCGAGCGAGGCGGCGTGGCCAATCGCGGTGCGCCCATCCTCGATGCCGAGCACGCCGAGATGGCGGCCGCTCCACGGCGCGTAGTCGCGCCCGCCATTGCTGAACCACAGCATGGTGACCGGCAGTTCGGCCGGGTTCTTGAGCACCAGCACCAGATCGTCTTCGGCGTGGCGCGCAAGCGCGGTCCAGCCCGGGCCGCCATGGTCGGCCTCGACCAAGGTGAGGAAATCCTCGCGCCGATCCTCCATGCGGTAGTCCGTGAGATCGAGCGTACCGCCGCCGGCAGCAGGAAAATTCGCGAGGTCGGACGACCGACCGGGATAGGCCAGCATGAAGCGGCCGCGCGTGGGGTCCGGCTCCAGCGGATCGGCTGGCGTGGCGGCAAACCGCTTCGGCGAGAAAGCCAGCCTGCCGCCGCCTTTCATCACCGTCATCGGGTGGTGGGCGACCGAGATCGCGCCGGATCCGCCGGAAAATACATGTTCCTGATAGAGGAAAGGATGGTCGTCGCGCAGCGTGAGAATCTTGTCGACGCTGGCGCCCATCACCTTGTGCCGCAGGCGGAAGATGGCGCGCCAGCCGCCACCCGTGGCGCCGCTGTCCACCACATCCCAGGCGCTGTTGGCCGGCCAGCCATGCAGCGGCGCCTCCTCGACATCGCTGCGCGAAAACGGCGCGCAGAGAAAGTCGCCAGAGAGCCGGACGGTGCCCTGCGGCAGGTCTGGAGGCAGCGTCTCGCTTGCGTCGACCCAGGGTGCGCGGTGCAGTGGCCGCAATTGGCACCCGCCGCTCTCGATTGTCATGTCGGCGATGTGGCCGACCATGAGGTCGAGCGAAACCGAAATGCCCCTGGCCTTGATCGTGACTGTATCCATGGCGTTCTCACCCGAATCTGACGGGTGCCAAGAAGAACCCGTTCGGCGCGCAGCGCAAGCGCGCGGGCGCGCATTTTGCATCAGATTTGCGTCCTCTCTACACGCCGAAGGTGCCAGCCCTATTGCCGCTTGTAGTCCCGTACCGGCGATTTTGTCCCGTCGGTATAGGTCACCTGCACCGACATCGACTTCACGCTGTCGGCGACCTTGAAATAGGGCTGGAAATCACTGGGGATGGCGTAGGGATCCTTGGCATTGCAAGGCGGCATGGGAAGCGCCTTGTCGAGCGTGGCGCCGTTCAGGCTGTAATGCACCTCCTTGATGGCGCAGCGGTAGGACAGCATCTGCGTGAAATAGACCAGCCCATGATTGCCGCTGGCGTCGAAGGCGATCCACGACGTCCAGAACTGGTCGAGGATCTGCTTGTTGCCCTGTTGCAGGGCGGCATCCGGATCGAAGCGGATGTCGAACGGGCCGGTCTCGCGTCCCCTGATGTCGAGATATTTGATCCCGATCGTGGTCGCCGCCGTGCTGTCGGGCAATTCAAAACTCGGATTGGGTATCGGCTTGCCGGTGCGCTGGTCGTTGAGCGCCAGCAGGCCGGTGTCGGTGAAGGGGCCGGTGCCGCCAAGACGCCAGGATATCGCGGTCGCCGGCTCGGGCAGCGAAATGGTCATCGACCAGCCCTGGTTGGAGCGCATCGGCGTCAGCGAAGGCGCGAAGCGGGCAGGGTTGAGCACGTCGCCAAGGGCCGCCAACCGGCTGCGGCTGCGGTCCAGCCAGTCGGCAAGCTGGGTCTGGTCGACGAAATATTTGAGCAGCCCGCCTTCTTTTTCGTAGGAGACGAATTTGGTCAGCGCCTGGGCTTCGCTGCGCTTGTCGGCCAGCGTCTGGCTGCCGAGACGATCTTCCGAAAACTCCTGCGCCTGGAGGTAATAGGCCGGCGCGAAGTCCGGATTGGCCGATATGAAGGCGCTGAGCTTGTCGAGCCGCTGCGCATCGTCGAACTGCATGACATGCACCAGCTTGATCGACAGCGCCTTGCCCTTGTCGGCCAGTTGACCGAACACTTCGCGGGCCCCGGCCTTGCCGTCCTGGACCCTGAGCAGCGTGGCAAAGCGTGTGTAGGGATCGATGGCATCGACATCGAAGCCGGCAAAAGCGAGGTAGGAGCGCCGCGCGTTGAGCATGTCGCCCGACAACTCGTAGACGCGGGCATTGTGGTAGAACTCGTCCGGCCGCTTCGGCTCGGCGATGGCGCCGCCTTGCGCGGCCAAGGTCGCAAACCCCTTGGCTATCGTGTCGATCGAGGCGGCGATCTGCTCGGTCGTCGCCTGCAGCTTTTCGGACTGGGCCACTTGCTGTTTTTGGCCGGCTGCGAGCGTTTCCGTGGTCTGCTTGACCGCTTCGACGGCCTTTTGCGTCTCGACCCCTTGCGCGGTTTGCTGCTGCTGGGCGGACGCGATCTGATCGGTTTTCTGGGCAACCGTGTCGGTCGATTTCTTGACCTGCTCGACCGTCTTTTGCGTTTCGGTGACGGTCTGCACGATCCTGGCGACCTTGGCCGAGACGATGCCCATCGACTGCTGCAGCCCGGCAACAACAGGCACCAGGCCGGCGATCAGCCCGTTCTGCGAATTAGTTTCCTTCTGCATGGCATAGACGCCGCCGGCGACGGCCGCCGCACTGGTGGCGAACACCAGCGCCGGCAGCGCCTTGGCCGCCAGCACCAGCCGCAGCACGATGGCGATGGCGATGATGACCGCCGCGATCGAGGCGGCCAGTGCGATATAGGCCGCGAACGGCGCCAGCGGGTTGAGGATGTCGGACACGGCACCGCCGATGAAGGCGATGCTGCCTGCCCATTTGCCGGTGCGGCTGAGCGATGCCCTGATAAGCGACGGCGCAGCGCCGCCAGCCCCGATATTCGTCATGCCAAGCCCCCCAAGCCGCCCCTTGCCGTTTCCTTCCCACGGGAAACGCCGCATTGGCAAGCAAGGACAGGAAAAGGTAGTGTCCCGGTTTGAAAATTTAGTCGTTGAGCAACCCGCGTCTGCCGGGTTTGGGGGCTGCGGCGTCCATCTTCTCGCAAAGATCATCCAGGAGGGTCTTCCTCCTCGACTGTCGAAATGCGCATGACGCGTACGGCATTGCCGATTACATCGGCGGGGCGCTTCGGACCTTAGGTCCGGTGGGCACGAATCTTCCTGAGCGAGCAAACCTTCTACTGCCCAACTACGGTCGCTGCCGGCCGCGCTGAGGTTATCGGATCGGCGTGGCGAAGGACGATCTTCCACGCGCCATCCTCCTGTCGGAAGATGGTGGTGACCCGAAGCGCAATCGGCACCAGTTTGTCCGCGCCGCCGACTTTGGATTGAAGCCGCTCGATTTCGATGATGTAGCCTAGGTCCGCTGTCGCGTACTCGGCGATTCGTTCAAAGCCGATGACCTCGCCGTCTCGGTAGTTGGTAGCAGCCCGATCCATGGTCTCGGCCGCCTTTATCCACCCCTTGGCCGGTGGACCGAACGGGTTGGCGATTATCACGTCATCCCGCCGCGAGTAGAGGTTTTTCAGAGGCTCAGGGTCGCCCTTCACAAAAGCACCCAAAGCCAGATGATCCTGCTCGATAAATTTCGCTAGGTCGGAAGCCAACATCCTACCGTCCTCGTCTGATCTGAAAAGCGAACTCTACACCAAAATCCTGTGCTATCGAATACGCTCGATCTGTCTCACGAGACATGACGCCAGACACCGCGACCCAAACGGGCGATTTCACGGCGGCTTGTAAGCTTTGGTTCGTCGCGGGGTCGGGAAACCCAAGCTCACAAACCTGGGGCTAACCGCCATTAACCAAATGGACGCCACTGACGCGTTAGTTTAGCTTCGCCTTAACCCAAGCAGAACAGACTTGCCCTTGCCCCCCTTGCGCCCCCTTCCGCTCCTCCAGAAGTTGTTTGCAGCCCTGGCATTTGCTGTGTTGTTCGCCGGCTGCACGACGGCCGCGCCGCCCGACAGCGTGCTGGCCGTGCCGGCGCCGCCGCAGAAATACGCGGCCATCGTCGTCGATGGACGGAGCGGCAAGCAGCTGTTCGAGGTTAACTCGACGGCGCAGCGCTATCCGGCCTCGCTGACCAAGATGATGACGCTCTATCTGCTGTTCGAGGCGATGGAGACCGGCCGCGTCACCAAGGAGACGCAGATCCCGGTTTCCGACCACGCAGCCTCGCAGCCGCCGACCAAGATGCGTTTCCGGCGCGGCGAGACGATCGACGTCGATTCCGCCATCCGCGCCATCGTCGTCAAATCGGCTAATGACGTGGCGGTGGCGGTGGGCGAATATCTTGGCGGCTCGGAAGACCAGTTCGCCGCCATGATGACATCCAAGGCGCGCCAACTCGGCATGAGCAGCACCACCTTCCGCAACGCATCCGGCCTGCCCGACGACAGCCAGATGACGACCGCGCACGACATGGCTGTGCTCGGCATGTCGTTGCAGCGGCGCTTCCCGCAGCATTTCCACTATTTCTCCGAAAGCGACTTCATGTTCCGCGGAAGGCTGGTGCGCGGCCACAACGACATGCTCGGCCGCGTGCGCGGCGTCAACGGCATCAAGACCGGCTACATCAGGGCTTCCGGCTTCAACATCGTCACCTCCTACGATGCCGACGGCCGCCAGCTGATCGTGGTGGTGATGGGCGCCGACAGCGCCCGCCAGCGCAACGACCATGTCGAAGCGCTGATCCAGCGCAGCCTGTCGCCTACCATGGCCGACACCAAGACCAGGCTGATGTTCGCCGAACAGCAGTGAGGTGAGGGGGGCCTCCCCATCTCTTCGTCATCCAAAGACTCGCAGCCGGCTATCGTCTTGCGACTGTCACGCAATCGTGCGGAAGACGTGGCATAGGCTGAGAAATCCGACAGTGGATATGCCCCGCCGCCATGGCGTATTCTAAACCAAGCACGACAGCAGGAGCCCATCATGAGCACCGTTCCCAAGGCATCCGAGCAGAAGTCGGCCGACAATGAGAACGACAGCGGCGGCGAGTATTTCGAGGCGCCGACCACGCAGGAGGATTTGCACGAGGTTTCCGACGAGCATTTCGACACGCCAGAAGTGCCGGACTCCGAACCATCAGGCCCCGGCGCATCGCGGCTGAAGCCGAAGAAAAAGCCATCGGCGATCTCAGGCCGCAAGTTCCGCAAGCGCGACCTTGTGCGCATCGACACGCTGCGCCCGAGCCTCGCCGACCGCATCCATGCAGACCACCCGGACCTGCCCAAGGGCGCGCGCATCAGCCGCGAGGAGCTCGGCCGCTATCGCATGCGCTACATGGAGGAGCTGCTGCAGCAGGAGCACGGCGAGTTCTCCGAGCTCGACCGCCAGGTGGTGGAATCGATCGCCCGGCAAGACACGATTTCGGAAAACAGTGAAGAAGAATTCGAGGAGCACCGGACGTTCGCCGACCGCGTCTCCGACGGCATGGCCGCCTTTGGCGGCAGCTGGTGGTTCTTGATCTCGTTCGGCAGCGTGCTTCTGGTGTGGATCGGCATCAACCTGTTCGAGGGCACGACCGGCGCCTTCGACCCCTACCCCTTCATCCTGCTCAACCTGCTGCTCTCCTGCATCGCCGCCATCCAGGCGCCGATCATCATGATGAGCCAGAAGCGCCAGGAGGTGAAAGACCGCCTGCGCTCCTTCAACGACTACCGCGTCAACCTCAAGGCCGAGCTCGAAGTGCGCCACCTGCACGAAAAACTCGACTACCTCATCTCGCGCCAATGGACGCGGCTGGCCGAGATGCAGCAGATGCAGCTCGATGCGATGCATGAGCTGGCGAGTGCGAAGAAGGCAAAGCGGGCGACGCGCGCACGGCGGCCGGTGAAGAGCCCGGCGGGAGCGTGAGGGTGGTGCGCAGCGGAGGAGGCCTCTGCTACCAAGCCAAGTTCGCAACGCAGCCAATTGCCCGTGAAGCCGCGCCCGCTTCCGCTAAGAAGCCGTGACTTGCCGGTTCACCGGCTGGTCGTTTTCCGGACTCTTGTCCTGAAAGCAGCCGTAGCTCAGCTGGATAGGGCGCTGCCCTTCGAAGCCCAAAGTCACAGGTTCGATGGCCGCCCTTTTAGGGGCGGACAGGATGCTTCGGCTCATGAAGGTAGTCGCCGACGCACTCTTTGCGTTACGCAAACGCACTTTTCCTGGAATTTGCCTTAGTACTCAATCGAGCTCGATCCAAGCTGGCGCATGGTCGCTTGGCTTCTCCCAGCCGCGCAATTCGACGTCCACGCCGGCATCGCGGAGTTTGTCCGAAAGGGAAGGGCTCACGAGCAGATGGTCCATTCGGAGGCCGGAGCTTCGATCGTAGCCGCCCCGGTATGAGAAGTTCCAGTAGGTGTAGATGCCCTTCTCGGGGTGGATGCGCCGGACGGCATCGATCCAACCATTCCCGAGCATTTCGGCGTAGGCTTGCCGGCTCTCCGGAAAGTACACCGCGTCCCCTAGCCACCGTCGGGGCACCACGGCGTCGATTTCGGTTGGAACGACGTTGTAGTCGCCGCAGAGAATGCTCATGGCGCCGTCTCCAAGCAACAGCTGGCCGTAGCTGATCAGGCGATCGAACCAGCGGAGCTTGTAGTCGAATTTTGGACCTGGCGCCGGGTTGCCGTTGGGCAAATAGAGACAACCCACGACAAGCCCATTCACCTCGGCCTCGATGTAGCGGCTGTGCGTGTCGTCTGGATCCCCGGGCAGCCCGCGCCGACGTTCCAGTGGTTCTGCTCCCCGAGCGAGAATAGCTACCCCGTTGTAAGATTTCTGGCCGTGCCAGATTGCGCCGTAACCGACGCTCCTGATCGCGTCGGCAGGGAACTTGTCGTCGGATGTCTTGAGCTCTTGAAGGCAGACGATGTCGTACACGGTTTCATCCAGCCATTTGAGCAGCACGGGCAGGCGGCCGTTGACGCCGTTCACGTTGAAGGTTGCGATGCGGGTCATTTTAACTTTCCGTAGGCCAGGCCGCGCCTCTCAACGCCGGGCGGGTTACTACGATCCCGGTCTAAGTGCAAAATCGGGAGGTTCAACGGAACCGGATGCAGTTGTTTCTTGGCCTTTGACGAATCGGCCCAGGAAGCGCCGTGAGCAACTCGCAAAGGGCGTCCACCGAAGCAGCCGGAGAGCCAATGGGCCGCTCCGCGTCGGCCACCATGGAAAAGGCCGCCCAACCGAATGCAAATGGAACAGCCTTCTCATGGCATAGCGGTGTTAATAGGCTTTTTTAGACGCCGCGGTCTTCGCGGTGTGCTTCTTGTGCTTCACCGGGCACTTGTGCTTCTTGGTCGGCTTGCAAGCCTTCCTGGCCACAGCGCTGTTCTGGTGCGGCTTCGCAGCCGTTGCCGTCTTGGTCATCGTGGTCGTTGCGGTCGCAGCTGGAGCGGTCGCCTTGGTGGCGGCGGCGGTGCCGGGAACTGGCATCGACAAGGCCAGGGCAACGGCGAGACCGAGGGCGGAGAGAAGGGACTTTTTCATGGTTTTTTCTCCTTGCTATGCAGGTCGGTTTTCGCTGCATCGGGATCGATCGGCGTCACGCCAAGCAGCTTCACAGCATTTGCGAGCATTCGGATTCCCTGTGCCTGCTTCATGTTGGCGCAGAACCGGTTTCCCCTTCTTTGCAGTGCCTTCGCCGCGGTGACCTGCCTTGACGCGGCATGGGTTTCGAGGGCTTCGTCAACTTGGCGGCTGAGATTGGTGCAGCGCTCGGTTCGGGTCGCCGCAACGTTTGCCTCGCCAGCTTCGACCGGGCCGGTGGCGAGCGAAACGCCGAGCAACGCACTCATCAAGCTGGTCGAGAACCTTTGCATCGCTTGTCGCCAATCCGAACAAGTGCCGCGGTGCGGCAGCCGATGAAACCCTCTCCAGCCAATTCTACGCCCGAACGATTTCTGGAATTTTTCTGGTTTATTTCTGAATTGTGTCTGAGGCTGCGCGCGCGCTTCGCCCGCGTAAGAACGGTATATTGGGGGCCTAGGGGAGTTGCGCAGCCTTTCGGGCGGGTCCGCCCTGATCGCCTCGGGTGCGGCAACTTTCGCATGACTCTGGCATGAATTCGCCCGGCTCGGCAGCATCACCCGCCTCCGAGTCCAGCAAAGGCTCAGGCATCCCAGTTCCGCCGGGCCCGCCCTCTACTGCTTGGCGGCGGCTTCCAGGTAGGCGATCACATTGGCGATGTCGGCATCGTTCGGGAGCCCGGCGAAGGGCATCTTGTTGCCGGGCACCTTTGTCTTCGGCGACTTGATGTATTCAGCGATATTGGCCTCGTCCCAGACCAGGCCGCCTGCACCCGCCTTCTTCATCGCGTCGGAATATTTGGCCTGGAAGCTCGGCAGCGAACCTGCCTTTCGGCCGATGACGCCGTGCAAGGAGGGACCGATCTTGTCCTTGTCGGTCGCCGCTTCATGGCAGACCATGCATTTGGTGAAGATCTTCTTGCCGGCATCGGCATCGCCCGCTGCAAAGGCCGGAGTGGTCGCGATAAATGAAATTGCAAGAAGGGCCGCTGTCAGTCTCATGGCATTCTCCTCCCTCAAATCGGCACTGTCGGCGCCGTGGATGCTATCGCATGTCGCCCGAAAGTACCTTGGTTTTGGGACAGCGACATGCATAAGGCCAAAATTAGCGGGTTGCATGGCTCCTTTTCGACGCCACGCGCTACAATGCCGCGCAAGGTAACGCATCACGCCGTATTTAGGTTGCAGACCGGGTCGCCGAACGCGACAAGGCCTGGGAACAATGCTATGATCCCGGCGGTGCAGGTCGCGGTTTCGCGTGGCCAGTCACGCAGACGGCAGCACCGAAAGCCGCGACCGAACCGGGCCCGATCCTGGAGGAATGGTCATGGCAAATTTCCATGTCTACGCAGCAGGCACCGGCAGCAAGCTCGAACATCCCGCTATCCGCCGGATAGGGGTAGCGGATGTTTTTGACGCGCTTCGCCGGGGATTTGACGATTTTTGGGAAAAACCCTCGCACTACGTCTTTTTATGCCTGATCTATCCGGTTGCCGGTATCGTGCTGATCACCTGGAGCTCCGGCGGCAACGCGCTTCAGCTCGTCTACCCACTGATGACCGGCTTCGCGCTTCTGGGCCCCTTCGCCGCGCTTGGCCTCTACGAGATCAGCCGCCGGCGCGAACAGCAACTCGACGCGTCGTGGCGACATGCCTTTGACGTCCGAAAATCGCCCGCCATGCCGGCTATCGCCGCTCTCGGGGTCATGCTGGTGGTGCTGTTCATCGCCTGGCTGGTAACCGCGCGCGCGCTCTACGGGTATCTCTATGGCGACGCCGCGCCGGCATCGTTCTTCGGCTTTATCGCAGATGTGCTGACCACGCAGCGCGGCTGGACGCTGATCATTCTGGGCAACCTCATCGGCTTTCTGTTTGCCCTTGTCGTGCTCAGCACCACGGTCGTCGCCTTCCCGCTGCTGCTCGACCGCGACATCGGCGCCTACGCGGCTGTCGAGACTTCGGCGCGAGCGGTCATGACGAACCCCGTGCCGCTGCTGCTGTGGGGCCTGATCGTCGCGGTTGCGCTGGGTCTCGGCTCGCTGCCGCTGCTCGTCGGGCTGGCCGTGGTCCTGCCCGTGCTCGGCCATTCGACCTGGCACCTTTACCGCAAGCTGATCGAACCGGCGCCAGCCCCTGCTCCTGCTCCTGCCCCAGCCAAGACAAAAACACGCAAAGGGAGCTGATCCGACTTGCCCAATGCATGCGCGCAAGGGTGACGCGGCAATGACATGCACAAAATAGAGGCGGCGTCGCTTTGCCGCCGATTGCTCGACGAAGGCGGGCGCCCACCCTGTAAAGAGGCGGTCGCTTCTGGTTCACGCCGGATGGCTGAAGCGAGCGACCCGCGCATCCCTCAGCAGATTGCGGAAGTCGCCGCCCGTGACATGCACCAGCGTCTTGTGATCGCCGGCTTCGAAATAGACGTCGTCTTCCGCGCCAAAGCTTTCGTCGAGAATGACCGGCACGCCATAGGCGGCGCCCAAGGGCGGCACGGCGCCAATGTCGCAGTCGCTGAACACCTCGCCGATTTCATCTTCGGAAGCGAGGCCAAGCCGCCTGTCGACCACGTCCTGCAACGTATTGAACTCGACCCGGTGGCTGCTCGGAACCACCGCCAGCGCATAGCCCATCTCGTGATGGACCAGCACCGATTTGGCGAGTCGTCGGCCCGGAACATGCGCTGCCTGCGCCGTCTGGCTGCTGGTCGAGGTTCGGTGGTGGGCAACGGTATCGTAGGCGATGCCCTTGCCGGCCATATAGTCCTGGAGTTTCCTTGCGATCGTCATCGTAGGCGCCTTTCTGTTGGAGGTGGGGACGCGTCAGAGAACGTGGCAACCATTGTCCTCCCGTCATTTTTCCTGTCAACAAAGAAACGCGATCCGGCGAGCGTCTATGGCCCCATGCCGAATGACAGGACACGGGTCAGCTCGGTGTAGCCGGACTCGAGAACCATGATCCACACGAACACCAGGATCAGCAGCGGCGGCACCAGGATCGCATAGGCAAGCGCCAGCCGTTCCCAGGCCATGTGCATGAATACGGCGACGATCAGCCCTGCCTTGAGCATCATGAAGGTGAGGATCAGCCCCCATCTGAGATAGCCCTGGAGGCCGAAATAGTCGATGCTGTAGGAGCCGGCGCTGAGGACGAACAGCCAGCCCCAGACGACGAGATAAAGCCTGATCGGGTGCTGCTGGCCTTCCGCGTGCCCCACCGCCTGGGCGGGAGCAGCGTGTCCATGCAGCCCGTGTTCGCGCGCTTCTGCCTGTGCCATCGCTCCACCTCACCAAAGATAGAAGAATGCGAAGATGAATACCCACACCAGGTCGACGAAGTGCCAGTAGAGCCCCATGATCTCGACGCTCTCGTACTGGCCGCGCCGGCTGGTGAAGAACCCGCGCGCGCCGGCTTCGAAGTCGCCGCGCCACACCTTGCGCGCGGTGATCAAAAGGAAGATCACTCCGATGGTGACATGGGTGCCGTGGAACCCGGTGATCATGAAGAAGGATGAACCGAATTGCACGGCGCCCCAGGGATTTCCCCAGGGCCGCACGCCCTCGGTGATGAGCTTCGTCCATTCGAACGCCTGCATGCCGACGAAGGTCGCGCCGAGCGCGGCGGTGACGAGCATCAGCACCGCCGTCTTCCTGCGATCGTGCCGGTAGCCGAAATTGACCGCCATCGCCATCGTGCCGCTCGACGAGATCAGCACGAAGGTCATGATCGCGATCAGGATCAGCGGAATGTCGCTGCCGAACAGATGCAGCGCGAAAACCTCGCTCGGGTTGGGCCAAGGCACCGTCGTCGACATGCGCGCGGTCATGTAGGACAACAGGAAGCAGCCAAAGATGAAAGTGTCGCTGAGCAGGAATATCCACATCATCGCCTTGCCCCAGGAGACGTTCTTGAACGCCCTCTGGTCGGACGACCAGTCGGCCGCGATGCCGCGCAGGCCCGGCGGCCGCGGAGCGACCGGTGCGGCGTGTTCCAGCGTGGTCTCGGCCATGAGCATTTCCTCCTTCGGTACGGCCCGTCGCGCGGCCGTCTAGGTCAAGAGCCCCCGGCAGATGTCGATCACGTTATCCGCCCAGCCCATGAGCACGCAGAAAAGCACCAGCCAGACGGCAAGCAGGATGTGCCAGTATATCGCGCAGAGCTCGGTCGACAGAACGAGGCTTCCGGACCGGGCACCTTGCCATGCGCGCACATTGACCCGGCCGAGCGCCACCAATCCGCCGATGATGTGAAGGCCGTGCATCGCGGTCAGCAGATAGAAGAAGCTGGCGGCCGGGTTCTCTGTCGCGAAATAGCCTTCGGCGGCGAAATCGCGCCAGGCGAGCAATTGCCCAGCCAGGAAAGTCACCGATGCCAGGGCGCCGGCGAGAAGGGCGAGCCGGAGATTGTCCAGTCGGGCTTTGTGCGCGGCAGACACCGCGCCTTGCAGCGCCGAGCTCGCCAGCACCAGCATGGCGGTGTTGAGCCACAGCAGCGTCGGGGCTGGAGCGGCCTGCCAGTCGGCATAGTCCATGCGCATGACATAGGCGCTGATCATGAGCGCGAAGAGCGCGCCGACCACGGCAAGGAACACGCCGAGCCCGATCTTAGCCGGATGCATGAGCGACGCTTCCGTCTGCGGAAACGCCGTGACCGGCCCGGCCTCGAGCCACGGCTTGGACATCAGCCGCTGGCGCGACAGCCACCAGCCGACAACGCCGGTTACGGCGGACAGCAAGATCAGGATCACGATCATGCGGGGCCGCCTTGCGTCAATGGGCGCGGATCGTTCTGTGCAATGAAGTCTTCCGGCGCGCCGGGCACGCTATAGTCATAGGCCCAGCGGTAGACCACCGGCAGCTCCTTGCCGAAATTGCCGTGTGGCGGCGGCGTGCCGGCCGTCTGCCACTCGAGCGTCGTCGCCCGCCACGGATTGCCGCCTGCCGGCCGCCCATGGCGAATGCTCCACAGCAGGTTGAACAGGAACACCATCTGGGCGAAGCCGACGACCAGCGCGGCCACGGTGATGAACGCGTTCAGCGTATGCACCGAAGGCGGGACGAAGGCCGTATCGCCGAGTTCGGGATAGCGGCGCGGCACGCCGACCAGCCCGACATAGTGCATCGGGAAGAAGATCATGTAGGTACCGATGAAGGTCACCCAGAAGTGGAAGCGGCCCATCGCCTCGTTGAGCATCCGGCCGGTGATCTTGGGGTACCAATGATAGATCGCACCGAATACCACCATGATGGGCGCCACGCCCATCACCATATGAAAATGCGCGACGACGAACATCGTATCCGACAGCGGCACGTCGACCACCACGTTGCCGAGGAACAGCCCGGTCAGCCCGCCATTGACGAAGGTGACGATGAAAGAGAGCGCAAACAGCATCGGGATGGTCAGGTGGATGTCGCCGCGCCACAATGTCAGCACCCAATTGTAGACCTTGATGGCGGTGGGGATGGCGATGATCAGCGTGGTGGTGGCGAAGAAGAAGCCGAAATAGGGATGCATGCCCGAGACATACATGTGGTGCGCCCAGACGACGAAGGAGAGCGCGCCGATACTGACGATCGCCCACACCATCATGCGATAGCCGAAGATGTTCTTGCGCGCATGCGTGCTGATGAGGTCGGAGACGATGCCGAAGGCGGGCAGCGCCACGATGTAGACTTCAGGATGGCCGAAGAACCAGAACAGATGCTGGAACATAATCGGGCTGCCGCCATCGTGCGGTAGTGGGTTGGCGCCCATTTCCACGATCGCCGGCATGAAGAAACTCGAACCGATCGCGCGGTCGAACAGCATCATGACGCAGGCGACGAAGAGCGCCGGGAAGGCCAGCAGCGCCATGACCGTGGCGGTGAAAATACCCCAGACGGTCAGCGGCAGGCGCATCAGCGTCATGCCGCGCGTGCGACCCTGAAGCACGGTCACCACATAGTTGAGGCCGCCCATGGTGAAACCGATGATGAACAGGATCAGCGACACGAGCATCAGGATGATGCCCCAATCCTGTCCGCCGGGCGTGCCTGAGGTAATGGCTTGCGGCGGATAGAGCGTCCAACCGGCGCCTGTCGGTCCCCCCGGCGCGAAGAAGCTGCCGACGAGCACCAAAACGGCAAGCAGATAGATCCAGTAGCTCAGCATGTTGACATAGGGAAACACCATGTCGCGTGCGCCGACCATCAACGGAATGAGGTAATTGCCGAAGCCGCCAAGGAACAGCGCGGTCAAGAGGTAGATCACCATGATCATGCCGTGCATGGTCATGAATTGATAATACATGTCCGGCGAGATGGACGCGAAAGTGTCGGGAAAACCAAGCTTCAGGCGCATCAGCCAGGACAGCACCAGCGCGACCAGCCCGATGGACAGCGCGGTGCCGGCATATTGGATGGCGATGACCTTGGCGTCTTGTGAAAAGACGTATCTCGTCCACCAGCTGTGCGGGTGATAGAGTTCCACCTCCGCCACTTCCGCGGCCGGAATGAAGTCTGCTCCATGAGGCGTGACGTCAACCATCCCTGAACCTCTCCGCTCTTTCCGGTCCTCCTCGGGGCCGGTTTCATCAATGCCTTACTCTGCCTTGGCCTGCGCCGTCGCCGGTGCGGCAAGCACGCCCACCTTGGCGGGTGCCGACATCTGGGCAAAGGTCGACTGCTGCTGCAGCCAAGCCAGATAATCCTCTGGGGTGTCGACCTTCACGACGCCACGCATGAAAGCGTGACCGACGCCGCAAAGCTCGGCGCAAAGAACTTCGAAACTCCCTGTCTTGGTGGGGGTAAACCAGAAATACGTGACGGTGCCCGGAACCATGTCCATCTTGGCGCGGAACTCCGGCACGTAAAAATCGTGCAGCACGTCGATCGAGCGCAGCAACACCTTGACCGGCTTGCCGATCGGCAGATGCAGATCGGTCGCCACGACGACGACATCGTCCTGACCGTTGGGGTCCTGCGGGTTGATGCCAAGCGGGTTCTCGGAACCGATGAGCCGGGCGTTCGAGGTGCCAAGCTTGCCGTCCGCGCCAGGCAAGCGGAAGCTCCATTGCCATTGCTGCGCAACGACCTCGATCTCGGTCGCGTCCTTGGGAACGGTGACGAACTGGCTCCACACGAACAGCCCAGGCGCCAGCAATGCCGCGACGCCGACAGCGGTGACCGCGGTCAGCCAGGATTCGAGCTTCCTGCTTTCGGGCTCGTAGTGCGCCCTCTGCCCTTCCTTGTGCCGGAAGCGGTACACGCAATATGCCATGAACAGCACGACAGCGGAGAAGACCGTCCCGGTGATCCAGAACGTGATGACGAGAGTGCTGTCGATATAGCCCCAGTTGGAGGCTATCGGCGTCCACCACCAAGGGCTCAGCACATGGAACAGCACCGAGCCGACGACAATCAGAACGAGTACGAGCACAACGGCCATCCTCGGTTCCTCCCGGCGTTCCGAGGGACTCTGTCCCGCAGGAAGGCCGCGCCCATTATGCGCGACTTACTTCGGAAATACTAGGGGAGGTGGCTGGCGGGGGGAACGTCATACTTCGCAGGGGCGAGGCGCGCGCGGCGGATGGTGAAGAGCGAGGCGGGGCAGCGAGGGACAGCGCGGATTGACCGGAAGAAGCGGGCCGCGGCGCCCCGGAAAGGCTGTGGTTGCGCACCCGCGGAGCGGGGTTCCGAAGGACGGGCGAGACCCGTGGCTTGCCGGCAGGTGGCTCGGCGAAGCGGACACGGAGAGGCGAGCGCCATACGCGGCAAGGTCCTCGCCTTACGAGGGGAAATCTCCAATCCTCAATTGCCCGTTGAAGCCCGCGCCCGCTTCCGCTAAGAAGCCGTGACTTGCCGGTTCACCGGCTGGTTCGTTTTCCGGACCTTCGTCCTGAAAGCACCCGTAGCTCAGCTGGATAGAGCGCTGCCCTCCGAAGGCAGAGGTCACAAGTTCGAATCTTGTCGGGTGCGCCACGATTTTCGTGTACGGCCCGGAGACATGGGTTACGGTTTATACCGGAGACTTCGGTAACCCTTTGGCCCGAACGGGCTTTGGAGCCTCACTTGGCCACAACCACCCCCAAAACCAGGCGCGTCCTGATCACCGGCGCCGGCGCTGTTGACGGCATCGGCTTTGCCATTGCGCGCCGGTTTGGCCGGGCCGGGCATGCGGTTTTCCTGACCGGCGCCAGCGCGCGGGTGATGGAGCGCGCTGGCGAGCTTCGCGGCGAGGGCATCGATGCCACGGCCGCGGTCGCCGATCTCACCATTGCCGCTGAGGTGGAGCGGCTGCGGGCCGAGATCGGCGCTGTCGATATCCTGGTCAACAATGCCGGCATGGGATCGCTGGCCTCGCCATCCGTCGACAGGACCTTCCTGACGATGAGCGAGGCCGAGTGGGACCAGGGCATCGAGACCAGCCTGAAGACCGCGTTTCTCGTCACCAGGGCGTTTCTGCCGGCGATGGTCGAAGCGGGGTATGGCCGCATCGTCAATGTCGCATCGGTGACCGGGCCGCTGGTCTCCTACCAGGGCACCGCCGCCTATTCCGCGGCGAAGGCCGGGATGGTCGGCCTGACCCGTACATTGGCGCTGGAAGTGGCGCGCCACGGCGTCACCGCCAATGCCGTGGCGCCTGGCTGGATCGAGACAGGCGCGTCGAGCCAGGCGGAGCAGATAGCGGCCCTGCATGCGCCGCCGGGCCGCGCCGGCCGGCCCGATGAGGTCGCGGCGGCGGTCGTGTTCCTGGCCTCCGAGAGCGCCAGCTATATCAACGGCGCCTTGCTGGTGGTCGACGGCGGCAACAGCCTTGAAGAACGCAAGGGATAGCCGCGCGGCCAGCCTTATGCCCGGGTGGATTTCGACCTTCGTAATTCCTTCCACCCGGACTGACCCGTGATCTCTCTCGGCAGAAATCTCCTCGCCGCCACACTGGGCCCGCCAGACATTGACTCAATCATCAGTCTGCGCTAATCATAAGTCATGACTGTTGATAGCGCACAGCTTGCCGCCCTGGGTGATCCGACCCGAAGGCAGATTTTCGAGCTGATCGCGGAGCGGCCGCGCACGGTGGCGGAGGTCACGCGGCAGGTCAGCGTGTCGCAGTCCGCGGTGTCGCAGCATCTCAAGGTGCTTCGGGATTCGCGGCTGGTGCGCGCGGAGCCGAAGGGCGCCAGCAACGTCTACCACATCGATCCGCACGGGCTTGGCCAGATGCGCGCCTGGCTCGACCGGTTCTGGAGCAAGACGCTCGCGGCCTACAAGCTGGCCGTCGAGACCCCACCAGAGGAGTGACCATGAACACGCAAGTCCCCATCGCCTCCGTAAAACAATCCGTGGTGGTCGAGGCGCCGATCGCGCGCGCCTTCAAGGTTTTCACCGAGGATTTCGGCCGTTTCAAACCGCCAGAGCACAATCTGCTTGCAGCCCAAATCGCCGAGACGGTGTTCGAGCCTCGGGTCGGCGGCCACGTCTATGACCGCGGCGTCGACGGCAGCGAGTGCCGCTGGGCGCGCGTGCTGGCTTACGAGCCGCCCAACCGCGTGCTCCTGAGCTGGGACATCAGCCCGCAATGGCGCATCGAGACCGACCCGGCCAAGACCAGCGAGTGGGAGGTGCGGTTCACAGCCGAAACGGCTGAGCGCACTCGCGTCGAGATCGAGCATCGCAACCTGGAGCGCCATGGCCAGGGCTGGGAAGGCGTCCGCGACGCCGTCGCCGGCGATCAGGGCTGGCCGCTCTACCTGCAGCGCTATGTCGATCTGGTCGCTCGGCAGGCCTGACCGCAGTTTTTATAGGCGCTTCGCCGCATGGGCGGTCAGGGCACCACGCCCCTGCACGCCCAGGCGACATTGGCGAACGACCTCGGCCCGTCCGGTCGCCCGGCCTGATAGGCATCGCGTACGGCAGCCTCGGTGCGCACCCGCTCGGCCGGCTCCAGCGTGGTCATGTATTTGCCGAGTGAGCCTTCGCCGGCCGATATCGGCGCCCAATAGTCGGCGAAGTCCTGGTAATCCATGCGGATCATCAGCTCGGTTTCGGTCATTTCGGCCAGCCCCTGCTCCACGAAGGTCCGTTTCATTTCACCGGGCTGCATCATCGGCTGGAAGCAATAGCGGCTGCGCATCTGGCGGCCGCCTTCGCTGAGCGCGGCCACCGTGTCGATCATCATGCGCATGCCCGCCATTCCGCCGAGATGGTCCCACACCACGGCCGCGACCACGCCGCCCGGCCGCGTTACCCGGCGCATCTCGGCAACCGCTTTGCCGGCTTCCGGCACGAAGTGAAGCACCAGCAGCGCCAGCGCGCGGTCGAACGCATTGTCGGCGAACGGCAAGGCGGTGGCGTCCGCCTGCTTGATCTCGATGCGCGGATCGGTGTTGCGCCGCTTTGCCGCCTCGACGAAAACAGGCGAAAAGTCGATTGCCGTGATCGCCGCGAGCCCGGCGGATTTCGCCAGCTCGAAGGTCAGGCTGCCGGTGCCGCAGCCGACGTCGAGGATCTGTTCGCCGGGGGCGAGCCCGGCGAAATCGATGAATTTGGGCGCGAGCTTTCGGCTCCAGCGGCCCATGAGCTGCTCATAGCCGGATGCGTCATGAACGGTGAAACTCGACGTCATATGCCCCTCTCCTGGCTGTGGGCGCAGGCTAGACTGCAATCAGGATGAAGCCAAGGCGCGGGGAGCACGGTGGGACGGAGAAAACGCCGGCGTTCATGCGGCGCCCTTGAACGTCGCCACGCTCTCCCGCTCCACCAGCGGGCACTCCAGCTTGGTGATGGGATAGCGCCCCCTGCCCACCTGCGCCGGCGCTTCCAGCTGCTCGATCGCCCACTGGCCCATCGCCATATGCGGCAGGATCGAGGTGGTCAGCGGCGGGAACAAATGCCGGGCGATTTCCTCGTCGTCGTAGCCGACGACCGAAATGTCGGCGGGAATGTGCAGGCCGGCTTCCTTCAGCGCTTCGTAGCAGCCGATCGCGGTGCGGTCGTTCTGACAGAAGATGGCGGTCGGGCGGTCCTTCAGGGCCAAGAGCTTCACCGTCGCGGCGTAACCGGCGCTGGCCGACCAGTCGCCCTCGACCACCAGTTCGGGGTCGAACGGGATGTCGGCGGTGGCGAGCGCGCGGCGGTAACCTTTCAGCCGGTCCTGCGCGGCCTGCATCCAGGGTTCGCCCGTGATGGTGGCGATGCGGCGGTGGCCGTGACCGATCAGGTGCCGCGTCGAGCTCTGGCCGCCGGCGATCTCGGAGGGCACCACGGCGGGGAAGGCATAGTCCGACGTGTAGCAGTTGAGCAGGATGACTGGGATGTCGAGGCCGTAGAGGAAGTCCGGCGCCGTGATCTCGCGGGTGAAGATGGTCATGTAGATCAGCGCCGAAATGCCCCGCCTGGTCAGCGCCTGTATGGCGCGCGGCTCCATCACGGCGTCGCCCATGGTCTGCGCCACCAAAAGCACGTTGCCGGCATTCCACGAGGCCTGCCGCGCGCCCTCGATGGCCACGACCGCCTCCGGGCTGGTGGCGAGCTGGTCGACGGCAAAGCCGATCACGCCGTCGAGCCCATCAAAGGCGGGTCCATCAAAGGCGGCGCCCTCGAAAGCTGCAACCGGCTGCTTCAGCGCCGAAAAGGCGGGGGCGCTGTAGCCGAGCGCCCGCGCCGCCTCGATCACCCGCTCCCGGGTCTGCTGCGACAGGCGAATGCCCGGCGAATTGTTGAGCACGAAGGAGACCGTCGCCTGCGAGCAGCCGGCGGCGCGCGCAATGTCGGTCATGGTGACGCGGCCCTTGGGCTTTGCCGCCGCCTTGCGGCGCTTCCCAATGGCCCGGTCCATCGTCTCGCTCATGCCGCCCCCAAATCCCCAGCCTGTCTAGCCGCGGCCCGCCGGGCCGACAAGATGAGGCGATGCTTCCAGTCCAAGGGGACATCGACCGAACTAATAACTATTATCATCCTCGCGACCTCATCCCCTCTGCAAGCTCAAGCGTCGCAAAATCCCAAGATCGTGCGGCTTCAGCTTCGTGCGGCCACGGGATCGACGCGTCGGCAAATCGGTCCTTGCTAATAGTGTTTACTAATACAAGAATGCGCTGTACCGTCAATCCATCGCATCCGGCCCGGTCCAGGTGTGGTGGGAGTGTGGTGGGAGCGTCTGTGAATGGCCCGATGGCGAGCGGTATTTGCCCCCGCCAACTTTGTCTCGCATATGTGATATGTCAGACAAATCGGACTATTTACGAATGAAGAATGGTTGTCTAAAGTCCGTGGCCGTGGCTGGGAACGACGCCAGTCTTCTCAGTGCCGGGAACCCTTGGGGAGGAGGGGCGTCCAAGCCGCAAACGGCAATTCCAGTGTGCAAGACAATCCAGTGAGCAAGACATTCCAGTGAGCTAGTCCGGTCAGTCCTACCACTGACCAAAACGGGAGGTTGAACATGAAATCCTTGATACGCAATGCATCCGTGGCCGCCGCGGCCCTGGCTGTCGGCCTGACGGCGACGGCTATCGCGCGCGCCGACGACAAGCCGACGCTGGCCTTCGTCGTCAACGGCGCTTCCGATTTCTGGAAAGCGGCCGAAGCCGGCGTCAAGAAGGCGCAGGGCGAACTGCCCGACTACACGCTCGAACTCAAATATCCCGAACAATCCTCGGTCGCCATCCAGCAGCGGCTGATGGACGATCTGGTGACCGCCGGCGTCAAGGGCATCATGGTCTCGGCCGTGGATCCCAAGACCTCGACCGATGGCCTGAACAAGATCGCTTCGCAAACGGCGCTGTTCACCACCGACAGCGATGCTCCGCAGACCAAGCGCGTCGCCTATATCGGCTCGTCCAACGTCGACGCCGGCAAGCAGGCGGCTGAAATCGCCAAGAAGGCGATGCCTAACGGCGGCAAATGCCTCGGCTTCGTCGGCCTGCTCGGCGCCGACAATGCCAAGGAGCGCATCCAGGGCATGAAGGATGGCCTCGCCGGCACCAAGATCGAGCTCGTCGACGTGCGCGGCGACGACATCGACCAGGCGCGCGCCAAGAAGAATGTCGAGGACGCGCTTGTCGCCAGCCCCGACGTCACCTGCATGGTCGGCTTCTACTCCTACAACACGCCACGCATCTATGAGGCGCTGCGCGATGCCGGCAAGCTCGGCTCGATCACCGTCGTCGGCTTCGATGACGATCCGATCACGCTGGGCGGCGTCAAGGAAGGAACCATTGCCGCCACCGTCGTGCAGCAGCCCTTCGAATGGGCCTATCAGGGCATGAAGCTGATGGCCGCCTATCTCAAGGGCGACAAATCGGGCATCCCGGCCAACGGCCTGATCATCATCCCGACCAAGATCATCGGCAAGGATGACGTTGACGCCTATGCCGCCAATCTCAAGGCGATGTCTGGAAACTAACACTACACCCGGTTCAGCCGGCTCAACTCGCTTGAGCCGGCTGTTCGCATTGACGAACCCTGCCGGGATCGTCAGTCTGCAGATCGGGCCGTTTTGGCCCACCGGCTGCTGTCAGGCATGATGAATTATTCCGACACATCCATCGCGGCGACCACTCCGTTCCTCAGCCTGGAGAACGTGCGCAAGACCTATCCGGGCGTCGTGGCGCTCGACGGGTTTTCCATGGAGGTCAGGCCGGGCGAGGTCATCGGCCTAGTCGGCGAGAACGGCGCGGGCAAGTCGACGCTGATGAAGATCCTCGGCGGCGTCACCACGCCGGATACCGGCACCATCACCGTCGACGGCACCGCCCATAAGGACCTGACGGTCGAAGGCAGCCTTGGTTCCGGCATCGCCTTCGTCCACCAGGAACTCAACCTGTTCGAAAACCTCGATGTCGCCGCCAACATCTTCTTCGGCCGCGAACCGCTGCGCGCCGGGCCGCTGAGGCTGGTCGACCGCGCGAAACTGCGCGAAATGGTGGCGCCGCTGCTGAAGCGCGTCGGCGCCAATTTCTCAGCCGACACACAGGTCGCGGACCTGTCGCTGGCGCAGCAGCAGATGGTCGAGATCGCCAAGGCGCTGTCGATCAAGGCCAGGCTGGTCATCCTCGACGAGCCGACATCGAGCCTGCCGCTCGCCGAAACCGACAAGCTGCTCGACGTCATCAAGGCGCTGAAGGCCGACGGCATCAGCGTCATCTTCATTTCGCACCGCCTGCACGAGATCGAGCGCGTCGCCGACCGGGTCGTCGTGCTGCGCGACGGCATGCTGGCCGGCACGCTAGGCAAGCGCGACATCAACCACGACCAGATGGTCAAGCTGATGATCGGCCGCATGCTGAAGGAACGTGAAAAGGCCTCCGAGGCGGGGCGGGCGCCGGGCGCCGTGGCGCTCTCGGCCAAGGCCATCCGCACCCCCACCTATCCCAGCCGGCCGGTCGATCTCGACGTCAGGCGCGGCGAAATCCTCGGCCTTGCCGGCCTCGTCGGCTCCGGCCGCACCGAACTGGCGCGGGTGTTCTTCGGCATCGAAGCCAGCCTTGGCGGCACGCTGGAACTCAACGGCAAGCCGCTGGCGCTGGCGAGTGCCGCCGATGCCGTCGCGCAAGGCATTTTCCTCGTGCCGGAAGACCGCAAGCTGACCGGCATCCTGCTCGACCTGTCGATCGCCCAGAATATTTCACTCCCCAATTTGCCGGCGCATGCCAGGCGCTCGCTGGTCTCCAACAGCGCGGAAGTCGCTACCGCCGAGAAGCAAAAGAAGAATCTCGGCATCAAGGCGCCTTCGGTGCAGACGCGCACCGGTACGCTGTCGGGCGGCAACCAGCAAAAAGTCGTGCTCGGCAAATGGCTCGCCATGAACCCGAAGGTGATGATCCTCGACGAGCCGACGCGCGGCATCGACATCGGCGCCAAGGCGGAGATTTACGGGCTGATGCGGGCGCTGGCGGACGCCGGCGTCGCCGTGCTGATGATCTCCAGCGACATGGAAGAGGTGATCGGCGTCTCCGATCGCATTGCCGTCATGCATGAGGGCCAGATCTCGGGCATTCTCGACAAGGATCAGTTCAGCCAGGAAAACGTGCTGCTGCTGGCGGTTGGCAAGCCGGCAAACTAATGCATGCCGCGCAAAAGTGACCCTCGGTTTTGCGGCAACGGCATGCATAAACAAAGAGCTGAAGCGCGCGACGCGCTTTAGCTAAGCGGAGACGACGATGACAAAGAAAGATCTTGGGCTGCTGATCCTGATCCTGGTGGTCGGAGCGATCGTTGCCATCATCAATCCGCGCTTCCTCCTGCCGATCAATCTCGCCAACACCTCGAACCTCATCGGTCTGTTTGGTATCCTGTCGATAGGGCAGGCCTTCGTCATCATCACCGGCGGCATCGAGCTGTCCGTTGGCTCCGTCGTCGCGTTGCTCGGGACGCTGTTCATCGACTTCATCGCCGTACGCGGCATGGGATGGCCGATCGCCTTCGTGCTGATCCTGGTGCTCGGCGCCATCATCGGGCTGGCGCATGGCTGGCTGATCACGCGGCTCAAGCTGCAGCCCTTCGTCGTCACCTTGTGCGGCCTGTTGATCTATCGCGGCGTCGCGCGCTTCTACACCGCCGACGGCACGGCGGGCTTCGCCTTCGGCCAGAATTTCCCAACGCTCGAATTCCTGACCGCCGGCCGCTCGTATGGCGTGCCGAACTCCTTCTTCGCGCTGATCGTCATCGCCATCGTCATGTGGGTGGTGCTGCACCGCTCGGTGTTCGGGCGCTATCTCTACGCCATCGGCAAGAACGAGGAGGCGGCGAAATATTCCGGCATTCGCACCGGGCGCGTCGTCATGGCGGCTTACGTCATCTGCGGCGTGCTCACCGCGCTGTCGGCGATTTATTTCGCCATGTATACGCGCTCGATCTCGCCGGCCAGCCATGGCCAGTTCTACGAGCTCTACGCCATTGCGGCCGCCGTGCTAGGCGGCTTCTCGCTGCGCGGCGGCGAGGGCTCGCTGATCGGCGTCATCCTCGGCACGGTGCTGCTGCAGGAATTGCAGAACCTGGTCAACCTGCTCGGCATTCCCTCCTCGCTCAACTTCGCGGTGATGGGTGGCGTCATCCTCATCGGCGTGCTGGTCGACCAGCAATGGGGCGTGTTCCGGGCGCGGCGGCGGATGGTCGATGCCGCCCGCAAGGGCGCGGTCGGCGCGGCGGCGGAATAACGCCAGCCAGCGTGGTGCTTGTCCCTGTGGAGGAAGTAGCATACCCGCGCTGCGGGGAGCCGCGGGGCTGGCGTGCCTTCATGGCCACCGTCGGGTCATCCCGTCCATGCGGCCTTGACTTAACTACCTGCTGCCCTCGCGCGCGGCGCGGCGAACGCTTTGCAAAAGGATGGCAAGGCAGCCGACCAGCAGCAGCCCACCGCCAAGCAGCGGTGGCAGTGCGAGCAGCTTCACCCCCGCGGTAACGGCGGCCACCAGGACCAGCGCCAGCAGCGCCAGATTGCCGTCATCGACGAACATGCCGAAGAATTCCCTGGCGACGAGACGAAGGACGTTCATCGGGCGAGCCCTCCGGCTGCTGTCGGACGGGTGCCGCGCAGCCAGCGCACCATGGCGAAGGACGCCAGAGCGACGATGGCGAAGATGGCGAGCAGGGCAAGATCGGCGCCCGGCCAGTCGGCGCCGATCCCCTCGCCAGTCCAGAAGATGCCAAAGCTGGTCAGCATCAGGCCGACCACGAATTTCAGCGCATTCTCGGGCACGCGCGCCAGCGGCCGGTGAACCGCCAGGCCGACAAGCATCACCAGGATGAAAGCGGCCAGCGCGCCCATGCTGGCGTAAAATGTCTGTCCATGCGCGGCGCCGACGGCGATGACGATGAACACCACCTCGACGCCCTCGAGCAGCACCGCCTTGAAGGAGGCCAGTCCGGCGAGGTAGTCGGCGCGCCGGTCGTCGGCCTGCCGGTGCAGCGCCGCGGTTTCCTTGGCGAAGGCCGCCTCCTCGTCATGCAGGGCGATGACGCCGACGCTGCGCAGGATGGCCTTTCGCAGCCAGCGCATGCCGAACAGGATCAGCAGCACCCCGACAGCGAACTGCAGCGTCGTGACCGGCACCAGCGCCAGCAGCGGCCCGAACGCCAGCACCAGGGCCGCCAGCAGCGCCAGCGCCAGCGCGGCGCCCGTCAGTGCCGGACGCCAGCTGCGTGTCACCCCGACCGCAAGCACGATGGTGAAAGCTTCGACAACTTCGACCAAGGAGGCGAGAAATGCCGCCGTGATTGTCGAGAGGACGGGTGTCAATGTCTGCATCAAGGCTTCCTGTCTGGCTCGACCCTGATTCCCGGGGCGAATTCCGGATCGTAATCCAGAATCACCCTAGGCGGCCAGCATCCCCAAGCGTTCCGGCGGCAGCGCAAGCAAACGGGTGAAGCGGGCCCGGCTCTAGATCAGGCCCGACATGTCGGAAAAGGCCATCGCCTTGCGCAGCAGCTCGGCGAAGCGCTCGCCGGCCACCTCGCGCGGGCCGCTATTGTCGATCGACGTGACGCCCGGACCGGACAAGGTCACATTGGCGCTGCGCGCCAGCCGCGCCAGCACTTCGCCGCGCGACTCGCGGCCGCGCATCGCCAGCCGTTCCGCCAGCACCTCGGGCGAAGCGGTGATCTCGACGATTGCCAGATTGGCATAGCGTTCGCGCAAGGTGGGGATGATCGCGCGCGACACGTTGGCCACGGCGACGTGGCCATTGGAGACGGACCAGTCGACATCGGCAGGCAGGCCATAGCGCAGGCCATGCGCTTCCCAGGAGATGGCGAAGGCGCCGTCGGCATCGGCCTCGGCGAAGGCGGCGTCGGCCAGCGTGTCGTGATCCTCGCTCGCCGCGTCGCTCGGCCTGGTGATGACGCGGCGCACGAACTCCAGTTGCGTCTCGTCGGCGAAAAGCGCCTTGGCATAACCGATCACCGTGTCCTTGCCGGCACCGCTCGGGCCCACGACAGCGACAAAGACGCCGTGACGGATCGGAAAGGTTTCGGCGGACAGTTCGCGCTCGATCAAGGCCGACACCATCATGCCACCCGGCGTCCCTGCCGCCATACGGTGCGTACGACCGGAACGTGATCGTCGACGCGCACGCGCACCAGATCGGCGCGGCGTCCCTGCTCGATGACACCGCGGTCGTCAAGGCCGACGGCCTGCGCCGGGTTCTTCGAAACCATGGCGACGGCCTGCGGCAGCGAAATGCCTTCGACCATGTCACCGAGGAAGAAGGCCGACTGGATCAGGCTGAAGGGGATGTAATCGGAGGACAGGATGTCGAGCAGGCCGTCGCTGGCCAAGGTGCGGGCCGAGACATTGCCCGAATGCGAGGCGCCGCGCATGACATTGGGCGCGCCCATCAGCACGCCGAGCCCGGCGGCCTTCGAGGCCCGCGCCGCTTCCTCGGTGGTCGGGAACTCGGCCACCCGCACGCCCTGCTCAATGGCCTCGTCGACATGGGCCGACGTGGCGTCGTCGTGGCTGGCGAGCACGATACCGCGCTCCTGGCAGGCGGCGGCGATGAAGACGCGGTTCGGTCCGGAGTTGCGTGCCGATTCGTCCATCCGCTTCTCGCAGAATTTCTGGAAGTCGCGATCCGAGAGTTTCAGCTTGCGCTGGTAGTAGTAGGCATAGGTTTCCAGATTGACGAACTGGCGCTGGCCCGGCGCATGGTCCATCAGCGATGCCAGCCTGACCCGCTCGTCGCCGTCGAAATTGGCGAATGCCTTGAGGCAATCCGGCGCTGAAACCTCGCAGCGAAGATGCAGGAAATGATCGGCCCGCAGACGGTCCTGCGCAACGCTGTCCTCGATCGCATCGGCCAGCTTGCGGATGTCGTCCAATGTCAGGTCGGCGTCTTCGTCCATGCCGACGCGGAGCGCGTCGAGCACGGTGGTGATGCCGGCGGTCGCGACCTGCGCGTCATGGGCAAGCACCGCGGCGATCGGGTTCCAGCGCACTTTCGGCCGCGGCGCGTAATGGCCTTCGAGATGATCGGTGTGGAGTTCGACCAGCCCGGGAATGATATAGTCGCCGCCCATGTCCTCGCCGATGCGGCCAGTGCCAGCATCGATGCCGGCGATAAAGCCGTCGCGCAGCACCAGTGAACCCTCGACGATCTCGTCGGCAAGAACGATGCGGGCGTTGGAAAGGACAGTTTCGACGGTCATTGCGGGTAGTCCTTGATTCTTGCAGTCGGGTTCGTTCAGGCGATTTTCCGGGCCGGGCGGCGTCCGAGGCCGTGCTGGGAAAGCGCCATGAACGGCGCACCGGGTTCGGGTTCGACAAACAATGTCAGCGCATCCACCAGCACGGGCTGGCGCAACACATCGGCGAAAAGGCTGTCGATCGCCGCGCGCAGCCGGGGGCTTTCCTGCGGTCCGGCTCGGCCGGACAGGGTCATGTGGAAGCGGAAGGTGTCGAAGACATAGGGGTAACCCCATTGGCAGAGATTGCGAAACTCGGCCGGCTTCAGCGAATCCGGACTGCGCCGCTCGATCTCGGCCTCGCTCAACGGAGCGCGAAACCGGTCGAAATCGCGCACGACGTCGTCGGCGAAGCGGTTGAGCGGAGGCAGCGGACCATCCGGCACAAGCGCGAAGAAGCCGTCGATCTGGCTGACGACAAGGCGCGGGACCGTCACGACAGGCGTTGCTTCGGCAAAACGGTCGAGCGCCGCGCGCAGCGAAGCCTCGGTCTCTGTGGCAGCCAGGTGGAAGGGCGCTTTCAGCGTGGCATGAAAGCCATAGCGGCGCGCCGAAGCGGTGTGGAAGGCCACTTCCGCCGCAGACAAGTCGGCAACAGCCTCAACAGGCCTGGTCGCGGCACCAAACGGGTCGCGGCCCAGCCAGTTGGCGGCGATTCGCGCCAGCGGCTCGTCCTGCCGGGGAGTGAAATAAATGGCATAACGCATGGGAAGTCCTCGTTAAAGCGCGCCGCGTTTGAAGTGAGGGTGCGACGCGCTTTAAGTCTTCATTTGGTGCATGTCGTCGTCCCAAAACCGCTACGCACTTTTGGGCGACATGCACTGGAACCGTTGCCATAGGTGATTTCCATGACGGATTGACGAAGCTTTGAAGGGTTTTCGAAGGCAAATCGACCCTCAGGGTCGTTAGCCGACGATTTTTCAAAGCTGGACCAATAGGTTCAGCCGGAAACGCAGAGCGGTCAGGCCTTCATCAACCATTCGTGCTCGGGCGCATTGTGGAATTTCCACGTCCGCTTCGGCCCGGCCATCACATTGAGATAATAGAGGTCATAGCCGTGGCAGGCGGCACAGGGATGATAGCCCCTGGGCACCAGCACCACGTCGCCGTCCTCGATCGCCATGGCTTCGTCCAGCGCGCGCCGGCCATCCTTGTCGGCGTCGGTATAGACGCGCTGGAAGGCAAAGCCCTGCGGCGGGTTGAGGCGGTGGTAGTAGGTCTCCTCGAGATAGGATTCAGCGGGCAGGTTGTCCTGGTCATGCTTGTGCGGCGGGTAGCTCGACGTGTGGCCGCCGGGCGTGATGACCTCGACCACCAGCAATGAGTCGGCGGGCTGGCCTTCCGGCAGGATGTTGGTGACGTAGCGCGTGTTGGTGCCCTTGCCCCGCACCTCCTGGCCGAGATCGTCCGGTCCGATCACCCGGACCGGCAGGCCGCCGCCAAGGCCGGGCGCCGAGCACACGCCAAGTTCCAGCTCGGTATCGGCCGTCACCGACCAGTCCGATCCCTGCGGCACGTAGACGGACCACGGCTTGCCCTCGAAAGGCGACATGCGCTCGCCGAGCAGGCCGAGGTCCTTGCCGGCGGCTGTCGCGGTACCCTTGCCGGTCACGAACACCAGGCAGACTTCACGGTCGCCCGTCTTTCCCGAGGCGCTTTCGCCTGGTTTCAGCCGATGCAGGTCGAAACCGACATAAGTCCAGCCGGCGCTTTTCGGCGTCACATGCGCGACGCGGCCATGGCCCTTGTCGGCTTTGACGAGCAGTTTGGACATTTTGTCTCTCCTGTTCCAGTGGCTTGACGGGTTGCAGCTTGTCCAGGCCGACGATTTCACCGGTTGTTCAAAACGATCATCGCAGACGCCTCAGATTGGCCGAGGCGCTGCAAGCTAATCGCCTACGCGACCAGTCACTCCTTCGGTTCGGGCTCGGCCTCTTTTTCTTCAGCCGGCTTGTAGAGATAAAAAAACTGCCAGGCGCCGTAGCCGGCGAAACCGAGCGCGATCACGCCCCAGAACGGCGTGCCGGAAGCGAATTCGATCACCGACCAGATCAGGCAGACCGCGACGACGGCGATGCGCCGCCAAAGCGGGCGGAAGAACGGGTGTTCATAATCTTTCATCGCGCCATCCGTAACTCAGCAATCTGCCTCAGATAGACCGCGCGGCACCGTGAATCCAGCCTTCAGGCACTCGGAAAGCCTTGTGTCTCGACGGTGTAGCCGGCATCCGTCATCACCCGCATCAGCTCCTTGTAGCCGACCTCAGCCATCTTGAGCGGCGGGTTCTTCCTGGGATCCTGCTCGGCCTCGACCACGAACCAGCCTTCATAGCCATGATCCGCGAAGCGCTGCACGATGGCGCCAAAATCGAGCGAACCGTCGCCCGGCACGGTGAAGGCGCCGAGCGCCACGGCGTCGAGGAAGGACTGCTTCGTACGGTCGAGCTTGTCGATCACATCCATGCGCACATCCTTCACATGGACATGGCTGATGCGCTTGTGATGGTTGTCGATGGCGCGCAGCACGTCGCCGCCGGCAAACGCGAGGTGTCCGGCATCGAGCAGCAGCGGGATGCCTTCGCCGGAATGGCGCATGAAGGCATCGAGCTCCGGCTCGGTCTCGACCACGGCCGCCATGTGATGGTGATAGGAAAGCGGCATGCCTTGCTCGGCGCACCATTCTCCGAATTCCGTCAAGCGCCGCGCGTAGGCTTTCATCTCATCACTGGTGAGCTTCGGCTTGGTGGCGAGCGGCTTGGATCGGTCGCCCTGGATCGAGCGGCCGACCTCGCCATAGACGATGCAAGGCGCGTCAACCGCCTTGAACAGGTCGATCATCGGCTGGATGCGGTCCTTGTTGGCAGCCATTTCCTCGTCGACCAGCGTGCCCGAGAACCAGCCGCCGCAGAGCGTCACGTCGGCGGCCTTCAGGATCGGCAGCATGACGGCGGGATCGTTGGGGAAGCGGCGGCCCATCTCCATGCCTGTAAAGCCGGCCGAGCGCGATTGGCGCAAGCATTCCTCCAGCGACACGTCATCGCTGAGTTCGGCAAGATCGTCGTTCCACCATGCAATGGGGGACATGCCCAGTTTGGCTTTCAAGTCGTCACTCCGGTGCTAAAACAGTTTCTTGTTCGTTGGAGCCGCCCTCATCCGCCTGCCGGCACCTTCTCCCGGTAAACGGGAGAAGGGAGGAGCCTCGGCGCCGACATCAATCGCCGATGGTCTGCATCTGCCGTTTCTCATCATAGACCTTGCGCGCCGCGTTGACCTGGCTGCGGGCGGACACTTCCGGCACCGCCACGTCCCACCAATGGCCGCCGGCGTCGGTGGAAACCAGCGGATCGGTGTCGATGACCAGCACGGTGGTGCGGTCGTTCTTCTTGGCCTTCTGCAGCGCGTTTTCCAGCTCGGCGATGGACGGCACCTTCTCGGCGATCGCCCCCATGCTCGCCGCATGCGCGGCGAAGTCGATGTCGGGCAAAATATCGTGGCGCGAGTCCTTCAGGAGATTGTTGAAGTTGGCGCCGCCGGTCGCCATCTGCAGCCGGTTGATGCAGCCAAAACCCCTGTTGTCGAGCAGCACGATGGTGAGCTTGAGGCCAAGCATCACCGAGGTGGCGATCTCGGAATTCAGCATCAGATAGGAGCCGTCGCCGATCATGACCACGACCTCATCGTCGGGCTTGGCCATCTTGGTGCCGAGCCCGCCGGCGATTTCGTAGCCCATGGTCGAGAAGCCGTATTCGGCATGGTAGGAGCCGGGCGCGCCCGCTTGCCAGAGCTTGTGCAATTCGCCGGGAAGGCCGCCTGCGGCATGCAGCAGCGTCACGCCGGAGCCCATGGCGCGCTGCACGGCGCCGATCACCTGCGCGTCTGAGGGGAAAGCGGCATTGGTCGAGGCCGTCACCTTGGCCGCGTCGGCCTGCCAGGCTTTCTTGCCGGTGACCGCATTGTCGGTCCAGGCCTCAGGCGCCTTCCAGCCTTGCAGCGCGGCGGCGAGTTCGGCGAGCCCTTCGGCCGCGTCGGCGACCAGCGGCAGCGCCCGGTGTTTGCCGGCATCGAAAGGCTGCACGTTGAGCCCGATGATGGTCTTGCCGGACTTCTTGAACAGCGCCCACGAGCCGGTGGTGAAGTCCTGCAGCCGCGTGCCGATGGCAAGCACCACATCGGCCTCTTCCGCCAGCCGGTTGGCGGCCGAGGTGCCGGTGACGCCAACCGCCGCCATGTTGAGCTTGTGATCGTCCGGCAGCGAGGACTTGCCGCCTTGCGTCTCGCAGACCGGAATGCCCGCGCCTTGCGCGAATTTGGCCAGTTCATCGGAAGCCTGCGAATAGAGAACGCCGCCGCCGGCGATGATCAATGGCTTCCTGGCGCCCTTGAGTGCCGCGACCGCGGCCGCCAGTTCGCCACGGTCCGGACGCGGCCGCCGCTGGCGCCAGATCCGCTCGGCAAAGAAGCTCTCGGGATAGTCATAGGCCTCGGCCTGTACATCCTGGCAGAGCGAAAGCGTCACCGGGCCGCAATCGGCCGGGTCGGTCAGCACCTGCATGGCGCGATTGAGCGCCGGGATGATCTGTTCCGGCCGCGTGATGCGGTCGAAATAGCGCGACACCGGCCGGAAGCAGTCGTTGACCGTCGCCGTGCCGTCGGAAAAATCCTCGGCCTGCTGCAGCACGGGGTCGGGAATGCGGTTGGCGAAGACATCGCCCGGCAAAAACAGGACGGGCAACCTGTTTACGTGGGCAAGTGCTGCCGCCGTCACCATGTTCAGCGCGCCGGGGCCGATCGAAGAGGTCGCAGCCATGAAGCGACGGCGGAAGTTGGCCTTGCCATAGGCGATCGCCGCATGCGCCATCGCCTGTTCGTTATGGGCGCGAAAGGTCGGCAGTTGGTCGCGCACCTGGTAGAGCGCTTCGCCGATGCCGGCGACATTGCCATGGCCGAAGATCGCCCAGACGCCACCAAAAATCGGCACCTTTTTGCGGTCGATGTCGGTCATCTGGTGGGACAGGAAGCGGGTCAGCGCCTGCGCCATCGTCAGGCGGATTGTCTTGGTCATATCGGTTTTTCCTCCGCAGTCCTTATGCAGCGCCTTGTTATGCCGCCTTGCGGCCGCGCGCGGCAAGCCACGCTTCGGTCAGTTGTTCGAAGCGCGACGCCATGTCGGCGACAGCCTCCTCATCCGACATCTTGCTGGCCAGCCATTGTTCGGCGGCGTGGACGAAGATGGTGCGGCCGACGGCAAAGCCTTTCACGATGGGCGCCTTGGCGGTGGCGGCGAACGCCGCTTCCAGTTCGTCCTGCGGCGCTTCCAGGCCAAGCAGTACGATGCCTCGGCACCGGGGATCGTGCTTCAGGATCACCGCCTCGATCCTGGCCCAGGCGCCGCTCGACGCCTGCGGTTCGAGCTTCCACCAGTCCGGCTTGATGCCGAGCGCATAGAGTTCCTCCAGCGCGCGCGGGATCGTCGTATCGTCGAGCTTGCCATGCTTGCCGGCGATGATCTCGATCAGAAGTTCCCGGCCGACTTTGCGTGCGGCCTCGAACAGCGCGCGCAGCTTCTGCTGCTGTTCTTCCTTCAAGGCCGCCGGATCGTCCGGATGGTAGAAGCACAGGCACTTGATGCAGTGATCGACCGGCCATTCGGTGAGTTGCGAGCCGATGTCCTGGGAGAATTCGAAGCGCAGCGGCCGCGAGCCCGGCAGTTCCACCGGGCGTCCAAGCCAGGCGAAGGAATGCCGGGCGAACTCGAACATCGCCTCGCGGCCGTGTTTCTCGTCGATCAGCATGCCATAGCCGTCGCGGCCGGCGGCGACCTTGGCCGCTGCCTTGACCGCCAGCACCTTGAAGTCGCGTATGCGCGCCGGATCGGCGCCGGTCTTGGCCGCTACATCCTCGAGTTGCACACGGTGATCGCAGGCAAGCGCCATCAGCGACGGGATGCCGCGCCGGCGTGTCGTCGCCCAATGGATGTGGTTGATCGCCTCGTCCTTGCGCAGCGCGCGATGCTTGCTGCCGTTCCTGAGGAAGAACTGCAGCTCCTCGAAGGTCGGATATTCCGGCGCGCAGAGCAGCCGCGACACGGCGAAGGCGCCGCACGCATTGGCCCAGGTCGCCGCGGTGGCGAAGCTTTCGCCGCCGAGCCAGCCACGCAGCAAGCCCGACATGAAGGCGTCACCGGCGCCCAGCACGTTGTAGATCTCGATCGGGAAACCCTCGCCGACGATGCCGTCCTCGAGATCGTCGCTGATCGGCCCGTCATAGACGATGCAGCCCATGGCGCCGCGCTTCAAGACGATGGTGGCCGAGGACAGGGCGCGGATCGCCTTCAGCGCGCTCAGGCAGTCGTCGGCGCTGGACGCGATCATGATCTCTTCCTCGGTGCCGACGATGAGATCGCAATCGGGCAGCACCGTCTTCAACTGGGCCGAGACCCGGTCCGATTTGACATAACGCTCAAAGCCCTCGGCGTGGCCGGCGAGACCCCACAGGTTCGGCCGGTAGTCGATGTCGAAGACCACCTTGCCGCCCCTGGCCTTCATGATGCGGATGGCCTTGCGCTGGGCGGCGTCACTGTTGGGGCGGGAAAAGTGCGTTCCGGTGACGACGATCGCGCGGGCCGAGGAAATAAACGCCTCGTCGATGTCCTCTTCGGCCAGCGCCATGTCGGCGCAGTCGGAACGGTAGAAGATCATCGGCGAAACGCCTTCGCTCTCGACCGAAAGCAGCACCAGCGCGGTCAGCCGCTCCTTGTCGGTCTTCAGCCCGTCGACATTGACGCCTTCGCGCTTCAGCTGTTCGCGGATGAAGCGGCCCATCTGCTCGTCGCCGACACGCGTCAGCAGTGCCGAGCGCAACCCGAGGCGCGCCGTGCCGACCGAGATGTTGGCCGGGCAGCCGCCGACCGACTTGGCGAAAGAGGTGATGTCCTCAAGCCGCGAGCCGATCTGCTGGCCATAGAGGTCGACGGACGCGCGGCCGATGGTGATGACGTCGAGCGGCGCCTGTCTTGCGTCCACGGCTTCGCTCATTGGAACCTCCCGTCGGTCTTGTCGTCATGGACAACATTGTTTGGGTAACACGCGCGAGCGGCAGCGTGGCGCCGACAATATGAAATAATAATTCCAATCCATAGTCAATATGGAATGAGCATTCCCTGGGCTAAAATTGCCTTGATGGGATGCTCGATCAAGCCTTGCGCTTGCGCGTCGCGTCGCGCCGCTTCTCGCCGACGCCGACGGTCAGCGCCATGGCCAGCGCCATTGTCGCCGACAGCGAGCGGAAGCCGGCGAAATCCGCCTCGGCAACCTCGAACCAGACCCTGGCGAACTGGGCGAGCGGCGAGAATGAGCTGTCGGTGATGGCAACGATCGGCACCCCTTGCTCGGCAATGGCGCGCGCCTCCTCGATCGTGGCCGGCGCGTAGGGCGAGAAGCTGATGGCGATGACGGCGTCCGCCGGCGTGGCGAAGCCGACCATCTCGGCATTCAGGCCGGCGGCCGATTCGATCAGCTGGTTGCGGATCTTCAGCTTACCGAGCGCATAGGCGATATAACTCGCCACGGGATAGGAGCGCCGCTTGGCCAAGACATAGATGGTCTGCGCCTTTGCCAGCAGCGAAATCGCGTCTTCAAGATGCGTGTCATCCAGCGTGCGGGAAATATCGTTGAGCGAGGTGCTGGCGGCGGCGATGAAGCCGTCGAAGATCGCCCGGTGACCGGCGCCGCCCTCGGCCTTGGCGCGCAGCGCTTGCAGCCGCTCGTCATAGGAGGAGTTGCGCTCGCGCAGCCGCTCGCGGAACACCTGCTGCAGGCTGGTAAAACCGTCGAAACCGAGTTGCTGGGCAAAGCGGATCAGGGTCGAGGGCTGCACGCCGGCCGAAGCGGCGATGCTGGCGGCGGTGCCGAAGGCGATATCGTCGGGATTGTCGAGCGCATAGGCGGCGATCTGGGCGATGCGCTTGGGCAAGCTCTCGCGCCGATCCAGAATGGTGGCGCGCAGCGTCTCGAAGTCGCGAGGTACCTGTTCGTCCATCGTCGCTCTGTTCAGGCTGTCTGGAAGCTCTCTCTGCCCCATCATAGCGGGCCTGCGCAAGAACGCCATAAAAAATGAGGCAGACATTCCATTCCTGGAGAAAATGGACTAATTCATCCGCGCAGCATTCATGGCAGCGGAGGAACGAAAAATGGTCGGCGTAGGTCTTATCGGCACGGGCTTCATGGGCAAATGCCACGCCATCGCGTGGAGTGCGGTCGGTGCGGTCTTTCCCGACGCGACCAAGCCAAGGCTCGTCCATCTCGGCGAGATCAACGAGGATCTCGCTAGGTGCAAGGCCGGCGAGTTCGGCTTCGCCAAGGCCTCCGGCGACTGGCGCGCCGTGATCAATGATCCCGAAGTCGATATCGTCTCGCTCACCACGCCCAACCAGTTTCATCCGGAGATGGCCATCGCCGTCCTCGAAGCCGGCAAGCATCTGTGGTGCGAAAAGCCGATGGCCCCGAGCTTTGCCGAAGCCGAGGCGATGGCAGCCGCGGCCAAGAAATCAGGCAAGGTCGCGGCGCTTGGCTACAACTACATTCAGAGCCCGGCCATCCGTCACATCGGCGCGCTGCTCGACGAGAAGATCATCGGCGAGGTCAACCATCTGCGCATCGAGATGGATGAGGATTTCATGGCCGATCCCGAGGCGCTGTTCTTCTGGAAGCACGAGGCGTCTTCCGGCTACGGTGCGCTCGACGATTTCGCCGTGCATCCGCTGTCGCTGGTCACGGCGCTGTTCGGCCGCGTCGCCAGCGTCATCTGCGACATGGCCAAGCCCTATGCCGACCGTAAGCTGGCGGCCGGCGGGCGCCGCGCGGTCGAGACCTACGATATCGCCAGCGTGCTGATGCATCTGGAAAACGGCGTTGCCGGCACGCTGCAGGTCAACCGCTCGGCCTGGGGCCGCAAGGGCCGCATCGCCATCCAGATCTTCGGCTCCAAGGGATCGATCCTGTTCGACCAGGAGCGGATGAACGAATTCCAGCTCTACCTCACATCGGACCGGCCGACCGAACAGGGCTATCGCACCATATTGGTGGCGCCGCAGCACAGGCCCTACGACCTTTTCGTACCGGCGCCCGGCCACAGCCTCGGCTTCAACGACCTCAAGATCATCGAATGCCATGAATTGCTGACGCGGCTTGCCGGCAAGCCGGCCCGGCTCATCGAGTTCGCCGAAGGGCTGGAGATCGAGCGCACCGTGCATGCGATGGCGCGTTCTTATGAGGAAAAGCGCTGGGTGGATGTAAGGTAGGGTTCACTGCGCTGGTCGCCTTAGCCGGCGGCCGCTGCATTGACTTCCCACCCATTGATCCACACCTGCCGCAACCTATCGCCTTCGCCCTTGAAGCGTAGGCCGGTCGGCTGGCAATCCTCGATGCGGTCGCTGCGGAAATTGCGGATTGCCTGGCGCAGTTCGCACCAAGCTACGATGTTGGCGGTCTCGGCGTAATAGATCAGCGCGATCGGACGAATCAGGCGCTCGGAGGCACGGCCGAGTTCGTCGCGGTAGGAAAGATCGAGCTTTTCCTCGTCGCGGATGGCGCGGCGCACCAGCGCAAGGTCGATCGTGCCGGCGGACGGTGCGGCGAAGCCCCAGGCGTGCAATGCATTGGCCTCGAGCGTCTGACGCAAGGGCGGCGGCACCGCGCCGGCGATCTTGGCGCTGACGCGCTTGGCCGCCTGCTTGAGTTCGTCGTCTCCGGTGCGCTCCAGCAGCGCCAGCGACAGCACGATCGCCTCCATCTCCTCGATCGAGAACATCAGCGGCGGCAGGTCGAAACCGGGGCGCAGTATGTAGCCGACGCCACGGCCGCCCTCGATCGGGACACGCATGGCCTGCAGTGCCGCGATGTCGCGGTAGATCGAGCGTATCGTCACTTCCAGCTGCCCGGCAATCATTGCCGCCGTCACCGGCCGGCTGGCCAGCCGCAGGATCTGAATGATCTCGAACAGGCGCGATGCCTTGCGCATTTTTTTCACCGGCTGCGATCACAACTGACACACCATCGTCAGTTGGCTCGATCTATAGGATCGCCCATCGGCTTGAAAATCAACAAATTCCTTGGCGGCGCGCCGGCGGGAGGCGACAGGCAACTGACATGAGCTATGCGGAAAATCTCTGGCTTTTCTTTCTTCTCCTGTTCGGCATCATCGCCGTTCCAGGCATGGACATGCTGTTCGTGCTTGCCAATGCGCTGACCGGTGGGCGCGACAGGGGCCTGGCGGCGACCGGCGGCATCATGGTCGGCGGCATGGTGCACACGCTGAACGGCGCTATCGGCGTCGGCCTGCTCATGCATTTCGTGCCGATCCTGTTCAAGCCACTGCTGCTTGCCGGCGCCGCCTACATGGCATTCATCGGCCTCACGCTGATGCGCAGCTCGATCACCGTCGGCCATGACGGGCCAGCCGGCAGCCGTTCCGCATGGAAGGCGTTTCGCCAAGGTTTCGTGACCTGCCTGATCAATCCCAAGGCCTATCTCTTCGTCTTGGCTGTCTACCCGCAGTTCCTGAAACCGCACTACGGTCCGATCTGGATGCAGGCGACGACCATGGGCCTGCTGACCGTGCTGACGCAGGCCGCGATCTATGGCGGGCTCGCAATATCAGCCGGCCGCAGCCGCAAGCTGTTGGTCGCCAATCCGCGAGCGACAGCATTCGCCGGCCGGGCGGCCGGGCTGCTGCTGTTTGCGGTCTCCGTGTTCACTGCATGGGAAGGCTTGAGGGCGGCGTAATTCCGGTTGGCGCCGCCCTTATCACCGTCGTATCAGGCTGCCCCTTGCCGGCTGACCAGCATGGCGCGGCGGGCCGAGCGGCGCCATTCGACGGCACCGGCAAGACCGTGCAGCACAGTCTCGGTTGTCGCCCAGTCGATGCAGCCATCAGTGATGCTCTGGCCGTAGACCAGCGGCTTGCCGGCCACGACATCCTGCCGGCCGGCGACGAGATTGCTCTCGATCATGACGCCGATGATGCGCTCGTCGCCCGCCGCCACCTGGCCCGCGACATCGGCCGCCACTTTCGGCTGATTCTCGGGCTTCTTGGCTGAATTGGCGTGGCTGACGTCGATCATCAGACGGGGCGCGATGCCGATGCGGGCGAGTTCCAAGGATGCGGCCTCGACGCTTGCCGCGTCATAGTTGGGCTGAACACCGCCGCGCAGGATGACATGGCAATCCTCGTTGCCCGTCGTCGCCGCGATGGCGCTGCGTCCGCCCTTGGTCACAGCCATGAAATGATGCGGCTGGGCGGCCGACTTCACCGCCTCGCCGGCGATCCTGAGATTGCCGTCGGTGCCGTTCTTGAAGCCGACCGGGCAGGAGAGGCCGGAGGCCAGCTCACGATGGATCTGGCTCTCGGTCGTGCGCGCGCCGACGGCGCCCCAGGCGACGAGGTCGGCAATGTATTGCGGCGTCGTCATGTCGAGGAATTCGGTCGCCGCCGGCAGGCCGAGATTGTTGACGGCCGAAAGCACGTTGCGCGCCATCCGCAGCCCCTTGTCGATGTTGAAGCTGCCGTCGAGGTCGGGATCGTTGATCAGGCCTTTCCAGCCGATCGTCGTGCGCGGCTTTTCGAAATAGACGCGCATCACGATCTCGAGCCGGTCGGCCAGGGCCTCACGCAGCGCCGCCAGACGGCTGGCATAGTCAACGGCCGCGACCGGATCGTGGATGGAACAGGGGCCGACGATGACAATAAGTCGATCGTCGGCCCCTGTCAGGATGGAATGGATGGCGTTGCGCGAGGCGGCAACGGTGCGTGTCGCCGTCAGTGAGCGCGGTATCTCGCGCATCACCTCTTCCGGCGTGCTCAGCAGTCTAAGTTCCTTGACCCGAAGGTCGTCTGTGGTAGTCAACACGGCTTTCTGCTCCTGTTAGAGCAATTCCAGGAAAAGTGCGTAGCGGTTTTCCGTCCGGAATTGCGTAAAACTACGTTTGGGAACCTGCCGGCTGAAACAAAAAAGCCGCCAGGTCTGGCGGCTGTTCGGATCTTGTTGCTGCAATCTTCAGATCGAGCGCAATCCTCCCGCCGCCAGCGAGCTCCTAAAGTACCAGTACGTGGCGGTCAGGTTGATCATGCGGCTCATATAGTGGAAGCGAGGGCGTTTGTCACGCGGCTTGATGAGGCAACGCATTGCTTCAGTTTGCGATGTGCTCCTGGCCCTGGGGGAACCAGATGCCGCGCCGGAGCCAGTTGGTGCTGCCCAAATTTGGCAGGACGTGATTTTGGTCGAGATCGTTCATGTCCTTGATAATCTCGATGCTGGCTCATGCGGTCCAGGGATCGAAGAGTTCAATTCCAAAGCCTTCGAAGTCCCTGGTGTTGCGCGTTGCCAAAGTCAGCTCCTGCGCAACCGCGGTGGCTGCGATCAGTCCCTCCATCGACGACAGACCGCGACCCCGACGTTTCGCAAGGCCCATCAGGTCGCCCCAAGCCAAGGCAACCAGTTCGTCCACCGGAAGAACCCTCTGCTCGAAGCGCTGCGGCAAGTCCCGAGCGAGCCATTCGGCCAACGCCTCGCGTTTGCGGCCCTCATCCATGAGGGCGACGCCGCGCCGGATCTCGGCGATCGACACGACGCTGATGAACGAGCGGTCCTCATCAAGCCCGTCCAGCCAATCCAAAACGCGTGCGTCCGGCGACGGCCTTGTCACCTCGGACAGGACCTTCGTGTCGAGCAGCAATCTCACAACGGCAGATCACGCGGTTCGTCGCGTTGACGTTCAAGGTCGAGATCGGCGCCGCGCAGCGGCGACTCCAGCAGAAACTCCGCAAGCGTACCCTTGCGCGCGGTCTTCCGCTGCCATTCCTCGGCCGAGACCACAACCACGCTTGGTTTGCCGTTTCTGGTGATTGTCTGAGGCGACGACTGCGCGCGCTCGATAACCTCCGAGAGCCGGGCTTTTGCACCCGCGACTGTCCAGTTGGTGCTTTCTTTGGAAGCAGACAGCATTTCGATCCCCGTGACCATTCTGACTACCTTGACTATATGGGAATAGCGACGCGCCGGCAACAGGGGCCGGCGCTTGGCAGAACTGCTTCTGGACGTGGACTACTCGGTTGTCGCTATTCCGGCGACGATCCCGCGACGCTCTGGTCGTAGTCGACCAGCGATCCGGTCATGACGCCCGATTGCGGGCTGACCATGTAGCTGATCAGCCGCGCGAGCTGGTCCGGCTTGACCAACTGGCCCATCGGCTGCGCCGCTTCGGCCTTCTCCAGCCAGTCGTCGGCTGCTCCGTGCCATTTCTTCTGAACGATGTCCTCGCCCTCGGTGTCCATCCAGCCGGGCAGCACGGCGTTGCAGCGGATGCGGTTGAAGCGATAGGCGTTGGCGACGTTCTTGGTCAGCGTCATCAGTGCGCCCTTGCTGGTCGAATAGGGCGTGAGGAAGGACTGGCCGGTATGCGCCGACATCGACAGCACATTGACGATCGAGCCGGGCGCCTTTTTCTCCAGGAGATGCGCCACCACGCCCTGCATCAGGAAGAAGGGGCCGCGCACATTGGTGTCGAATATCTGGTCGAAGAGCTCTTCCGATGTCTCGACCAGCGAGCCACGCGCGGAGGTGGCCGCGGCGTTGACCAGCGCGTTGATGCCGCCGAAATGGGAGAGCGCGGTGGCGACCGCGCGCTTGCAGTCGGCAACCTTCGAAACGTCGGCGCTGATGAAAATGGCGTCGACGCCTGATTTCTTGAAATGGGCGACTGCCTTGTCACCCTTTTCCTGCGAGCGGCCGATGAGCGCCAGCGCCCGGCAGCCCTCGTCGGCCAGGGCTTCGGCGACGGCAAAGCCGATGCCTTGCGCACCGCCGGTGACGATGACGCGTGTGTTCGAATTGCGATCGGCGGATGCGCTCATCGCTCTGCTCCTGTGCGTTGGGTCCGGATGCGTTCTTACTTGTCCAAGCGGACGGTCTTGCCCGTGGTCGCAGACTTCAGCGCCGCATCGGCCAGCCTGAGCGCCACGAGGCCGTCCGCGCCACTCGGCGCCGCCTTCTTGCCTGAAGTCGCCGCGGTTATGAAGGCGGCGATCTCGTTGGCGTAGGCGTCGAGGTAGCGGGTCATGAAGAAATCGTGCAGCGGCGGGCGCGTATAGCCCTTCTCGTTGGCCAGCTCGATCGACACCGGCCGCTGATTCTCGGCCGCCACCATGCCCTTGGAGCCATGCACCTCGATGCGCTGGTCGTAGCCATAGGTGGCGCGGCGCGAATTGGAGATGACGGCCTGCTTGCCCGATGCGGTTTCAAGGATGACGCTGACCGAGTCGAAATCGCCGGCCTCGCCGATTTTTTTGTCCACAAGCACCGAAGCGTGGGCGCTGACAGCGACCGGCTCCTCGCCGAGCAGGAAGCGCGCCATGTCGAAATCATGGATGGTCATGTCGCGGAAAATGCCGCCGGAGCGGGCGATGTAGTCGAGCGGCGGGGCGCCGGGATCGCGCGACGTGATGGTGACCATCTCGACCGTGCCGATGGCGCCGTCGTCGATCGCCTTGCGCACGGCGGCGAAATGCGGGTCGAAGCGCCTGTTGAAGCCGACCATCAGCGTCGCCTTGGCCTTGTCGACCACGGCCAGGCACTCCTCGACCCGCTTGACGTCGAGATCGATCGGCTTCTCGCAGAAGATGGCCTTGCCGGCCTTGGCGAAGCGCTCGATCAGATCGGCATGCGTGTCGGTCGGCGTGCAGATGACGACCGCGTCAATATCTTTCGATTTTTCGATGGCGTCGATGGTCCGCACCTCGGCGCCATAGGCAACAGCCAATTCGCTCGCCGCCTTCTCGAAGGCGTCGGCAACGGCGACCAGTTTTGCCTGGGGGTTGGAACCGACGGCGCGGGCGTGGACCTTGCCGATGCGGCCGGCACCAAGGAGGGCGAAGCGAACAGTCATGGAAATTTCCTCTGGGGATGGTTCGAAGCGGGACGCCGGTCATGGGCGCTAGATGATTTTCCGGTCAAGTCAGATCGACGGGAAGGCGATGACCGTCGCCTCCGAGCCCGGCCTCAGGCCGCGAGTTCCGCCTCGCCGGTCTTGGCGCCGGTGATGTACGATACGATGTCCTGCCCGTCGGTATTCTCCTTGCGCAGATTGGCGACGATACGGCCGCGCCGGAACACCACGATGCGGTCGCAAAGGTCGAACACCTGACGCATGTTGTGGCTGATCAGGATCAGCGGCTCGCCATTGTCCTTCAGCGTGCGGATGATGTTTTCGACCTGCGCGGTCTCCTGCACGCCAAGCGCTGCCGTCGGCTCGTCCATGATGATCAGCTTGGAGGCGAAGGTCGCCGTCCTGGCGATCGCCACGCACTGGCGCTGGCCGCCCGACATATGGCGGATGGTGTTGGACAGATTGGGGATCTTCACCGCCGTGCGCACCAGCGCCGCCTCGGTCGCCTTGCGCATGTATTTGCGGTCGAGGATGGAGAACGGCCCGAGATTGAACAGTACTTTTTCGCGGCCGAGAAACAGGTTCGACGGCACGTCGAGATCGTCGGCCAGCGCCAGATTCTGGAACACCGTCTCGATGCCCGCCTCGCGCGCCTCGATCGGGCCGGCGAAATTCACTTCCTTGCCGTCGAACCAGACCTGGCCGCTGGTCCGCTGCTCGACGGCGGTGATCTGGCGCACGAAGGTCGACTTGCCGGCGCCGTTGTCGCCCATGATGGCGACATGCTCGCCCTTGCGCAGCTCGAAGTTGGCGCCTTCGAGCGCATGCACGCCGCCATAGCGCTTGGTCAGGTTTTCGGTCTTCAGGACGATATCTGACATGGTCAAGCCCTCAATGCCCGCATGCGCTGGCGCCACTGATCGAGAACGACCGCGCCGACGATGATCACGCCCTTGACCATCTCCTGGTAGTAGGCGTCGAGGCGCAGGAAGGTGAAGCCGGAGATGATGACGCCGAAGATCAGCGCGCCGATGATGGAGCCACGGCCGCCCGACAGCGAGACGCCGCCGATGACCGCCATGGCGATGGCGTCGAGTTCATACATCACGCCCATGCCGGCCTGGGCGGTAAGGTTCTTGGAGGACAGCACCACGGCGGCGAGCGCGGCAAGAATGCCGGCGATGACGTAGACAAGGATCTTGTGGTTGGCGATCTTGATGCCCGACATGCGCGCGGCATCCTCATTGGAGCCGATCGCGTAGCAATGCTTTCCATACCTGGTGTAGGTCATGATCAGCTGGAACAGCACCGCCAGCGACAGGAAGATGATGACGGGCATCAGGCCCTTGCCGATCGCGGCGAAACTGTCCGTCGGGAACGAGATCGGCTGGCCCTTGGACCACCATTTGGCGATGCCGCGCGCGGTCACCATCATGCCGAGCGTGGCGATGAAGGGCGGAATGCGCGTGTAGGCGATCAGCGCGCCGTTGACGAAGCCGGCGAGCAGGCCGCAGCCGATCGCCACCAGCACCGGGACGATCACCGGCAGGTCGGTCCAGCCCTGCGCCAGGAACATCGCCTTGGGATTCGGGTTGCCGTTGACGGTCGCGACCTGGGCGAAGCTCATGGCGATCATGGCGGTCGCGCCGACGATCGAGCCCGAGGACAGGTCGATGCCGCCCGTGATGATCACCTGCGTCACGCCGATGGCGATGATGCCGACGATCGCCACCTGCAGGATGATGATCTGCAGGCGGGCCTCGTTGAAGATGCCGGAGACGTCGCTGCGGGTGTTGAACAGGAAGCTGTCGCCGAGAAAGATGCGGCCGATCAGTTCGAAGACGACGACGAGGATGACAAGCGCCAGGAAGACGTTGAACTCAGCCGGCCATGTGCGCTTCTTGGCATCATAGCTGACCCCGCCGACGCCGTGAGATGTCTGTGCCAATCTTCTATCCTCCGTCAGCCGCGGCCGTTCCTCGAGCAGCTGTCAGGCGCCGAGGGAAAGAGGAGCGGCGCTGTCTTTGCGCGAGAGCGCCGCTCCGTATGTCCGCGGCTCAGTTCTTCTTCAGGAACTTGTCGATGTTTGCCGGGGTGACGAGCTGGAACGGGACATAGACCTTGTGTTCGACCTTCTCGCCCTTGGCCAGCTTGAGCGCCGCATCCAGCGCACCGGCGCCCTGGCCGGCCGCATCCTGGAACACGGTTACGTCGAGGTCGCCGGCCTGCATGGCGGCAAGCGCGTCCTGAGTGGCGTCGACGCCGCCGACGACGACTGCCTTCATGTCGATGTTGGCGGCCTTCATCGCCTGGAT